>JAEZIA010000134.1 GCA_023416315.1 Actinomycetes bacterium
CTGCCGGTGGAGCAGACCACGGCGACGCTGAACTGGCCGCAGGCCGGTCAGCTGAACAACGTCACCGCACCGCTGATCTCCCAGGCGCCGGTGTCGCTGACAGCGACGGTGCCCTGCGAAGTGATCCGATCCATGCCACCCGCAGGTGGCATGGTGTTGGGGCTGGCGCCGCAGAAAGGCAAAGAGGCGGCGCTGAATTCGTTGTTCGTCAATGTCAACGCCGAGCGCGTGGACATCACCGACCGCAACGTGGTGATCGCCAGCGTGCCGAGGGCGCGGGTCACCTCCGCCGGCTGCCAGCGCATCGAGATCACCTCGAACACGGACGGGACCTTCGCCACCTTCGTCGGGTTGACCGGCGGGCAGGAGCGAAGCGACTCGGGGAATCAATCCGATCCGACCACCGGCAAGGACCTGCGCAGCGGGTTCGCCGATCCCAACCTGCGCCCGGCGATCGTCGGGGTGTTCACCGACCTGGTCGGCCCGGCGCCGCCCGGGTTGAGCGTGTCGGCCGTCATCGACACCCGGTTCACCACCACCCCAACAGCTCTCAAGCTGACCGCGATGCTGCTCGCGATGGCCGCCACCGTGATCGCGCTGCTGGCCCTGTGGCGGCTGGACCGCCTCGACGGCCGGCACATGCACAAGTGGATTCCGCAGCGCTGGCGGACGTTCACCGCGGTCGACGTGACCGTGGTGGCCGGGTTCCTGGTGTGGCATGTGATCGGCGCCAACTCTTCCGACGACGGCTACATCCTGCAGATGGCCCGGGTGGCCGACCACGCCGGCTACATGTCGAACTACTTCCGCTGGTTCGGCAGCCCGGAAGACCCGTTCGGCTGGTTCTACAACGTGCTCGCGCTGATGACCCACGTCAGCGACGCCAGCATCTGGATGCGGTTGCCGGACTTGATCTGTGCGCTGGTCTGCTGGCTGCTGCTGTCCCGCGAGGTGCTGCCCCGACTCGGGCCCGCCGTAATCGCCAGCCGGCCCGCGCTGTGGGCGGCAGGGCTGGTGCTGATGGCGGCATGGATGCCGTTCAACAACGGCCTACGGCCCGAAGGCCAGATCGCCACCGGCGCCCTGATCACCTATGTCTTGATCGAACGCGCGATCATCTCCGGGCGGCTGACCCCGGCCGCGCTGGCGATCATCAGCGCCGCGTGCACCCTCGGAATCCAGCCCACCGGCCTGATCGCGGTGGCCGCGCTGATCGCCGGTGGCCGCCCGATCCTGCGGATCCTGGTGCGCAGGCGCTCGGTGGTGGGCACCTGGCCGCTGATCCTGCCGCTGCTGGCCGCAGGCACGATCATCCTGACCGTCGTGTTCGCCGACCAAACCCTGGCGACGGTGTTGGAAGCCACCAGGATTCGCACCGACATCGGACCCAGCCAGGCCTGGTACACCGAGAACCTGCGCTACTACTACCTGATCCTGCCGACCGTGGACGGCTCGCTGTCGCGGCGGTTCGGCTTCCTGGTGACCGCGCTGTCGCTGTTCGTGTCGATGTTCATCATGTTGCGCCGCAAGCGCGTTCCCGGCGTCGCCCGCGGACCGGTGTGGCGGTTGATGGGCATCATCTTCGCGACGATGTTCTTCCTGATGTTCACCCCGACGAAGTGGGTGCATCACTTCGGTCTGTTCGCCGCCGTCGGTGCGGCCATGGCGGCGGTGGCCACCGTACTCGCCTCGCCTGCGGTGCTGCGCTGGTCGCGTAACCGGATGACCGTCGTCACCGCGGTGTTCTTCCTGCTCGCCCTGTGCTTCGCCACCACCAACGGCTGGTGGTACGTGTCGAGTTATGGCGCACCGTTCAACAACGCGATGCCGAAGATCGCCGGAATCACGGTCAGCACAATCTTCTTCGCGCTGTTCGCGGTGTCGGCGCTCTATACGATCTGGCTGCACTTCAGCACCCGCGACCATGGCGAAGGCCGCTTCGCCCGAGCCCTGACCGCCGCGCCGATCCCGGTGGCGGCCGGCTTCATGGTCCTGGTGTTCGTCGCCTCGATGGCCGCAGGCGTGGTGCGTCAATACCCCACCTACTCCAACGCCTGGGCCAATCTGCGGTCGTTCTCCGGAGGCTGTGGGCTGGCCGACGACGTGCTGGTGGAACCCGACACCAACGCCGGCTTCCTCACCCCGCTGCCCGGCGACTACGGACCGCTCGGACCATTGGGGGGCACCGAGCCGGTTGGCTTCACCCCCAGCGGTGTGCCGGAACATATTGTCGCCGAAGCGATTCGGATGACCAACCCGCAACCGGGCACGGACTACGACTGGGATCAGTCGGTCAAGCTGGAGACGCCGGGCGTCAACGGCTCGACGGTGCCGCTGCCCTATGGCCTCGACCCGGCCCGGGTTCCGTTGGCCGGCAGCTACTTCGTCGGTCCGCAGCAGGACGCCACGCTCAACTCGGCGTGGTACCAGTTGCCGCGGGGCGACAGTGGGCACCCGCTGATCGTCGTCACCGCCGCGGGCACCATCGCCGGTCGCAGCGTGCTCAACGGCTTCACCGACGGCCAGACCGTGGAGCTGGAATACGCCAAGCCCGGCCCCAACGGCGACCCGGTGCCCGCGGGACGGGTCAGCCCCTATGACCTCGGCCCCGCGCCGTCGTGGCGCAATCTGCGCTTCCCCCGCTCGGAGATTCCGGCCGACGCGACCACGGTGCGCATCGTGGCGCAGGACCGGTCCCTGTCGCAGGGTGACTGGGTCGCGGTGACCCCGCCCCGGGTGCCCGAGTTGCGGTCGGTGCAGGAGTTCGTCGGCTCCACCCAACCGGTGCTGATGGACTGGGCGGTGGGCCTGGCGTTCCCGTGCCAGCAGCCGATGCTGCACGCGAACGGTGTCACCGAGGTGCCGAAGTTCCGGATCACCCCGGACTACACGGCCAAGAAGCAGGACACCGACACCTGGGAGGACGGCCGCAACGGCGGTCTGCTCGGTATCACCGACATCCTGCTGCGGGCCCACGTGATGGCGACCTACCTGTCACACGACTGGGGCCGCGACTGGGGCTCGCTGCGGCGGTTCGAGACGATCGTGCCAGCCGAGCCCGCCCACATCGACCTGGGCACCGCCACCCGCAGCGGGTTGTGGAAGCCGGGACCGATCCGCATCAAACCGTAATTGCAGTAGCCCGCTACTGACGCCGGCTCGAGATACGGCCGTCAACGTGGACCCATGAACCGCATCCTCGGTAGTCGACCGGCGGTCGCCACGGTGGCGGCGATCGCAGCGAGCGCGGTCGTGCTGGCCACCACGACGGTCGTTGCGCCCAGCCCGACCATCGAGTTGTCGGTGCCGCGGACATCCACCGAGATCATTGAGCTGGTGGCGCTGCCCGAAGCGCTCGCGCCGGTCGTCGCGCAGACCACGGCCTCGGCCAACCAGGTGAACGTCGGCCAGGTCGTGCAGAACGTGATCGGAAGTTTCGTCGCCGGCATCGGTGGTGGGGCGCTGCTCGGGTTCATCGCCGCGGGCACTGCTGCCTCCGGCATCATCTATCAGATTCCGGTGATCGGCATCGGCCTGAGTCCCCTCATCCCGGTCATCGCGATCGTTGGTGCCATCGTGGGTGCCCCGATCGGCGCGGTCGTTGGCGCGTTCAATGCGATCAGGAGCTTGGCGGTGCGGTCAAGTGCGCCGCCTGCGGCCGCTGCGCTGCGCCCAGCCGCCGGCCGGAAACCCGCCGTGAGCACTTCGCAACGGTCCACCAAGTCCGACGCACGATCCAACCGGCACGTCGTGAAACCGCCGGCCCCGGCGGCGCGCAAAGCGGCGGTGCCGCAACACCGTTCGGAGACGGCCCGAGCCGGCAGCGGCCGCGGCCATACCGCGGCCGCGAATCGCCCAGCACGACACTGATTCGGCTTTTCCCGTAACCCGGCCAACTGGCGCCGGCGGTGGCAGAATCCGCTGATGCCTGAAGACGCGGCAACTATTGACCCGCTGATGCACGGCCTGCGCGCCAAGGGCCTCAAGAAGGGCTCCGTGTCGATCGTCGGTGCGGTAGCCATCGGTTTGGCGGCCACCGCCCCGGCCTACTCGCTGACCGGCGCGCTGGGTTACGGTGCGCAGGAGTCCGGTTACCAGCTACCGATCGTGTTCATCGTGGCGGTCATCCCGATGTACTTCGTGGCCCTGGCCTATAAGCACCTCACCGACGCCGCACCCGACGCCGGGACCGTGTTCACCTGGGGCTCCAAGGCCATCACGCCGCACGTCGGCTGGATGGGTGGCTTCGCGCTCGCGATGTCGAGCATCCTGGCCGGCGTCGGAGCGGCCGGGATCCTGACCAACGCGACCGGCGTGTGGCTGGGCGTGGAGGACACGCCGGTGTGGTTCGACATCCCGGTCGCCAGCGTCTTCATCCTGCTGACGACGTGGCTGGTCGCCCGGGGGGCCGAGGAGTCCTCGCGCACCACACTGCTGCTGACGATCGTGCAGTACGGCGGACTGGCGCTGTTCGCGGTCGTCATGTTGATCGCGGTGTTCCGCGGCCAGCAGAGCCCCACGGCCGAGGCATTCTCGTGGGAGTGGTTCAACCCGTTCGCGATTGGTGACTTCAGACAGTTCCTCGGGGGCTTCCTGATCGCGATCTTCATCTTCTGGGGATTCGACGCCTCGCTGGCGATGTCCGAGGAGACCTCGGGTACCTCGGCGCAGGCCGGGCGCAGCGGCGTGACCGCGATCCTGATCACCGTCGCCACCTACGTGATCTTCAGCGTGGCGGCCCTGTCGTACGCGGGGATCGACGAGGACAGTCCGACGAGCCTGACCTATGCCGGCAATATCGACGACGTGTTCACCACACTGGCCACCCAGTCGATCGGCACCAGCGGTGCGCTCATCGCGGCGCTGGTCGTCGGGTTGTCCGCGTTCTCGGCGACGATGTCCACCGTGATGCCGACGGCCCGTGGCCTGCTGTCGATGGCCACCTACAAGGCGCTGCCGGACCGGTTCTCGGCGGTGAGCGAGGTGACCTCGACACCCAAGTTCGCCACCTGGGTCATCGGGCTCACCAGCCTGGTGCTGTATTGCGTGCTGGACCTGGTCAGCGACAGCGTCGTGCAGGATTCGGTGTACAGCGTCGGAATCGCGATCATGACCTACTATTCCGTCGTCGCGATTTCGTCGGTGGTGTACTTCTGGCGCAGCGCTTTTCGCTCCTGGCGCACCGCGATGGGACAAGTGATCCTGCCGGGGATCGGCGGGCTGATCCTGATCCCGGTCGGCATCGTCGAGACCTACCAAATGGCCGACCCGGCCAGCAGTTCGGGTGGGTCGATCCTGGGCATCGGCACCGCCTTCGTGGTCGGGGTGCTCGGACTCGCGCTCGGGGTGGTGCTGATGATTGTGTGGAACCTCAAGGCGCCGGCCTTCTTCCGTGGCGAGTCACTGCCGGTCGAGCGCAGCTGACGCACGCTCCAATCCGCTGCCCGGCCGGTTTGGATGCCACACCGGCAGTGTTCGTACAAGCCGCTGTCAACACCCTCTTGAGTGCCTGAATAGTCAGCAAAGCTGCTGATATCAAAGCGTTTTCGATGCGTTACCGGCCCCCAGCCCGCGCCAACCGCTGTCACAGGTTGCGCAAATGCTCAGTTCCTAACGTCGTCAAGGCAAGAGCAATGTGGAGCACACGATCGGAGACGACGATGAACCTCAAACGACTGGTCTATGCCTCGACGACGGCGGTGGGCATCGGTGCCGCTGCACTGTTCGGGCTCGGCGGCGCAACGGCAAATGCGGATCCGGGCCCGTGCGGCGGACCGGGTCCGCAGAACTGCCAGGGACCCCACGATGGCTGGAACAACGGACACGACAACGGGTGGAACGGCGGGCCCGTCGACTGGCAGCATCGCAATATCGATCAGGCTCGCCGGGACCATCAGCCGTTCAACTGGAACGGGCAGTGGGTGCAGCCGATGCCCGCAGGCAACGGGGTGGGTTGGGGCTTCTGGTTCCTCGGGCAGTGGATCCCGCTGTAATAGCGCGGTCGGCCGACGGGGAGCGCGCATCCACCCGGCGGCCGATTCGGGGGTCACCCCGACCCGGAGGTCACCAGTTTCCCGGGCTGCAGCGACCACACGACCGCGTCGCCATCCGCACCGGCGCGCGCACAGTAGGCCGGCGCACCTTCCTCGCTGACCGCTGCGGCACCCAGCACCGCGCAATTCGCGCCGATCACCACGACCGGCAGATCCATTCGGGCCGCGACGGCAGGCGGTGGCGATGTCGTCGACACCGACGCGGTCGCGGTGTTGTGCACACCGCGGTGACCGAACAGCGAAAACCCTGCTGCCGCACCGGCGATGATCACGACCGCGCCGAGCACCGCCGAGATCAGCAGCCTACGCCGTGACGAACCGGTTCCTGATTTGGCGTGGCGTCCACGTTTGGCGAGCTCGCTGGACGCCGACGCCGACGCCGCGCTCGTCACGTCGATCGCGCCGTGTTCACGTTCGGCCGTGCCGATCCCCCGCTGCAACGCCCGTGCGAAGTCGACGCAGCGGGGGTAGCGCTTGCGGGCGTCCTTGGCCAGGGCCTTGGCGAAAACCGGGCTCAGGCAAGCCAACTCCGGCCGCTTCGCACCGATTGCCGGCGGGTCGGAACTCAGGTGCTGGCTGATCACGATCGCCGGATTGGTGTGCTGGAACGGTGGCATGCCAGTCAGCAGGTGATATGCGGTCGCGGCCAACGCGTACTGGTCGGCATGACCGTCGATGTTGTCGCCCTTGAGCTGCTCGGGAGCGGCGTAGGCCACCGTACCGACCGTCATGTTCGCACCGGTCAGCTCGCTGGCCTGCCCCATCCACCGGGCAATTCCGAAGTCGGCCAGCATGACTCGTTCGTCGCCGGAGTCAGGACGACCTAGCAGGATGTTGGCGGGTTTGACGTCGCGGTGCAGCAGACCGCGGCTATGGGCGTAGTCGAGCGCCTCGGCGACCCCGGTGATGATCCGGACCACCTCGTCGGGTGGCATCCCGTACGGATAGCGCTCGGCAAGCAGCCGAGACGCGTCGGTGCCGTCGACGTACTCCATCGATATCCAGAGCTTGTCGTCGAATTCGCCACGGTCATAGATCGTGACGATGTGCGGATTCGACAGGGTGGCCACCATGTCGGCCTCGAGATTGAACCGTTTGCGGTATTCGTCGTCGGAGCTGACCGCCGATCCGAGGACCTTCAGCGCATCGCGCCGGGGCAGCCGCGGGTGCTGGACGAGGTACACCTCGCCCATTCCTCCGGCGCCCAGCGTGCGCAGGATGGTGTACCCCGCCACGACCTGGCCGTCAGCTAACGGCATTGGGGCATCTTAAGCGGTGAAGCGGTCCAGCAGAGGACCGAATCAGCAGACCTGTCTCACGCGCCGACCGGCGCGGGCGCGCTGGCCTTCAGCGTGGCGAGCGCAGCCACACTCAACCGGGCCAGTTCGTCGGCCTCCTCGGCGGTCAGTGCGGAACCGACGATCTCCCGCATCCGCCGGTTGGTGGTCTCCTCGACCTCGGCGTACAGATCGCTCTTGTCGGCCGCGTCGGCAAACGGGGGCTGCCAGCCCATGAACGCCGCATAGTCGGTGCCGTGGTTGAGGATGTGCGCCTCGACCGGGTGTAGCCCCGAGATCGTCAGGGCGTTGAAGTGCACGGCGGCCCGCAGCTCGCGCAGGACGAACATCACCTGGAACGCCCGTGCCGCCGCATCATCGGCCAGCGGCATGGCCCGCCAGCCGGCGTACAGCGGCAGGCCGGGCTCGTCGGCAGCCGCGATCACCTTCTCGCCGAGCGCGGCGATGCGGTCGAGTCCCTCGGCGTTGGCCAGGTATTTGCGGGCGAAGTCGGCGGCCTGGCACCAGTACAGCCGGGCGCTCTCCGACGCCTCGTGCACGGCGACGCCCTTCTCCCAGCACGTCTTGGCCAGGCCGGGTTCGAAAACGGCGAACACCGCGGTGACCGTGCGGCCGGTGGCGTCACCGAGCACGCCACCGCGGCCGGCGAAGTACGCCGCAAAGGGATCCGGATAGCCTGCGGCCAGGCTCTTCTCGAAGGTGTCCGGGTTCAGCATGAACACGCTGACGGCCTCGCCGATGGCCGCGCCCGCGGTGCGGACGGCGTCGACGTCGATATCGCTCATTTCGAGCTCCTCCCAGGATCGGGTCGGGCCTGAGTGTACGGAGTCGCCTATTACTCGATGGCGGCGACGGTGACAGGGATCCCGTTCAGCGCGCCGTTGCCCGACGGTTCGTCGAGGAAGGTCGGCGGGGACAGGATGTTGGTGTTGACGCCGGGCGAGCCGTTGGCCACCGACATCCGGGTGCCTGGCTTGCCGTGACCCCAGCCATGCGGCATCGAGACCACACCGGGCTTGATCGCGTCGGTCACCTCCACCGGTACCTCGATGGCGCCCGCCGACGACCGGACCGAGACGATGTCGCCGACCGACACCCCGCGGCGGGCGGCATCGTCGGGATGCATCAGCAACGTGCACCGGTCGCGGCCCTTCATCAGCGCCGAAACATTGTGCAGCCATGAGTTGTTCGAGCGCAGGTGGCGCCGGCTCACCAGCACCAGATCGTCGGGTTCGCGCTGCAGGCGTCGCGCGAGCCGGGGGATGTCGTCGAGCAGGTACTGCGGGGCCAGCCGGATCTTCTTGTCCGGCGTGCTCAGGATCGCGGGCACCTGGGACACCATCGGCCCGAAGTTGATCCCGTTGGGCTGCGCCTTGAGTTTGGCCAGGCTCAGCCCGTCCGGGTTCTCGCCGTAGCGGTCACCGAACGGCCCGGTGCGCAGGGTCAGATCCAGGATGCGTTCCGGCCCGCCGTGCGGATAGTGCGCGCGAACCTCGGCGCCGTCGAGGCCCTGGGTGAAGCACAGGTAGTCGAAGAAGCCGTCGTCGATCGCGGCGACGTCGACGTCCTCGGCGGGCGTGCCCGCGCACAGGCCGGTGAGCCGGACGAGGATCTCCCACTCCTCGGGCCGGTCTGGGTCCTCCGGGGCGAAGACCGGTGCCGAGTAGTTGGCGATGCTGTTGATCGCGAACGCCAGGATCAGATCGTCGTGGTGCGGCTGCTCCAGCGGCGACAGGCCGGGCAGGATGACGTCGGCGTGGCGAGTGGTTTCGTTGAGCCACAGATCAACCGAGATCATCGCGTCGAGCCCCGGCAGCAGCCGATCGAGCCGGTCGCCCCGGGGCGTGGACAGCACCGGGTTGCCCGCCACCGTGATCAGCGCCCGGATCTGCCCCTCACCCGGGGTCTCGATCTCCTCGGCCAAGCACGACACCGGCACCTGGCCCAGCACCTCCTTGGCGCCCCGGACCCGGGTCTGCCAGCGGCCGAATTCGGGCAGCCCGCCCTCCAGTCCGGGCTGTGGCTGCGCGGTGACGGTCCACACCGCCGGGCGCGGGAACATCGCGCCGCCGACGGTATCGAAGTGGCCGGTGAGGATGTTGACGACGTCGACCAGCCAGCTGGCCAGGCTGCCGAACTCCTGATTGCACAAGCCGATTCGGCCGTAGACCGCTGCCCGCTCGGTGCCTGCGAGCTGGCGGGCCAGGCCTTTGATCCGGTCGGCGTCGATACCGGTGACCGGCGCGACCCGTTCCGGGGACCACTCCCGGGCAACCGTGCGCAGCGTGTCGACGCCGTCGATGTGGTCGGCCAGATGACCGAGCCGGACCAGGTTCTCGTCGAACAGCGTGTGCACGACGGCCAATAGCAGCGCGGCGTCGGTGCCCGGAGTGATCGGCAGCCATTCGTCGGCCTTAGCCGCGGTAGCGGTGCGCACCGGGTCGATCACGATCACCGTGTCGATGCCGGCGAGGATGCCCATCACGTCCGGGGCGGCCAGCAGGGACCCCTGCGACGCAGCGGGGTTGGCGCCCATCACCACCAGCAGGTCGGTGCGTTCGATGTCGGGAACCGGAAACCCCCACCAGTTGCCGTACATCAGGTGTGACGACAGGTTCTTGGGCCACTGGTCGACGGTGCCTGGCGAGTAGCTCACCGGGATGCCCGACATTCCGAGCAGCACACCGGTGTAGCGGCCCAGCGAGAACGAATGCGCCAGCGGATTGCCGGTGTAGCAGGTGACCGCGCCGATACCGTGCTCGGCGATCACCGGCGCCAGCAGTTCGGTGCAGCGCCGGAACGCCGCGTCCCAGCTGACCTCCTGCCACTGCCCGTCGATCTTGATCATCGGCCTGCGGATCCGGTCGGGATCCTCGTGGACCGCACCCAGTGACGCGCCCTTCGGGCACAGGTGGCCCCGGCTCCAGACGTCGTCGCGATTGCCGCGGATGCTCTCCACGCGGCCGTCGGAGACGTGAATCTCCAACCCGCACATGGCCTCACACAGCGGACAGGTGTAGACGTGGCGGCCGTCCTGGCCGGTGGCGGCCAGCTCGATGGGTGTCACCGCCCCACGGTAAGTCGCGCAGGCACTCCGGCACCGATGTTTCGGCAACTTTGACATCGGGGCGAATTACACAGGTGTGAGTAAACCCTGGGGATAGCCGTTCGCCGGGCTTAGATCGGGATCAGCCCGTGCTTACGCTGCACCCGGCTGATCTGCTTGTCGCGCAGCAGCCGCATCGCGCTGCGCAGCTGCAACCGGGTCTGATGCGGCTCGATCACCGCGTCGACGTAGCCGCGCTCGGCAGCCACGTACGGGGTGGCCATGTCGCGGTTGTAGCCCTCGATGAACTGGCGACGGATCTCCTGGACCTCGGGAGCGTTGGGATCCGGGAACCGCTTGACGATCAACTGCGCGGCCCCCTCGGCGCCGATGACGGCGATCCGCGCGGTCGGCCACAGGAAGTTGAAGTCGGCGGTGAGCTGCTTGGAACCCATGACCGCGTACGCGCCGCCGTAGGACTTGCGGATCGTGATCGTCACCTTCGGCACATCGGCCTCGACCACCGAGTAGAGGAACCGGCCGCCGCGCTTGATGATGCCGTTCTTCTCCTGTTCTACACCGGGCAGGAAGCCCGGGGTGTCGACGACGAAGACCAGCGGCGTGTTGAACGAGTCGCAGAACCGCACGAACCGGGCCGCCTTGTCGGAGGCCTCGTTGTCGATGGCGCCCGACATGTGCATCGGCTGGTTGGCGATCACGCCGACCGGGCGGCCGTCGACCCGGGCGAAGCCGGTGATGATCGCCTGGCCGGCCTGGGCGGCGACCTCGAGGAAGTCGCCGTCGTCGAAGATCCGCAGCAGGATCTCGTGCATGTCGTAGGCGGTGTTATCGGCGTCCGGGACCAGGCTGTCGAGTTCCAGGTCGTGCGGGGTGATCTCGGGCTCCAGGCCCGGGTTGATGATCGGCGCGTCGTCAAAGCTGTTGGCGGGCAGGAACTCCAGGTAGTCGCGGACGTAGGAGAAGGCTTCCTTCTCCGAGTCGACGACCTGGTGGATGTTGCCGTACTTGGCCTGCGCGTCGGCACCGCCGAGTTCGTCGAGCGTCACTTCCTCACCGGTGACGTCCTTGATGACGTCGGGACCAGTGACGAACATGTAGCCCTGGTCGCGCACGGCCACGATCAGATCGGTCTGGATCGGTGAGTACACCGCGCCGCCCGCGCACTTGCCCAGGATGATCGAGATCTGCGGGACGAGGCCGCTCAACAGTTCGTGGCGGCGGCCCAGCTCGGCGTACCAGGCCAGCGAGGTGGCCAGGTCCTGGATGCGGGCACCGCCGGAGTCGTTGATCCCGATGATCGGGCACCCGACCATGGCCACCCACTCCATCAGGCGGGAAACCTTGCGGCCGAACATCTCTCCGACCGAGCCGCCGAACACGGTGTAGTCGTGGCTGAATACCCCGACGGGGCGGCCGTTGATGGTGCCGTGCCCGGTGACCACACCGTCGCCGTACAGCGCGTTCGGATCACCCGGGGTACGTGCCAGTGCGCCGATCTCCAGGAAGCTGCCCGGGTCCAGCAGCGCGTGAATGCGGGCCCGCGGACTGGGGATACCACGCTTGTCGCGCTTCGCAGCAGCCGCCTCACCGCCTGGTTCCTTGGCCAGCTCCAGCTTCGCGCGGAGTTCGGCAAGCTTCTCGGCAGTTGTCACGGCGGTCACTTGGATCCGTTCTCCTCGGCGTCGATTCGGTTGATCGCTTCGCTCATGTGGGCGCCGACCTTGGCGATGTAGGGCTCGTCGATCGCCTGGATGTGCTCGCCCCCGATCGGCACGATCTCCAGATCGGAGACGAACTCGCCCCAGCCGCCGTCCGGTTGGCGGACGGCGTAGCGCGGCTCGAACATGATCGCGTCGTCGTGGTAGCGGTCGGCCATGTACAGCGCGACGTGGCCGTCGTAGGGCTCGATGTTGGCGGTGTCGAGGGCACGGTTGTCCAGATAGGACGTGCGCTGGTGCTCGATGATGCCGCCCGGGATGTCGACCCCGCTCTCCTTGACGGCGTCCAGCACGAACCGGACCTGGCCCTCGTCGTCGAGCTGTTCGAGCTCCTCGTAAGGGATTTCGGGGATCTCGACGTTGAAGGTGCGCTCGGCGAACACCTTGTAGCGGTCCCAGCGGGCCCGGATCTCCGCCTTGGTCTGCGGCACCTCCTCGCCGGCGCGCACGGTGTCGATCAGTCCGACGAAGCGGACGTCGCAGCCGTTGCGTTTCAGACCCACCGCGCAGGCGTAGGCCAGCGCCCCGCCCAGCGACCAGCCGGTGAGGATGTACGGGCCCTTGCCCTGAATCTCCATCAGCTTGGGCACGTATTCGGCGGCGCGTTCCTCGATCGAGCCCTCGACCCGCTCCAACCCGTAGATCGGGGTGTCGGCCGGCAGCCGCTTCATCAGCGGCTCGTAGACCACCGTCGATCCGCCCGCCGGGTGGAACACGAACACCGGAGTCTTCGTGCCTCCTTCCTGCGGCGCACGCAGGGTGCGGACGAATCCGTCCACCACACCCTCTTCCAGCTGGGCGCGGACGATCGTGGCCAGTGCCTCAATCGTGTTGGCGGACCTGACCTCGTCGACGCTGATGACACCTTCGGCACGCTCGGAGAGCCGGTCGGCCAGCTTCGTCGCGGTCTCGTCGTTGATCGCGGGGAGCTCGTTGAAGATGCCGCCCGGCGACTTGCCGGTGACGATCGCCCACGTCGCGAACGTCACGCGTTCGGCGGCGTCCCGGGGCGGCACATCGGCACCGAGCGCTTCGGTGACCGCCTCCTGGGTCAGCACCTTGGCTGCCGCAGCGGCGGCAGTGGACTTGTTCGGCTCGGCCTTCGGCCCGGCCGGATCTGTCGGCGGCGGTGGGATATTCGGCTCGGCCTTGGGCTCCGACTCGGTCGCGATCGGGTGACCCGCCTCGGCGAGCTTGGCCTCGAGTTCGGCGACCGTGCTGGCGCCGCCCATCAATTCGGCTTGCTCGGCGGCGATCTCCTCGGCCGTCTTGCCCTTCTGCGCCTCGGCCAGATCCTCCACCTCGTCGCGGTGCTCGATCGCGTACTCGATGAGCTTCTCGACGGCATACAGGTTGGCGTCCCGCACCGCGGTCAGCTGGATCGGCGGCAGGTCGAAGTCGTACTCGACGCGGTTCTTGATCCGCACGGCCATCAGAGAATCCAGGCCCAACTCGATCAGCGGGACCTCCCACGGCAGGTCCTCGGGCTCATAGCCCATCGCACCGCCGACGATCGCGGCAAGCCGATCATGCACGGTCTCACCGGAATCCGGCGACCACTTGGCGAAGCCGGCGGCCAGGCCGGCACCCGCGGTCAGGTTGTCGGACAGGATCTCCGCGTCATCGTCGGGTTCGTCAGCGGGAACCTCGGCGGCCGGCGTGCTGACCGCGACACCGGTCGCGACCGCGGACGGCAGTGCCGAGACCGCACCGCCGCGGGTGACGACGGCGTCGTAGACCAGCGTGAAAGATTCGTCGATGCGGGCGTGGACCTGCACCGACGCGCCACCGGGGTGGCGGGTCAGCGTGGTGACCAGCCGAGCGCCGTCGCCGGGGACTGCGCGCTGTTCGGAGGCGGTCAGCTTGGCATCCGGAAGGACCTGTACCGCAGCCGCTTTCACCAGAGCCGCGAGGTCTGTCTGCCCCTTCGGCGAGTACTCCCAGACGTGGCGGCCGTCGGGGGTGGCCACGTGGTTACCCGGCATCATCACCGAGCTGTCGCCGGTGAACTGCGCGTCGAGCCAGTGCGGCTTGCGCTTGAAGCGGGTCGGCGGGATGTCGGCGTACTCGCCCGGCTCGAACAACGTCCGGAAGTCCAGGTCGTGGCCGTGGACGTAGAGCTGCGCCATCGCAGCGACCATCGACTCGACCTCGTCCTGCTTGCGGGCCAGCGTCGCGATCAGCTGTCCGTCGTGCAGGCCGGCGGCGGCGGTGGTCAGTCCAACCTGCATGAGCGCCACCGGGTTCGGCGCCAGTTCCAGGAACGTGGTGTGTCCATTGTCGACGGCGTTGCGGATGCCGTGGGTGAAGTAGACGCTGTGGCGCAGCCCCTTCTTCCAGTACTCCACATCGTGGATCGGCTCGCCGCCCGGGCGGATGTAGCTGCCCTCGTGCACGGTCGAGAAGTAGCCGGTGTGCAACGGGCGCGCTTCGATGCCCTGGATCTCCGCGGACAGCTCACCGAGCAGCGGGTCCATCTGCTGAGTGTGGCTGGCGCCCTTCGTCTGGAGCTTGCGGGCGAACTTACCCTCGGATTCGGCGCGGGCGACGATCGCGTCGATCTGGTCGGGCGGGCCGCCGATGACGGTCTGGCAGGGGGCGGCGTAGACGCACACCTCCAGACCCGGATAGTCGGAGAAGACGGTCTTGATCTCTTCGGCCGAGTACTCGACGAGCGCCATCAGCCGGATGTACTCGCCGAACAGCATCGCTTCGCCCTCGCCCATGAGGTGTGCGCGCGAGCAGATGGTGCGGGTGGCGTCGGCCAGCGACAGGCCGCCGGAGAAGTAGGCGGCGGCCGCCTCACCGAGCGATTGGCCCACCACCGCAGCGGGTTTGGCGCCGTGATGCTTCAGTAGCTCCCCGAGCGCGATCTGGATGGCGAAGATCACCGTCTGGACCACTTCGATGGGGTATTCGCAGGTCTCGTTGGTGTAGTCGATCGCGTCGTCGAGGATCAGCTCGACGACCGAATACCCGCGCTCGTCCTGGATGAGCGCGTCAACCTTGTTGATCCACTCGGCGAACACCGGGTCACGCAGGTACAGGCTCTTGCCCATCTTGCGGTGCTGCGCACCGAAACCGGCCAGCACCCACACCGGCCCGTTCGTCACCGGACCGTCGGCGCTGTACACCAGCGGGGTCTGCTTGCCCTCGGCGATCGCCCGCAGGCCTTTGACCGCCTCGTCATGGTCGTGGGCCATCACCACGGCCCGCGAACGGCCGTGATTGCGCCGGGACAGCGAGCGTCCAATGGCCTCGAGCGAGGTCGCCCGGCCCTCGTCGCTATCGATCCAGTCGGCCAGTTCGGCCGCGGTCGCCCGCTTGCGAGAGGTCAGGAATCCGGAAACGGCAAGCGGCACAACGGGGGCGGGCTTCTCGGCGGCTTCCCACTCGGCGCGCGCCGCCTCGATCAGCTCCAGCGCCTCGTCGGTCAGGCCGGGCAATTCCGGCTCGTCCTCGTAGGCGACGGCCGACGCGTACTCCCCGGCCACGTCTTCGTCGACCTCATCGATGAACTCGCCGTACTCGTCCATCCGGACACCGCCGACATAGACGGCGTCGGCATCGGACGTCGTCTTCGCCTCGGCGGGCGCGGAATCATCCTGGGGCGGAGCCAAATCCGTGGGGAGCACCTCACGCAGCACCAGGTGTGCGTTCGCGCCACCGAAACCGAAGCCGGAAACACCGGCGATCGCATGGCCGCTGTAGCGCGGCCAGTCCGTCACCTTGTCGACCACGCGCAGCCGGACGGCGTCGAAGTCGATGTAGGGGTTGGGCCCGGCGTAGTTGATCGACGGCGGAATCTTGTTGCGGCTCAGCGACAACGCCACCTTGGCCAGGCTGGCCGCACCGGCGGCCGACTCCAGGTGCCCGAGGTTGGACTTCACCGCACCCAGCAGCGCGGGCTGCTCGGCGGACCGGCCCCGACCGACCACCCGGCCCAGCGCGTCGGCCTCCATCGGATCACCGAGGATGGTGCCGGTGCCGTGCGCCTCGATGTAATCGACGGTGCGCGGGCTGATCCCGGCATCCTTGTAGGCCTTGCGCAGCACATCGGCCTGCGCGTCCGGATTCGGCGCGAGCATGCCGTTGGACCGGCCATCGTGGTTGATCGCGCTGCCCGCGATGATCGCGAGGATATCGTCCCCGTCGCGGCGGGCGTCGCTCAGGCGCTTGAGCACCAGCATGCCGCCGCCCTCGGAGCGCGAATAGCCGTTGGCGTCCGACGAGAACGACTTGATGCGGCCGTCCGGCGCCAGCACGCCACCGACCTCGTCGAAGCCGATCGTCACCAGCGGGGTGATCATCGCGTTCACGCCGCCGACCATCGCGACGTCGGCCTCACCGGTCCGCAGCGCCTGCACACCCTGGTGGGCGGCGACCAACGAACTGGAGCAGGCGGTGTCCAGCGCCATGGACGGGCCGCGGAAATCGTAGAAGTACGACACCCGGTTGGCGATGATCGAACTCGTGGTGCCGGTGATCGCGTACGGGTGCGCCGTGGTCGGGTCGGCGACCGCCAGGAACTGGTAGTCGTTGTTCGACGCGCCGATGAAGACGCCGACGTTGCTTCCCCGCAGGCTCGACGCCGGGATGCGGGCGTTCTCCAACGCCTCCCAGGTGAGCTCGAGCGCCATCCGCTGCTGCGGGTCGATGTTGTCGGCTTCCATCTTCGACAGCGCGAAGAACTCGGCGTCGAAGCCCTTGATGTCTGACAGGTAGCCGCCGCGGGTGGCGGCCTTGGCCACCCGCTCGGCGATGCGCGGCTCGGCGAGGAACTCCGACCAGCGGCCTTCGGGCAGATCGGTGATCGCGTCGCGGCCCTCGAGCAGCGCCTGCCACATCTGTCCGGGGGTGTTCATGTCGCCGGGGAATCGGGTGGCCACGCCCACGATCGCGATGTCCTCGACATCGGCCG
>JAEZIA010000142.1 GCA_023416315.1 Actinomycetes bacterium
GGAAGAAGCTGGTGGCCTGCTGCACCTCGGCCGGAAGGGGGTCGACGCTCATGCCGCGCGCCGAGCTGAAGATGTCGGTGTGCTGGCTGACGTACTTGATGTCGGCGTGCCGAGTGATCGCCCAGTATCCGGTCTCGGTGTGTGGGAACACCGCGGACACCGGTGGATGCCAGGACAACCCGTCGGCCGCCCGCAGCTGCGCGAACGTCCGGTCACGGGTGGCGAAGTCGGCCGTCCAGAAGTCCGGCGCCGAGATGTCGAGCGGGTGATACGGCCGCGGCGAGAGCGGCGGGCTTTCGACGGTCATGGTCTCCTCGAGGCGCTGCCGGACGGCTTATCGAATGGCTGACAGTAACTGCGACTGTAGACAATTCCAGATCGGGAGACAATCGTCGTCGAGATCGCACACCGATCCACAAATCGGCGGAAAAGTCGCTCTCAGCGCGACCTCAAAGTCGGCTACGCCGTCAGTAGCGGCGCCATCCAGGCCAGCTCGCCCGGGAGCTGCGCACTCCAGTAACCGCCGTCGTGGCCCCCGGGGGAGAACCCGCCGGCCGGGGGGTTGGGCAGTTCAGCGACGAACTGCTTGGTTGCCGAATAGAACGGATCGCTGGTACCGCAGTCGACCCGCAACGGAATCGAGGCCAGCGCGGGCAGCCCGAACACAGTGTTGGCGGCGAAGTCGTCGGGACCGTCGAATGCGCCGGGCGCCGCCGCCCCGGACGACAGCCACAGCGCCGGACTGACCGCGGTGATCGCGGCCGTGCGGGCCGGTCCGAGCCGGGCGCCGAGGAGCAACGCCCCGTAACCGCCCATCGACCAGCCCAGAAACGCGACCCGGGAGGTGTCCAACCCCTGACCGGGCAGCATCGGAATCAACTCGTCGAGCACCATCGCCCCGGAATCCTCACCCGAGGCACGCTTGTGCCAATAACTGCCGCCACCGTCGACCGCGACCACCGCGAACGGCGGCAGCCCGGCCGCCACGGCCTGGGCCAGGCCCTGCTCGACACCGCCGGCCATCACGCCCGCCGCGTCCTGGCCCTTGCCGTGCAGCGCGATCACCGGCCGCAGCGGCGCGGTCTGTCCGGGCGGGCGGGCGATCGCCCAGTTGGTGGTGACCCCGCCGCGGGCGGCCGAGACGAACGAGCCGGTGACCATCGTCGGTGCGGGGGTGCCCGTCGAGGCCGGTTCCCGCGGGGGAGGCGGGAGCATGGGGGCGCCGACTCCGGTCATGGCGACGTCGGGGTGCGTCGCGGTGCCCAGCGTGCGACCGGCGGCGAAGGCACCCGCGGCGCCGACCACGGCTCCGGCGCCGAGTCGCAGAACTGCGCGACGGCTCAGGTTCGCCATGCGAGCCATCCTGCCATCGCGGGCGGTTTAGCTTAGTGGCAGGTCAAGGCGACATTAATGTTTCGGTGAAAGAGCAATGTCCCGCTGGCGCTGCTGGCAGCATTGCTGAACGTGACGGCAGCGATGACCCCCAAGGGGGAACGACGGCGATATGCGCTGATCAGCGCGGCCGCCGAACTGCTGCGCGAAGAAGGCTTCGAAGCGGTGCGGCACCGGGCGGTGGCCCGGCGCGCGGGTCTGCCGCTGGCCTCGACCACCTACTACTTTTCGTCACTGGACGACTTGGTGCACAAGGCCGTCGAGTACATCTGCGCGGTCGAGGTCGCGCAGCTGCGGGCCAGGGTCGACGCGCTGCCGCGCAGGCGGCGTGGGGCGGAGGCGACCGCCGACGTGCTGGTCGACCTGCTGGTCGGCGACCCCGAGGGCGAGGCCAGCAGCGAAGAATTGGTCTCGCGCTATGAGCGCTACATCGCGTGCGCCCGCCAGTCCGAACTGCGGGAGATCCAGCACCGGCTGTCCAGGCAGCGCGTCGACGCCGTGGCCGAGGTGATCGGACGATCCGGGCGCACCATGCGGATCGATCTGGTGACCGCGCTGATCAACGCCGTCGACGGTGCGGTGGTCTCGGCGCTGGTCAGTGACGAGGGACCCCGCGAGGTCGCCAGGGCCACGTTGTTGGACGTCATCGACGTCCTCGCGCCGATCGACGAGCGCACCGCCCGGGTCTGAGCGGTTACGTTCGAGAACATGGATTTCTCCGGGCTCACCCGGCCCGCGGCGGAACTGCTGGACGGCGTGCTGGATCGGGCTTTCGTCGGCTACACCAAAATCGGCTCCGGTCTGCGCAAGCACTGGTGGGCCGACGACGCCCGTCCGCGGGCGCTGGTCGGCAAGCGGGTGGTGATCGTGGGTGCGACCGCCGGGATCGGTCTGGCGATGGCACGCTCGTTCGCCGGCCTCGGGGCGGCCGTGCACCTGTTGGGCCGCGACGTCGACAAGGTGGAGCGGACGTCGGCCGCGATCCGCGAGTCGGTCACCGACGCCCATGTCGTCGGCGAGGTCTGCGACATCTCCGACCTCGATGCGGTGCGGGAGTGGACGGCCGACTTCGCCAACCGGGTGCCCGCGCTCAACGGTCTGGTGCACAACGCCGGGCTGATGCCGAAGAAACGCACACTCACCCGGCAGGGCCATGAGGTGCAGTTGGCCACCCATGTGCTGGGCCCGCACCTGATCACCGAGCGGCTGTTGCCGCTGCTGCGGGCGGCGGGTGGGTCGTCGGTGGTGTGGGTGTCGTCCGGCGGTATGTACGGCTCGCCGCTGGTGGTCGACGATCTGGAATACCGGCGCGGCTACAACGGGGTGCGTGCCTACGCCCGCACCAAGAAGATGCAGGTGGTGCTGGCCGACTCGTGGGCGCGCCGACTGGCGGGCACCGACATCCGGGTGGAGAGCATGCATCCCGGGTGGGTCGACACCCCGGGCGTGGCCGAGTACCTGCCGCGCTTCCGTGCCGCGACCCGGCCGCTGCTGCGCGATGCGGCCGACGGCGCCGATACCGCGGTCTGGCTGGTCGCCACCAGGCCCGAGTCCAAGCCCGGCCACTTCTGGCATGACCGCAGCCAGCGCCCGACCACATTCGGCTGGCAGCGCCACGAGAACCCGGCCAAGGTGCGGCGGCTGCTCGAACAGGTCAGCCGGCTGACCGGAACGCCGGCAACCTGGCCCGGCTTGCGCGCCTGAAAATGATTCCGGCGCATGCTAATCGGTGCGCCGTGTGGGTGTGACGATGCAGCCGGCGGCCGGGTCGCCGTAGAGCGTGACATCACCGGGGCGGGTCCAGGCGAACAGCGCGACATACGCGCACAGCACCGCGTCGATCGGGTCTTCGGCCCGGCGCAGATCGGCCTTGCGGGTGGCGGCGTGCACCGATTTGGTCAGGTGCCGCCAGTCGTCGTTGTCGCGGACGTCGAGTGGTGGGGCCGCATCCGCGAGCCCTTCGAGGTAGCCGATCAACCGCCGTAGCTCACTGTGCAACTGCGCGAAGTCGCGGCCCGGTTTGTGCTTGTACTTCAGCGTGCGATCCAGCCCGAACAACACCACACCCGCCGCGTGCGGGAACACCTCGAGCGCCTTGCGCGGCGACGCCGATCGGGGGTCGAGGTCGAGATCCAACGCCCGGCACAGTCGGCCGCCGCGGCCACCGTCGGCGAACCAGGCCAGCCCGGTGTTGGCGGGATATGCGCCCGCGTCGAACCGCCGGAAGTCCCGGTTCAGCGCTTTTTCGCCCGGCCGGGTGCCGGTCGCGTTGGTCACCACGAGCGGGGCGTCGACGGCCACCAGGCACGGACCGGCGACGTACGGCGCCAACTGGGCCAGGATGTCGGCGTCGTCGCTCGCGGCTGCGACGTGCCGCAACGACCCGCCTGCGTCGACGACGGCGACGCCGGTCGTGTTGCGCTCACCCCAGGCAAGATCGACGCCGACGAAGTACACGAAGGCCAGCTTGCCCGACGTCCGTAAGCTAATGCGTTGTGACAATCCCTAATGTCCTGGCCGGTAGGTACGCCAGCGCCGATATGGTCGCGATCTGGTCACCCGAGGCCAAGATCGTCGCCGAACGCCGGTTGTGGCTCGCGGTGCTGCGTGCGCAGGCCGAACTGGGCGTGGACGTGCCTGACACGGTGGTGCAGGACTACGAGCGGGTGCTCGAGAACGTCGACCTGGCGTCGATCGCCGCGCGGGAGCGCGTCACCCGCCACGATGTCAAGGCCCGCATCGAGGAGTTCAACGCCCTGGCCGGCCACGAGCATGTGCACAAGGGCATGACCAGCCGCGACCTCACCGAGAACGTCGAGCAGCTGCAGATCCGCCGTTCGCTGGAACTCGTGCATGCCCACGGTGTCGCGGTCGTCGCCCGGCTCGCCGAGAGCGCGGTGCTCTATCGCGACCTGGTGATGGCTGGCCGCAGCCACAATGTCGCCGCCCAGGCCACCACGCTGGGCAAGCGGTTCGCGTCGGCCGCCGAGGAGACACTGATCGCCCTGACTCGCGTTCGCGAGTTGATCGAGCGGTACCCGCTGCGGGGCATCAAGGGCCCGATGGGCACCGCGCAGGACATGCTCGATCTGTTCGACGGCGACGCTGTCAAGCTGGCCGAGCTGGAGCGCCGGGTCGCCGAATTTTTGGGCTTCAACGCGGTCTTCACCAGCGTCGGCCAGGTCTATCCGCGTTCGCTGGACCACGACGTGCTCTCGGCGCTGGTTCAGCTGGGCGCGGGCCCGTCGTCATTCGCGCACACCGTGCGGTTGATGGCAGGCCACGAGTTGGTGACCGAAGGGTTCGCGCCCGGGCAGGTCGGCTCGTCGGCGATGCCGCACAAGATGAACACCCGCAGCTGCGAGCGGGTCAACGGGCTGCAGGTGATCTTGCGTGGTTACGCGTCGATGGCCGCGGAACTGGCTGGCGCGCAATGGAATGAGGGCGACGTGTTCTGCTCGGTGGTGCGTCGGGTGGCGCTGCCGGACGCGTTCTTCGCCATCGACGGACAGATCGAGACGTTCCTGACAGTGCTCGACGAGTTCGGCGCCTATCCCGCGGTGATCAAGCGCGAGTTGGACCGCTATCTGCCGTTCCTGGCCACCACCAAGGTGTTGATCGCGGCCGTGCGGGCCGGCGTCGGCCGGGAGACCGCGCACGAGGTGATCAAGGAGCATGCGGTCGCGGTCGCACTGGCGATGCGGGAGAAGGGTGCCGAACCAGATCTGTTGGACAGGTTGGCCGCCGATGATCGGCTGCCACTGGACCGGGCTGCGCTCGACGCCGCGTTGGCCGACAAGCAGGCGTTCACCGGGGCGGCCGGAAGCCAGGTCGACCAGGTGATCGCTGCGGTGGATCGGCTGGTGAGTGACTACCCCGAGGCCGCCAAGTACACCCCCGGCGCGATCCTGTAGACGCCAATGTTGCTGCGCGACATCGACTTCACCGACCTCGATAACTTCGCTGACGGGTTCCCGCACCATCTATTCGCGATCCATCGCCGCGAAGCCCCGGTGTACTGGCACGAGCCCACCGAGCACACCCCCGACGGGGAGGGCTTCTGGTCGGTGGCGACGCACGCCGAAACGCTTGCCGTGCTCCGAGATGCGGATACCTACTCGTCGGTGACCGGGGGAGACCGGCCCTACGGCGGCACCCTGCTGCAGGATCTGCCGGTGGCCGGGCAGGTGCTCAATATGATGGACGACCCGCGCCACACCCACATCCGGCGGCTGGTCAGTTCGGGCCTGACCCCGCGGATGATCCGCCGCGTCGAGGACGACCTGCGCGCGCGCGCCCGGGCACTGCTGGACGCCGCCCAGCCCGGGGCTGCCTTCGACTTCCTGGTCGACGTGGCCGCCGAACTTCCGATGCAGATGATCTGCATCCTGCTGGGAGTGCCTGAGACCGAACGGCATTGGCTGTTCCAGGCGATCGAGCCGACATTCGACTTCGGAGATTCCCGGCGCGGCGAGGTGGGGACGATGTCGGTCGAGGAGGCCGGGTCGCGGATGTTCGCCTACGGTATGGAGCTGATCACGGCCAAGCGGGCGCAGCCGACGGATGACATGCTCTCGGTAGTAGCCAACGCCACGACTGATCCACTGTCCGACGTCGAGTTGTACATGTTCTTCTCGCTTCTGTTCAGTGCGGGTGCGGAGACAACGCGCAACGGTGTGGCCGGTGGTCTGCTTGCGCTGGCGCAGAACCCGGACCAGTACCGGCGGCTGCGGGACGATCCCGA
>JAEZIA010000178.1 GCA_023416315.1 Actinomycetes bacterium
TACGCCGCCAGCGCGGTGTCGGAGGTGACGCCGGCCAGCTGCCAGCCCCGACCGGCCAGGTCGTGCATCGCAATCTTGGCTTCGTGCAACGCTTTCGGCGCGTTCGGGTCGGCCAGCCACTCCCCCAACACCGCCTCGTCGTCGGGCGTCAGCACCGCGGTGTCCAGGTAAGCGCCGTCGCCGTCGGCGGTGGCGATCGCCAGCGCGGTGGCGTCCCCGTCGTACACCCGGTGGGTGCCGACCACCGCGACGCCGGACCGGGCGCCGCTTTTCGCGTGCTCGGCCAGCCACGCGCGCACCGCACCGGGCTCGAGCTGACCGCCTCGGACGTCGAAGCCCTCGTCGACCTCCGGTTCGACGGCGGCCAGCGTGTCGAACAGCCGGTCGCGCAGCACCCGGAACTCGAGGTCGTCGAACAGCCGGTGGATCTGATCACGATCCCAGGGCTGCATCCGCAGGGTGTCGGGGGTCTGTGGCAGCGGAACGTCCTTGACCAGATCGGTGAGCTCCCGATTGAGGATGACGCTGGACAGGTTGTTGCGCAACGCATCTCCGACCTTGCCGCGCACCGCGTCGACATTGTCGACCAGACCCTGCAGCGAGCCGTATTCGATGATCCATTTGGCGGCGGTCTTCTCGCCCACCCCCGGGATGCCGGGCAGGTTGTCGCTCGGGTCACCGCGCAGCGCCGCGAAGTCGGGGTACTGCGTCGGCGTCAGGCCGTACTTCTCGACGACCGCCTCCGGGGTGAACCGGGTCAGATCGCTGACCCCCTTGCGCGGGTAGAGAACGGTGACGTCCGGGCTGACGAGCTGCAGCGCGTCCCGGTCGCCGGTGACGACCAGCACCCGGTAGGCCTCCTGCTCGGCCTGGGTGGCCAGTGTGGCGATGATGTCGTCGGCCTCGAAGCCGGGCTCGGCCAGCACGGTGATGCCGAGCGCGGCCAGCACCTCCTTGGTGATCTCGATCTGCCCGCGGAACTCGTCGGGCGTCGCCGAGCGACCTTCCTTGTACTCCGGGTACTTCTCCTTGCGGAACGTCTGCCGGGACACATCGAACGCGGCGGCCACATGCGTGGGCTGTTCGTCGCGCAGCAGGTTGATGAGCATCGCGGTGAACCCGTAGACCGCGTTGGTGGTCAGCCCGTTTTTGGTCTTGAAGTTCTCGGCGGGCAGCGCATAGAAGGCCCGAAACGCCAGGGAATTGCCGTCCAGCAGCAGCAAGGTCGGTTTGGCGTCGGTGCCTGACTTCGTCGCGGGCGCCTCGGTGGCAGTCTTGGCTGGGCTCACGCCCCCAACTCTAGGCATCGGGCCCGACACCCCACATGCGAAGTACCGTCCCACTGAACTGGAACATGTTCCAGTTGGCCGACGGTGATCACCTACGATGAGCGCGTGCCAGCTTCTCCTGACGCCCCCACCCAGCTACCGGCGATCGACGGTTGGTGGGACTACGACGACGCCGGTGTGCCGCATCTGATCGGCGGCAAGTGCCCGCAGTGCGCGACCTACGTATTCCCGCCGCGGGCCAATAACTGCCCCAACCCGGCCTGCGACAGCGATGTGCTCGAGGCCGTCGCGGTCTCGCGGCGCGGCACGGTCTGGAGCTACACCGAGAACCGGTATGCGCCCCCGCCGCCGTACCCGTCGCCGGACCCGTTCGAGCCGTTCGCGGTCGCCGCTGTCCAGCTGGCCGACGAGGGCCTGATCGTGCTGGGCAAGGTGGTCGAGGGCACCCTGGCCGCTGATCTGAAGGTCGGCATGGAGGTCGAGCTGACCACCATGCCGCTCTACACCGATGACGACGGCACCGTGCGCGTCACCTACGCCTGGAGGATCGTCTGATGGCACCCGAACCCGTTTACATCCTCGGCGCGGGCATGCACCCGTGGGGCAAGTGGGGCCGCGACTTCACCGAGTACGGCGTCGTCGCCGCCCGCGCCGCGCTGGCCGAGGCGGGCCTGGACTGGCGCCAGATCCAACTGGTCGCCGGCGCGGACACCATCCGCAACGGCTACCCCGGTTTCGTCGCGGGCGCGACATTCGCGCAGAAGCTCGGCTGGAACGGCATCCCCGTCACCTCGAGCTACGCGGCCTGCGCCAGCGGGTCCCAAGCGCTGCAGAGCGCCCGGGCACAGATCCTGGCCGGCTTCTGCGACGTCGCGCTGGTGATCGGCGCCGACACCACCCCCAAGGGCTTCTTCGCCCCCGTGGGCGGTGAGCGCCGCAACGATCCGGACTGGCAGCGCTTCCACCTCATCGGGGCCACCAACACCGTGTACTTCGCGCTGCTGGCGCGCCGCCGGATGGATCTCTACGGCGCCACCCTCGAAGACTTCGCGCAGGTGAAGGTCAAGAACGCGCGCCATGGCCTGAACAACCCGTACGCCCGCTACCGCAAGGAAGCCAGCGTCGAGGACGTGCTGGCCTCCCCCGTGGTCTCCGATCCGCTTCGGCTGCTGGACATTTGCGCGACGTCCGACGGCGCGGCGGCCATCGTCGTCGCGTCCAAGTCGTTCGCGGAGAAGCACCTCGGCTCCGTGCAGGGTGTGCCCTCGGTGCGCGCGGTGAGCCTGCAGAGCCCGCAGTACCCGCAGCATCTGCCCGAATTGCCGGATATCGCAACCGATTCCACCGCCGTGGTCCCCGGCCCGGAGCGGGTGTTCAAAGACCAGATCCTCGACGCCGCCTACGCCGAGGCGGGCATCGGCCCCGAGGACCTGTCGCTGGCCGAGGTCTACGACCTGTCCACGGCGCTCGAACTCGACTGGTACGAGCATCTGGGATTGTGCGCCAAGGGCGAGGCCGAACAGCTGCTGCGCAGCGGTGCCACCACGATCGGTGGCCGGATCCCGGTCAACGCCTCCGGTGGGCTGGCCAGCTTCGGCGAGGCCATCCCCGCCCAGGCGATCGCGCAGGTCTGCGAATTGTCCTGGCAGCTCAAGGGTCAGGCCACCGGCCGCCAGGTCGAAGGCGCGAAGGTCGGCGTCACCGCCAACCAGGGCCTGTTCGGCCACGGCTCGTCGGTCGTCGTCGCCCGCTAGGTGCCCGAGACCGTCGTCGTCACCGTCAAACCGGGCAGCCGCAAGGGGCCCCTGGTCGAGACCGGTGACGACGGCGCGTTGACGATCTACGTGCGGGAACCCGCCGTCGAGGGCAAGGCCACCGAGGCCGCCGCGCGACTGCTCGCCAAGCATCTCGGGGTCCCCCGCAGTCGGGTCACGCTGGCGTCCGGGGCAACCTCGCGGATCAAGCGGTTTCGCGTCGACTAGCCGCGCCACGCCACACGTCGACGGCGTCTTGCAGCGGCAAACCCAGTGCCTCGCACAGGCTTACCACCGTCCCGAAGCTCGGGCTGGGCAGCCGTCCGACCTCGATCTTGCGCAGCGTCTCCGGGGAGATCCCCGCGTCGCGGGCGATGACCTCCGGCGGCCGGCCGGCCCGCGCGGTCCTGATCAACGCACCGAGACGCTGCCCGGCCCGGATCTGCTCGGGACTCAGCGGTACACGCACCATGCCGCTCAGTATACGGTATAAAAATACCGAGGAAGGGAGTTGCGCGGGATGATCGAACTCAAGACCGCCAAGGAAATCGACAAGATGGCCGTCACCGGCGATTTCGTGGCGCGTACGCTGGCGACGCTGGCCGGCGAGGCCGAACCCGGCGTGAACCTCATGCAGCTCGAACACCGCGCCAGGGCCTTGATCGACGAACGCGGTGCGACGTCCTGCTACTGGGACTACGCGCCGTCGTTCGGCCGCGGCCCGTTCCGCAATGTCATCTGCCTCTCGGTTAACGACGCTGTGCTGCACGGCCTTCCGTGGGATTACGTGCTACGTGACGGCGATCTGCTCAAGCTCGATTTCGCGGTCTCGATCGACGGCTGGGTGGCCGACTCGGCGATCACCGTGATCGTCGGCGACAACCCCGACCCCGCGGACACCGCGCTGGTGGAGTCCACCCGCCGCGCGCTGGACGCCGGCATTGCGGCGGCGGTGCCGGGCGGGCGACTCGGCGACATCTCGGCAGCGATCGGCGAGGTCGCCGCCGCGGCGGGTTACGCCGTCAACACCGATTTCGGCGGGCACGGGCTGGGCCGCACGATGCATGAGGATCCACACGTGCCCAACCGCGGCAAGCGCGGCCGCGGAATGGTGCTCAAGCCCGGCCTGACGCTGGCGCTGGAGCCGTGGTGGGGACGCGGAACCAACCGGCTGACCGTCGATCCCGACGGCTGGACGCTGCGCGCCGCCGACGGTTCCAATACCGCGCACTCCGAGCACACCATCGCGATCACCGAGCAGGGTGCGCGCGTGCTGACCCGTGCGGCTTAGGCCACCCCGAGGTATGCGGCTCGAATACTGTCGTCGTTCAACAACTCTCGCGCCGCTCCGCTGCGGGTGATGGTTCCCGTTTCGAGGATGTAGGCGCGGTCGGACCGGCTCAGCGCCTGCTGGGCGTTCTGCTCCACCAGCAGCACGGTGGTGCCCTGGGCGTTGATCTCGGAGATGATCTTGAAGATCTGCGAGATGATCATCGGCGCCAGCCCCATCGACGGCTCGTCGAGCAACAGCACCCGCGGGCGCGCCATCAGTGCGCGTCCGATGGCGAGCATCTGTTGTTCCCCGCCGGACAGTGTGCCGCCGACCTGGCTGCGCCGCTCGGCCAGCCGCGGGAAGGTCTCGAACACCCAATCCAACCGCTCGCGGTGCTCGGCCTTGCTGTCGAACTTCCGCCCATAGCAGCCCATTTCGAGGTTCTCGGTGACGGTCATCCCGGGGAACACGCCGCGGCCCTCGGGCGCCTGGATCAGTCCGTCGATCGCGCGCTGGTGGGCTTTGACCCGGCTGATGTCGCGGCCTTCGAACCACACCGATCCTCGGGACAGCGGCCGCAGCCCCGAGATGGCCCGCATCATCGTGGTCTTGCCCGCTCCGTTGGAGCCGAGCAGCGTCACCAGCTCGCCCTGCCGGACTTCGAGCGAAACACCGTGCAGTGCTTCGATCCTGCCGTAGTGCACGACGGCGTCGCGAACTTCGAGCAGCGGCGCGTTCTCAGAGCTGGTCATCGGGCACCCCCAGGTAGGCGGCGATCACCGCTGGGTCTTCGCGGATCTCGGCGGGCAGGCCTTCGGCGATCTTACGGCCGAACTCCAGCACCACGATCCGGTCGGTGACGCCCATGACCAGCCGCATGTCGTGCTCGATGAGCAACACCGTGTAGCCGTCGTCGCGGATGGCGCGGATCAGGTCGATCAGGGCGGCTTTCTCGCTGGGGTTGAACCCGGCCGCCGGCTCGTCGAGGCACAGCAGTTTCGGCTCGGTGGCCAGCGCCCTGGCGATCTCCAGGCGGCGCTGGTCCCCGTACGGCAGGTTCTTGGCCTTCTCCTCACCGCGGTCGGCGATGCCGACGAATTGCAGCAGTGCTGCCGCCTTTTCGATCGCGGTGTGTTCCTCGCGGCGATGCCGCGGTGTGCGCACCAGCGCCCCGGGTACCGAGGTGTGGTGCCGCGCGTCGGTGCCGACGATGACGTTCTCCAGCGCCGTCATCTCGCCCCACAGCCGGATGTTCTGGAATGTGCGGGCGATGCCGCGCCGGGTGATCTGGTG
>JAEZIA010000258.1 GCA_023416315.1 Actinomycetes bacterium
CGGCATAGCCCAGCGGTGACGACAGATCCGAAATCGACGCGCCCAGCGCGGTATACACGAATGCCCGCGGAGCCGATCCGATGAATGCTCCGGCGGCCATCTGCCTCAACGGCATTCCGAAGGCGCCGAATGCGTAGGACGCCATCGCGTCCGAGATCCCCGGCACGAACCGCTGACCCACCACCGCCCACAACCCGCGGCGCTGGATCTGACCGTCGATGCGCGCCGACCAGTCGGCACCGAGAAGGGCGCGCGCGCTGTCCCGGCCGGCTCGCCTGCCGAGCAGTGCGGTGAGCATCGCAGTCAGGACCGTCGAACCCAACGTCACGAAGGTGCCGAGCAACGGCCCGAACAACATGCCGCTGCCCGCGGCCAACAGCGGACCCGGGACGAACACCGCCGCCAGGACCGCCGACACCACGGCGTAGGCCAGCGGCGCTGCGGGGCCGGCCGATGAGACCGCGGCGCGAACGCCGTCGAGGTCGATCACCCGCGACACCGCGACCAGATAGAACAGGCCCAGCAGCACGGCGACTAAGAGCAGCAGCCGCACCACATGAGGCCACCGGCGGTCTGCGGGCGGATCGGTGCTGAGCATGGGAGCCAGTCTGTCAGTCTTTGTAGTAGACGATCTGATGACTGGTGGCCAGCAGGGTCCCGTCGCGGCCCCAGATCAGGGCGCTCTGGTCGAAGTACCCGCGGGCGAAGCGCTGGGCGTGCGCGCTGGCCAGTACGTAGTCGCCGCCTTGCCGGGCGAGGTCGGCAGCGTCGACATGGAAGTAGGTGGTCAGTGAGATCGTGCCAGCCGGCACCGGCTTGCCGCGGCGCAGGAACACCCGCGGATAGAACACGTCGCTGATGGCGCTCAGCGCGGCGAAATCCAGTGTCCGGTCAGGGCGTTGGCGCACCCACAGCGTCGTCGTCGACGACGGGCTCTCGTCGGACTCGGTCGGTAACCCGCCCCGCACATAGTGCAGATCATAGTTGCCCATCCACCGCACGAAGTCGGGAGCCGTTGTGGGGGAGACGCTTTCGGGCTCTGGCGCCTCGGGCATCGCGGCTTCGGTATCGGACCAGGCGTCACGGCGCAGGCCGAAGACGGCGGTGGCCGTGGTCGTCGGGCCGTGCTCCTGGGTCACCTCGGCGGTCCAGTGCTGGTTGCTCCGGTTGGTGCGTACCGCGTGCACGGTGATGTCGAATCGGCCGTCGGATATCGGTGCGAGGTAGTTGACGGTCAGGGCCACCGGGTCGCCGATGCGGTCCGGGTGCTGCTCGATCGCGCGCACGATCGCGGCGGCCGTCACGCCGCCGAACGGTCCGACCATGTTCGCGTACTCGGGGATGGTCTGGCCGATGTAGCGGCCGATGCCGTTGTCCGCCAGGTCGATTGCGCTGTCGAAGGCATGGATGGTGGCGGTCATCAACTCGTCTTTCCTGGGGCGGGACGGGCACCTGGGCCGGGGCGCGGCTCGGTGTCATGGGCAGTCAACAGAGTGTGGTCGCTGCGACAGCGCAGGATCAGCTCGACGGGGTGGCCGCAGTCGCGATGGACGACCTCGACGGGAGGTCCCGCGGCGTCGGCCTCCCACGTGTCGCCCCACTGCATCAGCGCGATCACCGCAGGCAGCAGGTCGCGGCCCTTCTCGGTGAGCCGGTACTCGTGACGTTCGCGCTGACCTGGCTCCTGATAGGGCTCGCGTCGCAGCACACCGGCCGCCACCAGGGTGCCAAGCCGGTCGGTCAGCACCTGGCGGGGGCATCCGAGGCGGGAGTGAAATTGATCGAAGCGCCGGGCACCGTAGAACGCCTCGCGCAGGACCAGCAGCGTCCACTTCTCGCCGACGACGTCGAGTGCGCGCTTGACCGAACAGTTTTCGGCACTGATCGAATCGCGGTCGATGGACACAACCGCCAGGCTAGCAGAGTCTAGATATTGGACTTAGGTGGGTGCCTATACCAGGGCGGCCTTGAGCGAGGTCAGATCGGTTTCCATCAGCACAACGTTGTAGTTGCCCCACAGCGACATGTTCCAGTAGAGCGTGCTGACGTCCGGGTCGTTGTTGCTGTCGACCAGCTTTCCGGTGCCCGACCACGGATGGATCATCGGCGCGTACAGCCCGGGATAGGTGGCCGAGGTCGCGACGGTGATCGGCGCCGACCACTCGCCTTCGGGGGTATCGGCGTAGCGCAGCTTGACGTTGTTCTTGCCGTCGCCGTACATCACGATGTACTTGCCGAGGTATTCGTTGTACTGGACTGACATCTCGCTGACGTTGCCGCCGGTCTTGGCGCCGAAGAGGCCGCCGAGCATTCCGCCCAGCACGTTCGGATTGTTCGCCCAGTCGAGGACGGGACCGAAAAGGCCGGCCGACCGGGTGGAGTCGCCGATGATCGGGGTGGCGGCGACCGGCTTGCCGGTCACCCAGTCGTTGCCGTTCCAGTACTGGTACTTGGCCAGGTCGTCGACCTCGTCGACGGCCACCCGGGACAGGTAGGCCGAGCCGGCCCGGCCCGATGGCGTGCCGAACGCGTAGAGGTAGCGGGTCTCGCCCTCGCCGACCTGATCGGCGGGCTGCAACACGTAGGCCGCCTGCTGGAAGTTCTGGTTGCCCGGGACGTAAGGCTTGGTCGAGCCGAACCAGCTCGCCGAGCGGATCGTCGAGCGCAACAGCACCCACTTGTCGGTGTCCTGGTCGTACATCGAGATCGCCGAATAGTTGGTGGTCCACCGGCCCGGGGTGTCCCAGGACTTGACCGACATGTAGTTGACGTACTGCTCGTTGTTCACCGAGATCGCCGACGTCGGGATCACCGTGACCTCGGAGCCGAACAACGGGAACAGCACCGACGAGTTGCGGGGGATGAACTGGTAGGCGTAGCCGGTCGGCAGCAGCGTCAGGCCGTTGGTCAGGTTCTTGTCCTGGCTGAGCAGCAGGACGTTGGAGCGCCAATCGCCGGTCATACCCGGCCCGCTGAAGGTGTCACCGAACGCCAGCTGGATATTGCCGGTCAGCCCGTTCTCCCACATGATGCCGAGGGCGGTACCCCAGATCCCTTGCTGCTTGGTGTTGTTGGTCTGCGGCCAGCCGATACCGGGGTAGGCGTTGTTCGTCTGTCCGGTGACCCAACCGACGGGATACGACGGGATGACGGTGGGTGCGGTCGCCACGGCCGCCGTCGTTACCGCCGCGCTTGCCACGGCTTCGCGCTTGGAGGTCGCGACCCCCGTCGCGCTGGTCGTCAAACCGACCGCCGACAGCAGGCCGGTGACCACCTTGGGGGTGGTGGGCTTGGCGGCTGCACTGACCGCGGTCGCCTTCGGTGTGGCCGCCGCGACGACCGAGGACTTGTTCGCACTGCGCGAGGTCAGCTTGTTCGATGTGCGGGCCGACGACGCGGTGCTCTTGGGCTTCGCACTCGAGGCCGATGAAGCCGGCTTGGCGTTCGACGAGCTGTGCGACGACGAGCCCGAGTCACCGGAGCCCGATGATCCCGATGTCTCGGCCCACGCCGCGCCGGCGCCGGCGAGAATCGCCACCCCGACACCAAGACCCACTGCCAGACCGCCGATACGACCCACATATACCGAGGCACTACTCGTCGAACCCATCACAACTCCCCTTGCCAGCGCTGAGAAGACGGTACCGCACCTGGCAAACCTCGTGGCCGTCTCGGAGTCACAAGTCTGCAAACAAATTGACCGGGCAAGCAGCGTCAAGAATCGGTTCTACCTTGGTGATCACGGCGCGTGCGCTGGTGCGTCGGCGAACCCGCCGGGGACCGAGTCGCCGCTTCGAGGAAACACCAACGACGGCACAAATGTTTGCCAAACGTCCTCATCCGTGGAAAAATCACCGCTCGAACAGGCATCCGGCCTATCTAAGGCCCCCGGCGAGGGCGTATTTCGCCGCACGTAGTAAAGGATTCCCATGAAGTCGCCCTCTGTCGCTGCCCGCGTCGCCGCTGTCATCGGTGGCGCCGCATTGGTCACTATGGCGTCGTTTGTCGCGTCGTGCAGCAAAAACGAGAGCCCGGCGCCCGCGCCGTCCCCCTCGACGTCGACGACGACGTCACCCGCATCGAGCAGCCCGTCGGCCACCCCGACCGAGAAGGGGCTGAGCCCCACCGGTGGCAACAAGTTCAGCCCGACGGCGGTGGCGCCCCCGGCGCCGACCATGGGGCCGGGCAATCATCACCACGGCCTCAACGGGATTGGCTGAGCTCCCGCTCGATAGCGGCGTGATACCGGTCGATGTTAGCCGGGTTCACGATTCGGAAAAAGCCGTCGGGCATCGGCGCGTCCTTCGGCGCCTCGATGGTCATCGTGCGGGTGAACAACGTGATGCCCGCGCCCGGCTGGGTGAATTGGTACTGCACGGTGATTCGGCCGTCCATGCCGCCGTTGCCTTCTCGGTCGTGACCAAGTCGGCCCACCGAGGTGAACATCCACAGCCGGGGCCGTTCGGCGATCGCCAGGTGCCAGGTGAAGATGCGGTCACCGTCGGGGCCGCCCTCTTCCCACGTGTCGCCGACGGCCAGCGGTAACTTGTCCAGCTTGCCCACGTAGTTGCTACCTGGGTAGGTCTTGGTCCAGTTCGCGGGGTTGGTGACGAAGTCGTAGAGCGTCTCCGGTGCGTGGCTAAAGGCCGTCTCGGAGCTGGTAGTCACGATGCCCAATTGTGTTGCCCTTCTTGTCGGCTGTGCGCGCAGTTTACACTTTGATCGAAATTTGTAACTGCGTGGGTCTCGGTGGCGGTATGGTCCATCGGTGCTTTCCGTTGCGCGCTTCGGCGCCTATGTCGGCCGCGGTGTGCGGCGTCTTGCCCTCGACAGTGCGCTCGGCGGCCGCCGGTCGTTCCCGCGCCGGATCGCCGACCTGACACCAACGGTGTTGTCCGCGATCATCGGTCACCGAGTCGATTCCGTGCGCATCCTCGACGGCGCCACCGGAACGTCGAGCCGGGCCCGGCTCGCACTGACCGATGACGGACTGCCGCCGTCGGTGTTCGTGAAGATGTCGGCCGCCGCCGCGGGCATCAGGATGTTGGGGGAGCTGGCCGGACTCGGTGAGACCGAGGCCCGGTTCTATCGCGAACTGGCGCCCGAAGTCTCCGGTGTGCCGCGGGCGTACGGGTCGGCCTTCGACAGCCTGACCGGACGCTTCGTCATCGTGCTCGAAGACATGACCCTTTCGCCGTGCGTTTTTCCGGACACCCTGCACCCGCTATCGAGCGATCAGATGGCCCAGGTGGTCGAGGTGCTCGCCGGACTGCACGGCACCTTCTGGGGACGGCTGCCGCAAAAGCCCGGCGGCGCCGGCCAATTCGGCTGGCTGCTGGCGCCGTCCGGTGACCCGGCGAACCTCGTGACGCCGACGGTGATGCGCACGTCGGCACGTCGGCTGGCGCGCTCGACGGAGTTGCCCGTCGACGCCGGCCGTTACATCTGGGAGCACTTTCCCGCCGTCACCGCACTGATCGACGACGGACCGCACACCGTCCTGCACGGCGACTGCCATCCCGGCAACACCTACTTCCGCGACGGCCGGGCCGGCCTGCTGGACTGGCAGGTGGTCCGGCGCGGCCACCCCGCACGTGACCTCGCCTACGCGATCGTCCTCGGCACTCCGGCGGGCGAGCGGGCCGGTGTCGAGCGCGACCTGCTCGACACCTATCGGACCGCATTGGCGGCCCACGGCGGGCCCGCGCTCGACCGCGACGAATTGTGGACCCGCTATCGGCAAGCCGTTGTGCACCCGTATCTTTCGGGCCTGGCCACCGCGGGCCTCGGCGGGATGCAGGACGACGACATCGCGCTGGAGGGCCTGCGGCGTGCGCTGACGGCGCTGGCGGAACTGGAGACCGTCACCGCGCTACAGTGCGCGGCCTGAGACTACTTGGGGCAGTTGATCGTGACATACGCCAGGGGCTGACCGCCCGCGGAACCGACGGTGTTGATGTCGGTGACCGTGCACTGCGACAGTGGCGTGTTGGGGGAACCGTTCTCGTACTGCAGCGAGACGTCATAACCCGCGGCGTCGAGGTCGCCGATGGTGGCCGCAGCCGATTCCGAACCGGGCTCCGGGATGCTCGGTGGATCGGCAACAGCCAACGGGGACAGCACAATCGAGATGCCGGCACCGAGCAGCAGGGCGGCGGCGTAACGGAGTTGCAGCGACATGCCGTCAAGGATGACAGCAAAGTCATGGCCGGACTTGCCCCTGAGCGAACGCCGGCTTAACAGGTGCCGAACAGCGGACGACCGCTCAGGTCGGTCCGGTGCCCGCGTCGACCGCGCGCCGGTCGGCGGCCTCCTGCGGCGTCGGCCACTGCTCGGGAACCGGACGCTGACGAACCTTCTGCGGCCACCAGAACCAGCGCCCCAGCAGGGCCGCGATCGACGGTGTCATGAACGAGCGGATCACCAGCGTGTCGAACAGCAGGCCGAGCGCGATCGTCGTGCCGACCTGGCCGCCGACCCGCAGCGGACTGACCGCCATCGAAGCCATGGTGAACGCGAATACCAGGCCCGCCGACGTCACCACCGAACCACTGCCCGCCATCGCCCGGATGATGCCGGTGTTGAGCCCGGCGTGGATCTCCTCCTTGAACCGGGCGACCAGAAGCAGGTTGTAGTCCGACCCGACCGCCAGCAGGATGATCACCGCCATCGGAAGGACCAGCCAGTGCAGTGGCTGGCCCAGAATGTGTTGCCACAGAAGGACAGACAGGCCGAACGAGGCGCCAAGCGACAGCACCACCGTGCCGACGATCACCGCGGCGGCCACCACGCTTCGGGTGATCACCAGCATGATGATGAAGATCAGGCACAGTGCCGCGATGCCGGCGATCATCAGGTCGTAGTTGGCACCGTGCTGCATGTCCTTGTAGACCGAGGCGGTGCCGCCCAGATAGACCTTCGAACCCTCCAGCGGCGTGCCCTTGATGGCCTCGAACGCGGCGTTCTTGATCTTGTCGATGTGTGAAATGCCTTCCGGCGTCGCGGGATCCCCTTCGTGGGAGATGATGAACCGCACCGCTTTTCCGTCCGGTGAGACGAACATCTTCAAGCCGCGCTTGAACTCCGGATTGTCGAACACCTCGGGCGGCAGATAGAACGAGTCGTCGTTCTTCGACGCGTCGTAGGCCTGGCCGAGCGCGGTCGCGTTCTCCTGCATGGCCTGCATCTGATCCTGCAGCCCACCCATCGTCGACTGCATGGTCAGCATCGTCGACTTCATGGTCTTCATGGTCGCGATCATCGGCGGCATGATCTCGACCATCTTGGGCATCAGGACGTCGAGCTTGTCCATGTCTTCCACCATGGCCGCGAGATCGCCGCTGAGCGTGTCGATTCCGTCGAGCGAGTCGAAGATCGAGCGCATCGACCAGCAGATCGGGATGTCGTAGCAGTGCGGTTCCCAGTACAGGTAGTTGCGGATAGGCCGGAAGAAGTCGTCGAAGTCGGCGAGGTTGTCCCGGATCTCGTTGGTATCGGCCACCATCTGCTTGGTCTTGGCCACCATGTTGTGGGTGATGCCGACCATTTCTCGGGTCAGCGCCAGCATGCGCTCCATGGTGTCGATGGTGACCTGCATTTCGTCACCCATTTTGAGCATGTCCTTCATGCGGTCTTGCAGATAGGACATGTTCATCGTCTGGTTGGTGCCCTGCATGCTGATGATGAACGGGATCGAGGTGTGCTCGATCGGAGTACCGAGCGGGCGGGTGATCGTCTGCACCCGGCCGATACCGGGAATGTGGAACACCGACTTGGCGACCCGGTCGATCACCAGCATGTCGGCGGGGTTTCGCACATCGTGGTCGGTCTCGATGAGCAACAGCTCGGGATTCATCCGGGCCTGTGGGAAGTGCCGGTCGGCGGCGGCATAACCCTGGTTGGCCGGAATGTCGCCGGGCAGGTAGTAGCGGTCGTTGTAGTTGGTCGTGTACGACGGCAGGGCCAGCAGCCCGACCAGCGACAGCGCGATCGAGGCCACCAGGATCGGCCCGGGCCAGCGGACCACCGCGGTCCCGACGCGCCGCCAGGTGTGGGTGTTCAGCTTCCGCTTGGGCTCGAACAGCCCGAAGCGGCTACCGATCGCGATCACGGCGGCGCCCAGCGTCAGGGCCGCGATCACCACGACCATCATGCCGATGGCCAACGGGAAACCGAGCGACTGGAAGTAGGGCAGCCGGGTGAAGTGCAGACAGAATGTCGCGCCGGCGATGGTCAGACCCGAGCCGAGGATCACGTGCGAGGTGCCGTGGTACATCGAGTAGAACGCGGTCTCGCGGTCCTCGCCGGACAGCCTCGCCTCGTGGTAGCGGCCGATGAGGAAGATTGCGTAGTCGGTGGCCGCCGCGATCGCCAGCGTGGCAAGCAGATTCACGGCGAACGTCGACAGTCCGATGATCTCGTAGTTGCCGAGGAAGGCGATCACGCCGCGGGCCGCGGTGAGTTCGGTGAACACCATGACCAATACGAGGATCACCGTCGTGATCGACCGGTAGACCAACAGCAGCATCACGAAGATCACCGCGATGGTGAGAGCCTCGATCATCCTGACGGCGGAGTCGCCGGCGTTGTGCTGGTCGTGGCTCAGCGCTGTCGGGCCGGTGACGTAGACCTTGATGCCGGCCGGCGGAGGGTTGTCCTTGACGATCTTGCTGACCGCGTCGATCGACTCGTTCGCCAGCGCCTCACCCTGGTTGCCGGCCAGGTAGAGCTGGACGTAGGCGGCCTTGCCGTCGGCACTCTGGGCGCCCGCGGCGGTCAGCGGGTCGCCCCAGAAGTCCTGGACGTGTTGAACGTGGGCGTGGTCGGCGCGCAGCTTCTGGATCAGACCGTCGTAGTAGTGGTGCGCCTCCTCGCCGAGCGGTTCGTCGCCCTCCAGCAGGATCATCGCGCTGCTGTTGGAGTCGAACTCCTGGAAGGTCTTGCCGACCTGCTTCATCGCCTGCATCGAGGGCGCGTCATCGGGCGACATCGACACCGTGTGTTCCTGGCTGACCTGTTCCAGCGACGGCACCGCGACGCTGAGCAGCACGACCAGCCCGACCCAGGCCAGCACGATCGGTACCGAGAACGCCCGGACGAAGCGGGGGATCAACGGGTTCTTCTTGGGAGGGCTCTGCAGATCGGTCATGCGGACTTCACCAGGCAGAAGGTTTGGGCGTTGACACCGGTCGAGGTCTTCTCATCCTTGAGCACACCGTCGACGAGGATGCGGCAGCCGATGGTGTCGGTGTCACCCTGGGCCACGATGTTGGCGCTCGCGGCCGGCGCGGTGGTGGACAGCGTGAGCGACCACGGCAGCGTGGCATCGCGGACGATCTGCGGCTGTGCGTCGAGGTCGAGGTAATTGATGGTTGCCACTGCGCCTTCGGGGCCGAAGATCTGATAGGTCACTTCTTTGGGGTTGAACGGCTTTGTGTCGTTGGCCAGGCCGCTGCCGGGGCGGGTGAGTTCGGTTTTGCCGAATACGCCGTGCAGGCGGAAGACGCCGAACCCGGCGATCGCCACCACAATCAGAATGACAAGCGGTATCCACGCCCGCCTCAGTGCCTTGACCATAGGATTCCCCGACGAGACTACGACGCAGGCACGGACAGCGCGGGGACCCCTTCGGCGCCGTTCGTGTGCGCGGCCGTCCGTCCCATCTCAACCCCGTCTTCTCGTATGTCGCGACAGCTTAGGTGATTTACGTAAGAGATTAGCCCACTTAATTGATCGGACGATACCCCGCGGCAGCGCGTGCAACGGGTCTCCGTGGAACCTTCGTGCCCGAGGTCACATCGTCAGCTCAAGCCGGGCGAGGTCACACCGCCGGGCGCGGCGATTTCAGCATCACGGGGTCAATTGTGCGGGATGCGTCGTGCGGCGGTGATTAGCTGTCCTACAATCTTGCCCATGAACGTTACGAGGCTTGCCATGGCCGCCGTCGCGGCCGTCGCGGCGCCGATCGTCCTGGCCGCGCCGTCGCACGCCGACCCCGACACTGATTTTGCCAATCAGCTGCACACGTTCGGGATCTACGGCCCTCGTGACTACAACGCCTGGATCGGCAAGATCACCTGCAAGCGCCTGGCGACCGGCCTGGACAAGGACGCGTATGCGTCGGCGAAGTTCCTGTTGACCAACCTTCCGATGGGCACCAACCAGGGCCAGGCCCTGCAGTTCCTCGGCGCTGCGATCGGCACCTACTGCCCGGACCAGGTCGGCGTCCTGCAGAGAGCGTCCGTCGGCTAGCAGCCTGACGTGGCCGGCCCCGTCGAGAAGGTCCTCGGTGAGG
>JAEZIA010000371.1 GCA_023416315.1 Actinomycetes bacterium
GCGGAATCGGTAGACCCCCGGTTCGACCGGAATCGAGCCGGGCGCCGGGCGGTACGTCGACGGATCTGGCACGTTCCCAGATTAGTCGGAGCACCGACAGGCACTACCGTCGTGGGCGTGCCGGCAGCGCGCGTGACCCGTCTCACCGAGTCGGACTGGGAACAGTTCGCCGAGCTTCGACTGCGGGCGCTGCGCGACACGTTCGGCACGACGGACCGGCAGTACCTCGCCGAGGCCGGCTTCACGCCCAGCGACTGGCGCAGGCGGCTGCGCGATCACGCCCAGTTCGTGGCGGTGCAAGGCGGCCGGCCGATCGGGATGGTCGCCGCCTACCAGGAGAGCGCCGAGGCGGCCTACGTGTACTCGCTGTGGCTCGAACCCGAGGCACGCGGGCGTGGGCTGGCCCGCGGTCTGGTGGCCGAAGCCGTGCACTGGGCGCGCAGGCGCGGCGTGCGCACCGCGACGCTTCGGATGGCGCCCGACAATGCCGCGGCGCGGGCCGTCTACGAGAGTTTGGGATTCACCGAAGTCCCCACCGGCGGCGCCGCGCGGGAAGTGGTGATGCGACTCACGATCCGGTGAGATCGGGTCGGTACTTGGCCACCGCGGCACGCAGGGTATCCATCGCCGCCACCGCCCGTTCGCCGTCGATCGCCTGGATCGCCAGCACCGCGGTGTACTCGTAGTCGTCCAGGTCGATCCGGGCCCACCGGGCGCCTTTCGGGAACGACACCCCTTCGACGTCGCTCCACGGGATCACGCGCTCCAGCAACACATTGCGCACCGCGAGCCCGGCCGGTCCGATCCGCAACCGCGGGGTGGCCAGCAGCAGGATCGCGGCCGCCAGGATCACGCCGAGCACCGCCATCGCCACCTGGTCGGACGTTTGCAGGATCGCACCTGTGTAGCGGATTTTGAGCAACAGCCCGACGACGATCCCGGAAGCGGCCACCACGAACGCGGCACCGTATGCGACGTACGGCGTCACCCGCGGCCGCACCACGACCTCCCAGTCGCCGGTCATGCCCCGCGTAGATGGCGCAGTGTCAATGCCGTCGACAGCGCGGCCGCGGCGGCCTGGGCGCCTTTGTCCTCGGCGGAACCGGGCAGCCCGGCGCGGTCGAGTGCCTGCTCCTCGGTGTTGACGGTCAACACCCCGTTGGCCACCGGCGTCGACGCGTCCAGCGACACCCGGGTCAGCCCCTGGGTGACGGCATCACACACGTAGTCGAAATGCGGTGTCTGGCCGCGAATCACGACGCCGAGCGCCACCACCGCGTCATGGGTGCGCGCGAGTTCCTGTGCCACGACCGGGATTTCAATCGCACCCAGCACCCGCACCACGGTCGGGTTGGGCAGGCCGGAATCGTCGGCCACCCGGCGGGCGCCGTCGAGCAGTGCGTTGCAGATCTTCGAGTGCCAGGTGCTGGCGACGATGCCCAGCGACAACTGCGAGGCGTCCATCTCCGGAAGGTCCGGGACGCCGGCGCCTCCGCTCATTACAGCGCCCCGCCCAGGTCGCCCGGCACGACCTCGTCGTAGTCGTCGAGGCCGGTCAGGTCGTGGCCCATCCGGTCGCGCTTGGTCATCAGGTACCGGATGTTCTCGGCGTTGGCGCGCACCGGCAGCGGCACCCGCTCGATGATGTGCAGCCCGTAGCCGTCCAGCCCGACCCGCTTGGCGGGGTTGTTGGTCAGCAGGCGCATCGAGCGCACCCCGAGATCGACCAGGATCTGCGCGCCGATGCCGTAGTCGCGGGCGTCGGCGGGCAGGCCCAGTTCGAGGTTGGCGTCGACGGTGTCGGCGCCGGCGTCCTGAAGCTGATAGGCCTGCAGCTTGTGCATCAGGCCGATGCCGCGTCCTTCGTGGCCGCGCATGTAGAGGACGATGCCGCGGCCCTCACGGGCCACCATCGCCAGCGCGGCGTCCAGCTGCGGACCGCAGTCGCAGCGCCGCGAACCGAACACGTCGCCGGTCAGACATTCGGAGTGCACCCGCACCAGCACGTCGTGGCCGTCGTTCTCCGGGCCGGCGATATCGCCCTTGACCAGCGCGACGTGCTCGACCTCTTCGTACATGCTGGAGTAGCCGACCGCACGGAACTCGCCGTGCCTGGTCGGAATCCGCGCCTCGGCGATGCGCTCGATGTGCTTTTCGTGCTTGCGGCGCCATTCGATGAGGTCCGCGATCGAGATCAGCGCCAGGTCGTGCTCGTCGGCGAACACCCGCAGTTCGTCGGTCTGCGCCATCGAGCCGTCGTCCTTCTGGCTGACGATCTCGCAGATCGCGCCGGCCGGCTGCAGACCCGCCAGCCGGGCCAGATCGACGGCGGCCTCGGTGTGGCCTGGACGGCGCAGCACACCGCCGTCCTTGGCCCGCAGCGGAACGACGTGGCCCGGTTTGGTGAAGTCCTCCGACACGCTGCCCGGGTCGGCGAGCAGTCGCATCGTCGTCGCCCGGTCGGCAGCCGAAATACCGGTTCCCACACCGATTTTGGCATCCACCGTGACGGTGTAGGCGGTGCCGTGCTTGTCCTGGTTGACCGCATACATGGGCAGCAGGCCCAGCTTGTCGCAGATCTCGCCGGACAGCGGCACACACAGGTAGCCCGAGGTGTAGCGGACCATGAACGCGACCAGCTCCGGCGTCGCCTTCTCGGCGGCGAAGATCAGGTCGCCCTCGTTCTCCCGGTCTTCGTCATCAATGACGACGACGGCCTTGCCCGCCGCGATGTCGGCGACCGCCCGTTCGACGGTGTCCAGCCTCGTCATCCTTTGCCTGCCCACTTCCGCTGTATCTGCTTCCAGACAGTATGAACCACCTCGGGGGCACAACTATTGCCCATCCTGCTCAGCGGCCGGTGCGCTGCGCGGGACCCCGCAAGGCCCGCCGATAACTGCAGGCCAGACCGGTGTGTGACGTGCGTGACACAGCACGCGGACGCTGGCTCCGGTGCCCTAGTTCCCGGTGGTCCTGGTGGTGTTACTCCAGTTGACCCACGCACGTGCGAAGTAGCCGGAGTCGACGACGCCGTTGGTGACCCGGTAGTAGCCGTCGTAGACGGTGTATCTCTGGTTACCGGTTTGCTGGGTGCCGGCACCGCCGCTGTTGCCGGTCCAGCTCATCGTGTGCTGGTTGCCCGAGTTGACGGTGACCGACCCCCTCTCAAGGGTGTACCAGGGGCTGCCCGTGCCATTGTTCGAGCTGTTCAAGCTGCCACTCAACGAGTCGCCGTCGGGATCGGTCGTCGTGATGGTGATGGTGCAGGTGCCGAAACCGCACGCCAGACTGCCGAGGCCCAGCGTGGGATTGGCGTTGATGGCGTAAATCGGCACCTTGATCGTCTGCGTGGCGGTGCCGCCGAACCCGTCGGCGACGGTCACCGTGAACGCATCCTCCCAGGCCGCAAGAGAGACACCGTTGTAGGTGCTGCCCGCGGCCCCGATCCTGGCGACCGCGTGGCGCTGCGCGACGGTCAGGTTGCTCGTGTAGGTGAACGTACCGTCCGCCGCGATGGCGATGGTGGCACCCCGCGAGCTGGTCACACTCGTCGGCCAAACCGGTGCGTCACCGTCGGCGTCGAAGTACGTCAGCTTGCCGGTGCTGGTCTGCACGGTGCCATTCAGCGAGCCAACTCCCGGGGCCGTGGTCAGCGTCAGCGTCGGAGCGGTGTTGGGCACCGGCGGCTGGACGTTCATTTTCAGCGTGACCTGGCGACCGTCGGCGGTGGTAGCGATCACCGTGACCACGTCGGTGGCGGTGGTGCTGTGACCCAGACTCTCGTTGCGGTGGTAGGTGAAGGCGCCGGTGGTCGGGTTGAACGACGTGACCGTGCCCTTGGTCGGGGCGGCGCCCAGCGCGTAGCTGACGAACGTTCCGGGCTTGTTTGTCGAGTTCGGCACCGTCCCGCTGTAGTAGTACTGCGTCGAGGTGTTCGGGTTGGCCGGGGTGATGGTGGTGGTGTTGGTCACCGTGACCGTGGCGATGGTGTTGCCGCCGTGGTAGTCGTTGATCCGTACCTGGAAAGTCTGCGTCGCGCCGGCCGTCGCGTTCGAAACGTAGGTGAACTCACCGTTCTCGTTGATCGTGACGATGCCGCCGTTACCCGCGCCGTTCTTGGTGTAGGCGGTGTTGCCGTTCAGGCCGTTCACCGACGACTCGACCAGGTAATACCTGACGGGGTCGCCGTCGGAGTCGGACGCGTTGAGCTTGCCCTTGAAGACACCCAACGCGTCGGTGCTCTGGTTCGTGATACCCGTGTAGACCGGGGCGGCATTCGTCCCGCCGGTGATCTCGACGCCCACCCGGAGGGTGATGGGGGCGCCGTCGGCGTTGTAGGCCTCCACGGTCACCCAGTCGAACCTCTCTTCCGGATCCTCCGCGGTACTGCGGTGACGGAACGCATTGGTGGCTTGGTTCCATTGGCCCAGGATCGACGGTGGGGTGTAGGTGAACCCGCCTCCGACAGTGTTGATGGTGACCAACGCATGGGCTTCGGTGGTGTACGTCTTGCCAAGCGTGCCGTCGGCACGGAATTCGATCGTGCCGCCATCGGGATCGGTGGCATGGAACGTTCCGGCCGCGTACTGGCCCAACCCGTTGTTGTAATGCCAACTGTCGTATGTCGTCCAGGTGGTGTACGTCTGCAGTTTCGCCATCTCTTGGAAGCGCTTGTACAGAGCGACGAATACGACGTACATCCCGATGGTGAACGGATTCACCTGCGCCGCAGTCAAAGTGGGAAGCGTGATGTTCCAGGCCCGTTCGGGATTGCTGAAAGCACCGCCACCATTGAACAAAATCCCGTTGATCACCGCGTTCTGGATCGCGTCGCGATCGAGATTGACCACCTGGGCGCGGGTGACGTTGGCGCCGGTGGTCTCTTTGAGGACGTCCACGACCCACTGGGCGGGATCATAGATCCCGTTCATCATGTCCTTCAGGATCGTTGCCGTCCCCACGACAGCAGCACCCATGATCTTGTACGGCGAAATGATGTCGAGGGTGCCGGCACCGTCGGCGATCTTGAACTTCGGGACGATCCGGTTCAGGAAGTCACCCATCGCGTTCAAGGAGTCGGTGAACGAATACGGGATCGCCGGTGTGACGAACATCCCGGTGATGTCGAGCAGGTCGGGAATCCAGCGCGCCGGGCTGTACGCGACCGCACTCGCAATCAGGTTGTCGAGCTGATTGTCGAAGGCGTCAAGCGTGTAGTCCGTGGTGTACGTGGTGATGTCGGTGAAGTTGCGCGGCACCCCGGGCCAGCCGGCGAGCCGGTTGACCGCCCTTCTGAGGGTGCCCATGAAGTACCACGGCCCGGTGCCGGCAGCCGCGACCGCCGATGCGGTGGGCACCGCCGACGCGACGGGCACCGCCGATGCGGTGGGCACCGCCTTGACAGCCATCGGCTTGGCTGTCGTGGGGGTGTCGGTGGGGGCCGGGGTCGCAGCGTCGGGGGTTTCCGTGCTGTCGGCCTGAGCCGGGGTCGCGGTGTCGGGGGTTTCCGTGCTGTCGGTCGCGTCCTTCGCGGTACCACCCGCGGGCAGGGCCCGACCGGGCTTCGGCGAGCGGACGATCGCCGCGGACCCGCGGTTGGATGCCGCGGGCTTGCCCGTCGACCGGGGTGTCCGCGCGGGACCGGCCTTCCCGCCGCTGCGGTTCGACTTCGCCGAGTGGGTGGCGTTGCTGCCGGCGTTGCTCGACGACTGCGAAGACGACGCGGAGTCCGTGGAACCACCGTCAGTTGTGGCCGAAGCCACGCCCTGGCCGGCGGCTACCGCCATGCCCAGCCCGACGGCGGCGGCGAGGATTCCATTGCGGGCCGCGCGCTTGGAGTTGACTGCAGCCTGCTTCCGATGCCGACCCGCCTGCTTGCGGTGACGCGCCGCGTGCTTCTTCGAACTCAACCGATCTCCCCTGCCCGAGTGACGAGAGTCGCACACACGTGCGTGAGAGACGGCCGCCACTTCTTGACTGGCGCGCAACGTAACATCGTTTACGGTGATTTGACAAGTTTGCTTAAGTCAAATTTCCCGAAGGTCACTTGAACTGCATCTTTTAGCTGAATCAGGCGGATGGCGTGTCGCACGCGGGCGCCGTGCAGCAACTCCGCAAGCGTTACAGCAAATATGCGCGTGAGTCAACGCGAAGCGGCGAAACCACCACTCCAGGCCTTGGCCATGAGGTGGCGGTCCTACCAGCTCTTCGTGACGCTGGCAGGCGTGCTCTGGACCGCCCCGTTGATGACCGTGTAGTAGCCGGAGAATCGCACCACACAACGTGAGAGACGCGCGTCACTTTCCTGACCCCCGCAACGTAACACTGCTTACAGCTTTTTGCCAAAGCTTGTTCCAGTCAAATTTTAAAGAAATTTGTTGACCTGCGCGTTTATGTCAAAAGACGTGGATCGTGTCGTCCCCCAGTGCTGGGCATGTGCACAGCAGTGCTGTTTTAGCAAATATTCACTGGAGTAAACGACTTCAGTCGGGCGTCCGCGATCGGCTGCCGTGGAGGCGCGGCGAGGGACGGCGACCCGCTCGGCCACGCTCGCGCTCGTCTATCGCGCTGCAGTTGTCCTCAGCGCGCGCACCACCCGGGCACGCCGATAGGAGACGCGCTCTAGTTCCCGGTGGTCCTGGTGGTGTCGTGCCAGTCGACCCACGCGTTGGTGAAGTAGCCGGTGTCGACGATGCCGTTGTTGACCCGGTAGTAGCCGTCGTAGACGGTGTATCTCTGGTCACCGGTTTGCTGGGTGCCGAGGCCGTCACTGTTCCCGGTCCAGCTCATCGTGTGCTGGTTGCCCGCGTTGATGGTGACCGAGCCCCGCTCCAGGGTGTACCAGGGGGATCCGGTGCCGTTATTCGAGGTATTCAAGCCGCCGCTGAGATCATCGCCGTCCGGGTCGGTCGTGGTGATGGTGATCGTGCAGGCGCCGAAGGCACACACCAGGCTGCCGAGGCTCAGCGAGGGATTGGCGTTGACCGCGTAGATCGCGATGGACACATTTTGGTACACCACGCCGCCGAAGCCGTCGCTGACCGCGATGGTGAACGTGTCGCTCACTGCCGCCCCGGACGCGCCGATCCTGGCCGCGTTGTGGAAGTAGGTCTTGTCGGGCTTGTCGTTCGTGTAGGTGTACGAACCGTCGGCATTGAACGTCACGGTGCCACCGTTGGTGGTCGTGGCGACCGGGGCGTGGGTCGTGGGGTGCACCAACGAGTAGGTCAGCGTGTCGTTGTCGGCGTCGGTCACCGTGATCTTGCCGGTGGTGGTCTGCGTCCAGGTGCTGGTGTTCAGCCCCCACCTCGCCGAACTCGCATTTCCCACATCGGTCGTCGATGACTGAATGACCGGCACGGCGTTCGGCACCTGGGGCGTCACGTTCAGCCGCAGGGTGACCGTGCGGCCGTCGGCGGTGGTGGCGATCAGCGTGACCACGTCGCCGGGCGACGTCGAATGGCCGAGGGTGCCATTGCGCTCGTAGGTGAAGGCACCGGTGGTCGGGTTGAACGACGTCAGCGACCCCTTCGACGGGGCGGTGCCCTGCGCGAAGCTGGTGAAGATTCCGGCGTCCCCGGTCGGCACCGGTACCGAACCGGTCACCACGTTCTGCGTCGAGGTGTTCACGTTGGCCGGGGTGATCGAGGTGGCGTTGGTCACCGTGACCGTCACGACGGTGTTGCCGTAGTGCCCGTCGTTGATCTGCACCTGGAAGCTTTGTGTCGCAGGGGCGTTCGCGGACGAGACGTAGGTGAAGTCGCCGGTCGTCGGGTTCAGGGTGACGACGCCGCCGTTGCCCCCACCGTTCTTGGTATAGGCGGTGTTGCCGCTCAACCCGTTGACCGACGAACCGACCAGCGAGTACCGCAGCGTGTCGCCGTCGGAGTCGCTGCCGGTGACCTTGCCGCGAACGACGCCGAGACCGTCGGGGGCGCCCGCGGTGTAGCTGCCGGTCGGGGCGTGGTTGGCCCCGTCCCCCGGGAGGATCTGGATCTTGAACGTGAGCGTGTACTCGACGCCGTCGGCGGACGTGACCGGGATGTTCACGGTGTCGTAGCGGTCGGCCTCGTTCTCCGAGGTCGACTTGTGGAAGAACGCGGTGCCGGGGAGCGTGTTGGTGTAGGTATAGCCGCCGCCCGCCGTGTTGATGGTCACCAGAGCGCCACCTGCCGAGGTGAATGTCCCGAGCAGCGAGGTGCCGAAGTCCACGGCTCGGCCGAGGTCGTCGACGGCGTGGAACGAGCCCGCCGCGTACTGGGAGTAGGTGCCCGAGGCGCCCAAAACGCTGATGGTGTAGAGCCAGCTCTCGTAAGTGGTCCAGGTGTTGAAGGTCTGGAGTACCGCTATCTCCTGGAATCGCTTGTACATGGCGACGGTCACGATGTAGGTCGCGATCGTGAACGGATTCACTTGCGCCGCAGTCCACGTCGGCAGCGTGATATTCCAGGCTCGCTCCGGCTCGTGGAAGGCGCCGCCGTCGCCGAGGCCGAGCATGGCGGCCGTTTGGGCGGCGACGACCTTGGCAGTCAGGCTGTTGAAGTCCCTGAGGTCGGATGCGGTGACGTCGGCCCCGACGGTGGCCTTGATGAGGTGGATGACGATCGTGGTCGGGTCATAGATGCCGTTGAGCATGTCTTTGAGCACCGATGCCGTTCCCACTACCGCCGCACCCATGACCTTGTATGGCGTGATGACCGCGAACGTGTCCGCGCCCGAGGCAATGGTGAACGGCGGCACGATCCGATTCAGGAAGGCGCCCATCGCGTTGAGGCTGTCGGTGAACGAATAGGCCGGTATTGCCGACTTCACGAAGAGGCCGGTGATGCTGAGCAGATCGGGAATCCAACGCGCCGGGCTGTTCGCGACCGCGTTCGCGATCAAAGCGTCGAGTTGATTGTTGGCGGCATCCAGAGCCAGGTCAGTTTGCCGGTTGGTGATCTCGATGAAGTTGCGCGGCGGGCCGGGCCAGCCGGCAAGCCGATTGATCGCCCTGGTCAGCGCACCCATGAAGTACCACGGCCCGGTGCCCGGCGCGGGCGCCGCGGCCGCCGTCGGTACCGCCGCCGCCGCGGGCACGGCCTTGGCGGCCGTCGACTTGACGCTCGCCGGAGCGACGGTGGCAGCGGGAGCGGCGGGCTCCGACACCGGGTCAGGGGTTGAACCCGTTGTCTCCGTAGAGGATTCAGGCTCGGGCTCGGGGGCGGTCACCGTGCCGGCCTTGTTGCCGCCCGCGGGAACGGCCCGACCGGTAGCCGGCGAGCGGACCACGAGCGCGGACCCACCGTTGGACGCCGGCGCCGATGGTTTGCTCGCCGCACGGGTGCGCGCGGGACCTGCGGTCCCGGCCGCGCGGCTGGACTTGGCGGAATGACTGGCGTTGCCGCCGGAGTTGCCGGCCGACTGCGACGCGGAGTTCGAGTCCGACGACGCACCGTCGGTCGAGGCCGCGGCGATACCGTTGCCGACGCTGACTGCCAGGCCGAGCCCGACGGCGGCGACCAGGATGCCGTTGCGGGCGGTGGTCGTGGTGTTCCGGGCCGCCCGCTTTCGATGACGCCCGGCCTGCCGTCGGTGGCGAGCCGCGTGCTTTTTGAAACTCACCGGATCCCCCGCTGCCCTGTGGTGCGGCTGGCGCAGTCCTGTGACGTACGCCACTTATTGACCTGCCCGCAACGTACCATCCACGAAGCCGGCTTGCTAGTGCTTGCCGAGATCCGGTTAGCGGATACCGGGCTGAACTCTGACTTTCCCCCGCGCACACCCCTGACAGGCGTGTCGGATGGGCGCAGCACGCGCACAAGGGCGGGGTTGCAGCAAAGGCCGCGATATCGGAAGGTGCGGAGCAGTGGCGATGGGTCGTTCGTCACGCGGCTTGTCGCTCCTTCGCTCATGTCTACGCAGACACGCGCACCTGAGCCGGACCGTTTCCGGGCCGGGCATCAGCACGTGTCGCGACTCACACACATGGCTTGGGAGAGACGCTCGGTACTTCCGTTCCGCAACTTAACATCGCCGAGCGTTTTCGCCAAGGATAATTATGGAAGTGCTGGTAAGCGCTTCGCTTGACCGACTCGCCGCGAGGCGGCGCCCGCGCCAGCAAAGGGCCACCCCTGATCAAACGATCAGGGGTGGCGGCGAGTCACCGCTCGCGGTCGCCGAGCAGCCGTTCGACATATTTGGCGATGACGTCGACCTCGAGGTTCACCGGCGTGCCGACCGCCGCGCGTCCCAGCGTGGTGAGCGCGAGCGTCGTCGGGATCAGCGACACCTCGAACCAGTCCTTCCCCAGCCCGGACACCGTCAGCGAGATGCCGTCGACGGTGATCGAGCCCTTCTCCACCACATAGCGGGACAGCTCCGCGGGCAGCGCGATCCGCACCACCTCCCAGTGCTCCGACGGCGAGCGGGACACCACACGTCCGGTGCCGTCGACGTGGCCCTGGACGATATGGCCGCCGAGCCGGCTGTTGACCGCTGCGGCGCGTTCCAGATTCACCGCACTGCCGACGTCGACCGCGGCCAGGCTGGAGCGGTTGAGGGTCTCGGCCATCACGTCGGCACTGAACTGGCCGCCCGGCAGCACCTCCACGACAGTCAGGCACACGCCGTTGACGGCGATCGAGTCGCCATGACGGGCGTCGGCGGTGACGACAGGCCCGCGGATCACGAACCGGGCGGCGTCGGCCAGGTCATCCTTGCCGACAATCTCACCCAGTTCCTCGACGATTCCGGTGAACACGCGCCCAATCTAGCCCCGACCTGACGACACTCCACCGGCCCCGTCGAAACCCCAGGTCACACCGCATGAGACGGACGCGCCCCAGCCCGTGGAATGGGGTCGCGGCGGGCCGACCCTCTACGATGCACCTATGCCGACGTGCCGCCGAATGTTTGCCGTCCTTGCCGCTCTCTTCGCCACCGCAGCCCTGTTCGTCGCGGGCTGCTCGTCGTCGTCGAAGCCCAGTGAGCCGCTACCGGATGCCGCCGGACTGCTGCAGCAGTCCATCGCCGTGACTAAGTCGCTCAAGAGCGCCCACCTCGACATCACCGTCGGGGGCAAGATCGAGGGCCTGCCGGTCAAGAAGCTGACCGGCGACCTGACCAACATCCCGGCCGTTGCGGTCTCGGGGAATTCCACGATCTCGATGGGCGGCTCCGACGTCGACATCCAGCTGGTCGTCGTGGACGGCACCCTCTATGCCGCGCTGACCCCCAACAACTGGCTGGACATGGGCCCGGCCAAGGACGTCTACGACCCCTCGGTCGTGCTCAATCCGGACAACGGGCTGGGTAACTGGCTGGCCAACATCACCGACGCCAAGTCCGAGGCCACCGAGACGATCAACGGCGTGGACACCGTGCGCATCACCGGTCAGGTCAGCGCCGACGCCATGAACAAGCTGATCCCGCTCAAGGCGACCAACCCGCTGCCCGCCACGGTGTGGATCCAGAAGGCCGACCCGCATCAGCTGGTCCAGGCCAAGGCCGACACCGGCAACGGCGGCAGCATCCAGATCACGCTGTCGGAGTGGGACAAGCCAGTCACCGTCACCAAGCCCGCCGTCTGACCGGCCCGCTGATGGCTGAGTCCCTCGACAGCGCCGCCCACCGCGCGCAGACCTCCGGCCGCAGCCGCCGGATGGCCCTCGGCGCCGGCAGTTTGGCGGTCCTGCTCGGCGCGCTCGACACCTACGTCGTGGTCACGATCATGGTCGACATCATGGCGACCGTCGGGATCCCGGTGAACAAGCTTCAGCAGGTCACCCCGATCATCACCTGGTACCTGCTGGGGTACATCGCGGCCATGCCGCTGCTGGGCCGGCTCTCCGACCGGTTCGGCCGCAAGCTCGTGTTGCAGGTGTCGCTGGCCGCGTTCGCGGCCGGCTCAGTGGTGACGGCGCTGTCCACCGACCTGACCATGCTGGTGATCGGGCGGCTCACCCAGGGCATCGCCGCGGGCGCCCTGCTGCCGGTCACGCTGGCGCTGGCCGCCGACCTGTGGGCGGCGCGCAGCCGGGCCGCGGTGCTCGGCGGTATCGGCGCCGCCCAGGAGCTGGGCAGCGTGCTCGGCCCGCTGTACGGCATCGGTGTGGTGCTGCTGCTGGGCAAGTGGCAGGACGTGTTCTGGATCAATGTGCCGCTGACGCTGATCGCGATGGTGATGATCCACTTCGGCCTGCCGTCCCGCGACCGCAGCGCCAACCCCGAGAAGGTCGACGTGATCGGCGGCGTCCTGCTCGCGATCGCGCTGGGCCTGGCCGTGATCGGGCTCTACAACCCCAACCCTGACGGTAAGCAGCTGCTGCCGCCGCACGGGCTGGTGCTGGTGATCGGTGCCGTCGTCGCGGCGATCGCCTTCTTCGTCTGGGAGAAGGTCGCCCGCACCCGGCTGATCGAACCGGCCGGCGTGCGGTTCGTTCCGTTCCTGGCCTCGCTGGGCACCTCGCTGTGTGCCGGTGCGGCGCTGATGGTCACGCTGGTGAACGTCGAGTTGTTCGGCCAGGGTGTGCTGGGCAAGGATCAGACCCAGGCCGCGTTCCTGCTGCTGCATTTCCTGATTGCGCTGCCGATCGGCGCACTGATCGGCGGTTGGGTGGCCACCCGGATCGGCGACCGGGTCGTCGCGGTGGTCGGCATGCTGATCTCGGCCGGCGCCTACTGGCTGGACTCGGACTGGGGCGTCGACGTGGCGAGCGCGCGTCACGACCTGGGCTTTGTCTCGCTGCCGGTGATCGACACCGACCTGGCGCTGGCCGGCCTCGGGCTGGGCCTGGTGATCGGCCCGCTGACCTCGGCCGCGCTGCGGGTGGTGCCCGCGGCCCAGCACGGCATCGCGTCCTCGCTGGTCGTGGTCGCCCGCATGACGGGCATGCTGATCGGTGTGGCCGCGCTGACCGCGTGGGGCCTCTACCGCTTCAACCAGATCCTGGCCACCCTGCCCAGCCCGGGCGGGACCAGCCTGGCCGCCAAGCTGGCCGGCGAGGCCGAACGGTATCGGACCGCGTTCGCCATGCAGTACGGGTCGATCTTCTTCGTGACCGTGATCGTCTGCCTGGTCGGAGCCGCGCTGGCACTGTTCATCGGCGGCAAGCAGGCGCACGCCGACGAGGAGGCGGCCGCCGAACCCTCACTCCCCGCGTCGCGGTAGCTCCACGTCGCGGGCCAGCAGGTCCGCCCAGGTGTCCCGGCGAACCACCAGCCGGGCGTCGCCGTCGGCGGCGAACACCACCGGGATCCGGCGCGCACCGTTGTACTGGTTGTACATCGTGTAGCAGTAC
>JAEZIA010000397.1 GCA_023416315.1 Actinomycetes bacterium
GATCAGACCGAGCTTCGTCCGGCCGACGAGGTGCACGCCAAACATGTGGGGGCCACCAGCTGATGCGCACCGAACTCTGCGACCGGTTCGGCATCGACTATCCGATCTTCGTCTTCACCCCGTCGGAAAAGGTCGCCGCCGCGGTCACCCGGGCCGGCGGGATGGGGGTCCTGGGTTGCGTGCGGTTCAACGACCCCGACGACCTCGAGGCCGTCCTGCAGTGGATGGACGAGAACACCGACGGTAAGCCGTACGGCGTCGACGTCGTGATGCCTGCGAAGATCCCTACCGAGGGCACCGCCGTCGACATCAATAAGCTGATCCCGCAGGAACATCGGGACTTCGTCGCCAAGACGTTGGCCGACCTGGGCGTGCCGCCGCTTCCCGAGGACGGTCAGCGCAACGAAGGCGTGCTCGGCTGGCTGCATTCGGTGGCCCGCTCGCACGTGGAAGTGGCGCTGCGGCATCCGATCAAGCTGATCGCCAACGCGCTCGGCTCGCCCCCGAAGGACGTCATCGACCAGGTGCACGAACACGGTGTGCCGGTCGCGGCTCTCGCGGGTAGCGCCAAGCATGCCCAGCGGCACGTCGAGAACGGCGTCGACATCGTGGTCGCGCAGGGACATGAGGCCGGCGGCCACACCGGTGAAATCGGGTCGGTCGTGCTGTGGCCGGAGATCGTGGACGCCCTCGACGGCAAGGCCCCGGTGTTGGCGGCCGGTGGCATCGGCACCGGCAGGCAGGTGGCCGCCGCGCTGGCGCTCGGCGCGTCCGGGGTGTGGATGGGCTCAGCGTTCCTGACCGCGGCCGAGTACGACCTCGGGCACCGCAAGCCCGGTGGGACCTCGACGATTCAGGAGGCGCTGCTGCGCGCCAACTCCAGCGATACGGTGCGCAGGCGGATCTACACCGGCAAGCCGGCTCGACTGCTGAAGACGCAGTGGACCGACGCCTGGGATGCCGAGGGCGCGCCGGAGCCGCTCCCTATGCCGCTGCAGAACATCCTCGTCAGCGAGGCCCATCAGCGGATGAACGACTCGGACAACCCCGACACCGTTGCGATGCCCGTCGGCCAGATTGTGGGGCGGATGAACGAGATTCGGCCCGTTGCCGACATCATCGCCGCACTGGTCGCCGGTTTCGACGAGGCGACGACGAGACTGGATGGCATTCGCGAGGGTTAGTACATCTCCTCGTCGCGGTCCTGGTTACGGCGGCGATCGGTGGGCAGCTTGCCAGTGGCCGCAAGGAGCAGTCGGCTGATGATCAGCGCCAGTACGCCGACAATCGCCGTCGGCCAGCGTGAGCCCGGCGGCAGCACGCACATCACTGCCAGCGCCACCATGCCGAACGCCAGCACCCCGATGCTCGCGGTCATCAATCGGTCGCGGTGGGGCAACAGTCGAAGGTACGGCCCGAGCCGACCGCGCAGCGCCGGTATCACCAGGTGCAGCTGCCACCCGATCAGCCCGATCAGTAGGACAAGGGTGATGATCCCGGCCCAGACGGCCACAATTCCTTTCAGCAGCAACGCGAATCGTCCGGCAGCGAACAGCACGACCCACACCCACACGAACAGCCGGGCCACCGCGGCGGCCATCGCGAGGTCGATATTGTGGACCGCCACGTCGAGCCGGACATCGCTGGCCGCCGCCTGCGCGAAATGATCGGCTGCGCCGAAGTGGTCGTCCCGCAGGAGCTGTAACCGTCCGAGGTCGGTACGCGCCACGGCGTGATTCGGGTCGAGTCGCAGCGCCTTTCGCAGCGCCCTCTCGGCGGTGCCGTGGTCACCGCTCTCCAAGGCGACACGACCGAGGATGGCGTGTGCGTCGGGCTCTAGTGGAGCCAGCTCGATGGCCTTGCCCGCGGCGGCATACGCGACCGACTTCATGCCGAATGTGCCGGCACAGGTCTGGGCCATCGTGTGGTGGGCCTGCCACAGGTGGGGTGCTTTCGCGACAGCCCCCCGCGCCGCCTGATACGCCTCGTACGGCCGGCCCATCTGCAGTAACGACAGTGCGAGCAGCCGCATCGGCCACTCCGCCGACGGCGCCGCCGCGGCGGCCCGTGAGGCCAGGTCGCGGGCCTGCTCGAAATCGTCGAGGGCCATCTCGGCCTGTGCCCCCAAGCACAGCGCGTCGGCGTTGTCGGGTTCGTGAGCCAGTGTCGTCGCCAACGCGCGCAGGGCCTCCCGCGGCCGGTTGATCTGTAGCAGATGTTCGGCCCGTCGCACTGCATCGGCCGAGTCATCCGGATTCACAACCGTTTTGCTTTCTTCAGATAGGTGCGCAGATCGGAGTATGTACCGTCATCGTCGGCGAAGAGCACGACGTTGCGGGCGGTTTCGAGCCACGCCCCGATCGACGGGCGCACCTGACGCAGCGCCGCCTCGATATCAGCCATCCCGATCATCCGGGCCTGACCGCTGCGGGCGCTGTCCAACAGCGCCAGCTCTGATGCGGTTTCGCAGATATGCGCGATATCGGCGCCGGAGAACCCCTCGGTGGCCCTGGCCAGCCGGCGCAGGTCGATGCCCTCGACCGGTCGGTGCCGCAGGTGGAAGCGGAACACGGCCTCCCGCGCGCCGGCATCGGGTGGCAGCACCAGCAGCGTCCGGTCGAATCGTCCGGGACGGCGCAACGCGGGGTCCACATCCCACGGCTGGTTGGTCGCGGCAAGGACGAACACGCCCTCGTTCTGCCCCGATACACCGTCGAGTTCGGTCAGCAGCTGCACGACGGCCCCCCGCATGGCGGCGTTGTGGGCGCCGCTGCGCTTCTGTCCCAGCGCGTCGATCTCATCGAGGAAAAGCACGCACGGTGCTTCGCGGCGCACCAGCCCGAACAGCTCGGCGACATTACGCTCGGAATTGCCGATGTACATATCGAGGATGTCGGCCAGCCCGACGCTGACGAACCGCGCACCGAGCTCGCCCGCGACAGCCCTGGCGATGAACGTCTTGCCGCACCCGGGCGGCCCGTACAGCATCAGGCCACCGCGCAGGCTCTTGCCGTACAGCCTGCGCAGTTGGGGATTGCGCATCGGTGCCAGGAACGCCGCCTCGAGCCGATCCTTGACCGCTTCCATCCCGCCGACGTCGGCCAGGCTGATACCGGCGTTCTCCACTTCCCACGCCGAGGCCACCGGCTCGCGTCCGTCGTCCTCGGTGCTCACGAACATCGGCTCGGCGATATCGCTGACCTCGCGCTCGGCGGCCGACCAGTTGAACCCGCCTCCGGCCGCCGGTTCGTCGGCTGCCGGTCGGCCCGGGGTCATCGCTTCGGTCATCAACTGCCGCGCACGTGCCGACGACGGGTCCTGGGACAGGACGGTGGCGCAGTGCGCGATGGCGTCGTCGACCTTCCCGGCTGCCAACAACAGCTCGGCCAGGTGCAGCCGTAGCCGGGCGTCGTCGGGCGCACTATCGACAGCTCGGCGCAGGCTGTCGATGAGCGGGTCGGTCATCGGTCAAAAGTACGTGAGTACTGGCCGCGATGGCCCGTCATTTTCGGCTCAGCTGCGGAGGCTAGGTTGAGGCGATGAACGGCGCGCACGCTTTGATCAACACGCTCGTCGACGAGGGCGTCGACGTGTGCTTTGCGAATCCCGGTACCTCCGAGATGCATTTCGTCGCCGCGTTGGACGCGGTGCCGCAGATGCGGGGCGTGCTGACCCTTTTCGAGGGGGTGGCCACCGGGGCCGCCGACGGATATGCGCGGATCGCGGGCGGCCCGGCCGCAGTGCTGCTGCACCTTGGTCCCGGGTTGGGAAACGGGCTGGCGAATCTGCACAATGCGCGACGCGCGCACGTGCCGATGATCGTGGTCGTCGGTGATCACGCGACCTACCACAAGAAGTACGACGCACCGCTGGAATCCGATATCGACTCGGTGGCCGGCACCGTGTCCGGCTGGCAGCGGCGCACTCTCGCCGTCACCGAGGTGGCCACCGATGCCGCCGAGGCCATCGCCTCGGCACGTGCCCACCGGCACATCGCCACGGTGATCCTGCCCGCCGACGTCTCGTGGGACGAGGGCGTGTCGTCAGCGAAAGCGCCTGCTCCGCAACCGGCGTCAAGCGCACCGGACGTCACAGCCGTGGAGTCGGTGCTGCGCTCGGGTGAGCCGACGGTGATCATGGTCGGCGGCGACGCCACCCGTGCGGACGGCCTGTCCGCGGCCATCCGGATTGCCAGGGAAACCGGGGCGCGGGTGCTGTGCGAGACGTTTCCGACCCGGCTGGAGCGGGGCGCCGGTCTGCCCGCCGTCGAGCGGCTGGCCTACTTCGCCGAGGCGGCCACTGCCCAACTCACCGGCGCCAAACACGTGGTGCTCGCCGGCGCACCGCATCCGGTGTCGTTCTTCGCCTACCCCGGTAAGCCCAGCGACCTGGTGCCCGAGGGGTGCGCGGTGCACACCCTGGCCGGACCTGTCGGCGCCACGGCGGCGCTGGAAGCCCTGGCCGAGCGCATTGCGCCAGCGCAGACCGCGGCCACCGCCGCACTGTCGCGACCGGCACTGCCGACCGGTCCGCTTACCGTGGTGACCTCCGCCGACGTGATCGGGGCGCTGCTGCCCGAGCACGCGATCGTCGTCGACGAATCGAACACGTCGGGAGTGCTTCTGGCACAAGCCACGGCGGGCGCCCCCGCGCACGACTGGCTCACGTTGACCGGTGGCGCGATCGGCTACGCGCTGCCCGTCTCGGTCGGGGCCGCGGTAGCCGCGCCCGATCGCCCGGTGCTGTGCCTGGAGTCCGACGGATCGGCGATGTACACCATTTCGGCGCTATGGACACAGGCCCGCGAACAACTCGACGTCACCACCGTCGTCTACGCCAACCGGGCCTACGACATCCTGCGCATCGAGCTGCAGCGGGTCGGCGCCGAGGCGGTGGGGGAGCGCCCGGGCCCCAAGGCTGAAGCGCTGCTCGACTTGACCAGCCCCACACTGGATTTCGTCCGGATCGCCAAGGGAATGGGAGTCGCGGCACGCCGGGTGGGCACCGCCGAGGAGTTCGCTGATGCGCTGCAGTGGGCGTTCGACGAGCCGGGCCCGCACCTGATCGAAGCGGTCATGCCGTCGATCACGGGCTAGCGAGCATCGAGGTAGAACTGACTGCGACGATCTGTGTGAAAGGTTCGCTCCCAGTTCTGCATCGACACCAATCGGCCCAGACGCGCTTACCGACGTATCTCAAACACCGGGTCAGCGCAGCCCAGGCCCTCAGCGGACAGCCTGCGCTTGATGATCTTGAACGTCTCGGTGCGCGGCAGGGCGGTGCTGACCCGGACGAACGCCGGCCATTGTTTGCTTCCGAGATCGTCTTGGGCGGCCAGGAAATCCCGGAAGGCGGCCGGGTCGAAGGTTGCGCCGTCCGGCAGCACCAGCGCGGCCATCACCCGGTCGCCGACCGCGGGATCGGGAATGGCGTAGACCGCGGCCTCGGTCACGTCGGGGTAGCGCATCAGCACTCGTTCGATCGGTGCGGTGCCCAGGTTTTCGCCGTCGACGCGCATCCAGTCGCCCAGTCGGCCGGCGAAGTGCACATAGCCGGCGTCGTCGCGGTAGGCCAGGTCGCCACTGTGGTAGATACCGCCGGTCATCCGTTCCGACTCGGCGTCGGGGGCGTTGTAGTAGCCGCGGAAGTTCCCGGGCCCGGTGAGGTTCACCAGCTCACCGATCACGCCGGGCGGGCACGGCTCCCCGGTGTCGACGTCGACGATCTCGAGACCCTCGGGCAGCGGCCCGAGTGCACCCTCCGGAGTGTCCGGGGTTCGGGCGATGTTGACGCCACCCTCGGTGGAACCGAAACCGTCGACCACGGTGACACCGAATCGTTGTGCGAACCGGTCGATGTCGCGCGGTGCGGCCTCGTTGCCGTAGACGACGCGCAGCGGGTTGTCGGCGTCGTCGGGACGCGGCGGGGTGGCCAAAATGTAGGACATCGGCTTGCCGACGTAGTTGGCGTAGGTGGCGTTGAACCGGCGTGAGTCGGGAATGAACTGGGAGGCGGAGAACTTTCGCCGCAACGCTATCGACGCACCGGCGGCCACCGCGACCGCCCAGCCGGCCATCACCGCGTTCGAATGAAACAGCGGCATCGACAGGTAGCAGGTGTCGTCGGGGCCGAGCCCGAACCGTTGCGCCAGCATCACCCCGGGGACAGCCACCTTCTCGTGGGTGCACCGCACCGCCTTGGGGTCACCGCTGGTGCCCGAGGTGAAGATCAGCATGAACAGGTCGTCGAACTTGCTGGGGGAGAAGGAGATCGGTGATCCACGGAACCGCTCGAGCTCCTCGGCCCACCCGCGGCTGCCGACGTCGACGACGGCCATGCCCTCGGGAACGAACCCGGCGCCGTAAGTTTGGAGGTCACCGTCGGCGAGCACCAGCTGGCAATCGGCGGTCTCGATGTCGCGGGCGAGCGCCTCGCCGCGGCGGGTGGGGTTCAGCCCGACCGGAACCAGCCCGGTCATCGCGGCCGCCACCAGCAGCGACGAGAAGAACGGGGTGTTGCCAAGCAGCACACCGATATGCGGCGGCCGGGCCGGGTCCAACCGAGCCCTCAGCGCCGCGGCGAGATCGGCGGCATCCTGAATGTGTTGGCGCCACGTCGAATACGAACCGTCGTCGGCGTGGATGCCGCGATCGTCGACGTCGGCCAGCCGCACCAACAGGTCGGTGACGGTCGGCCCGTCGCTCACGGATCCGGTCAAGCCGGCGTGTCGGCCAGCTCACGGCCGATCTGCCGCAGCTGTGCGGTGGCGCCGCCGAGCGCGAACTCGATCTGTTTGGCGGTGAGGAAGTAGCGGTGGATCGGATGGTCCATGTCAATCCCGACGCCGCCGTGCACGTGCACGGTGGTGTGGGCGACCCGATGGCCGGCCTCGGCCGCCCAGAACGCGGCCGTCGCCACCTCGGGATCGGCGGGCAGGTCCTCCGACAGACGCCACGATGCCTGCACCAGCGCCAGTCCCAGTCCCTTGATGTCGATGTAGTCGTCGGCGAGGCGCGCCGAGACCGCCTGGAAGCTGCCGATCGGCCGGTCGAACTGCTCACGGGTGCGGGCATATTCGGCCGTCAGCTCCAGCGCGCGCTCCAGCACGCCGAGCTGGAACGCGGTCAGACCCAGCGTCTTGTGCGTGGACAGCCAGGCCAGCACCTCGGCGTCGCCGACGATCCGGTCGGCGCCGACCTCGACACCGGCGAGGTCGAGCTCGCCGGCGCTGTTGCGTCCGGTGGTCAACAGCGTTGTCACCGAGACGCCCGGATCCGCGGCGCTCACCAGGAACACCCTGGTGCCGGCATCGGTCTCGGCAGGAACCAGGAACGCGTCGGCGACCGGGCCGAAGGCCACCTGGGTGCGGGTGCCGGTCAACCGGAACCCGTCACCGGACGCGGTCGCCTGGACCGGGCCCTGGCCGAACTCCCCGTCGAGGGCGACGGTCAGGATCTTCTCGCCGGCCACCGCCGGTGCCGCCCACTGTTCGCGCAGTTCCGGCGAGCCGACTCGGCCCAGCACTCCCGCACCGAGGACGATCGACTCCAGATAGGGCACCGCGGCCAGCTGGCGGCCCAGTGCTGCCAGGATCGCGGTCTGCTCCAGCACCCCGAATCCGGCCCCGCCCACCGATTCCGGGGCGGCGGTGGACAGGATGTCGGCGTCGATCAGCTTGCCCCACAGCTGGGTGTCGAAGCGCTGCTCGAGGCCGTCGAGCTCACGCTGATGCTGTGGCGTGCAGACGGCGTCGACGATGGTGCCGACCAGACCCGAAAGATCCTGCGCGGCTTCTGTTCTGGTGAAATCCATTTCGGTCCTAGTCTTCTCGTCAGCGGTTGACTCGGGGAAGGCCCAGCGCGACCATGCCGATGATGTCGCGCTGGATTTCATTGGTGCCACCACCGAAGGTGAGGATCAGTGCCGCACGGTGCATCCGCTCGACGCGGCCGCGCAGCAGGGCGCCGGGCGAGTCCTGGCGCAGCGTGGCCGACGGCCCGAGGATCTCCATCAGCAGCCGGTAGGCCTCGGTGGCCAGCTCGGTGCCGAAGACCTTCGCCGCCGAGGCGTCGGCGGGGTTGAGCGTCCCGCTCTTGGCGGAGGCGAGCTCCCAGTTGATCAGCTTGAGGTATTCGGCCTTGGCCAGCACCCGGGCCAGGTTGAGCTGCACCCACTCGGAATCGATGAGCCGGTTGCCGTGGGCGTCCTTGGTGTTCTGCGCCCACTCGCGAACCTGGTTGAGCGCCAAGAAGATCGGTTGGGCGGACACCAGGGCGACGCGCTCGTGGTTGAGCTGGTTGGTCACCAGCTTCCAGCCGCCGTTCTCCTCGCCGACCCGGCTGGACACCGGCACGCGGACATCCTGGTAGTAGGTGGCGCTGGTACCGACCCCCGCCATCGTGTGCACGGGAGTGAACGAGAAGCCTTCCGCCGTGGTGGGCACGATCAGCACCGAGATGCCGCGGTGCTTCTTGGCCTCCGGGTTGGTCCGCACCGCCAGCCAGACGTAGTCGGCGTACTGGATCAGACTCGTCCACATCTTCTGCCCGTTGACCACGTAATCGTCGCCGTCACGCACCGCGGCGGTACGCAGCGCCGCGAGGTCGGTGCCCGCGCCGGGTTCGGAGTAGCCGATCGCGAAGTGCAGATCACCGGAGGCGATCTTGGGCAGATAGAACTTCTTCTGCTCGTCGGTGCCGAACGCCATGATCGTCGGCGCGACGCTATTGATCGTCAGGAAGGGCACCGGTGCGCCTGCGACGGCGGCCTCGTCGGTGAAGATCAGCGAGTCCATCGGATCGCGGTTCTGGCCGCCGTACTCCTCGGGCCAGTTCAGCGTGAGCCAGCCGTCCTTGCCCATCTGCGACACGGTCTCGCGGTAGACGTTGCCGATGCCGATCTCGCCGCCGGAGGTCGAGGAGAGCGCTTCCTGGCGTTCCGGCGTCATCAGCTTGCCGAAGTAGGACCGCAGTTCGCGGCGCAGCTCCTCTTGTTCAGGGGTGTAACTGATCCGCATCGCAGTCGATCCTTCGCTGAAGTTGCATGCTGCCGGCGACCCGCCGACACTCCTGGTTGTAACACGTTCTAGTCTTGTGGTCCAGCGTCCGTTGGGGTCAGATATCGCTCGATCTGGTCGTATCGTGGTGCTGCGAACGCCCCCGTCGCCGGGGTCTGTCAGTCAAGGAGGTTCTCGTGCGAGTCGAAGTCGACCGTGATCGTTGTGAAGGAAACGCTGTCTGCGTGGGAATCGCGCCGGACCTGTTCGAACTGGACGACGAGGACTACGTGTACGTGACCAAGGATCCCATCCCCGCCGATCAGGAGGGGCTCGCCGAGCAGGCCATCGCCGAATGCCCGCGCGCCGCCCTGACCCGCAGAGACTAGAGGTATTAGTAAGTTGACTGCTGATGTGACTGGTGACGCCACCGATCTGTCCGGCCGCGTCGCCGTGGTGACCGGTGCCGCCTCGGGCCTCGGACGTGCCGAGGCGATCGGCCTGGCCCGCTCCGGTGCGACCGTCGTCGTGAACGACATGGCAAAGGCGCTCGACTCCTCCGACGTACTGGACGAGATCAGTGCCGCGGGCTCCAAGGGTGTCGCGGTCGCCGGCGACATCAGCCAGCGCTCGACCGCCGACGAGCTCGTGTCCACGGCCGATGGCCTCGGCGGGCTGAACATCGTCGTCAACAACGCGGGTATCACCCGCGACCGCATGCTGTTCAACATGTCCGACGAGGACTGGGACGCGGTCATCGCGGTGCATCTGCGCGGACACTTCCTGCTGACCCGCAATGCCGCGACGTACTGGCGCAACCAGGCCAAGGACAACGGAGGGTCGGTCTACGGACGGATCATCAACACCACCTCCGAAGCCGGGCTGTCCGGGCCGGTCGGTCAGGCCAACTACGGTGCCGCCAA
>JAEZIA010000491.1 GCA_023416315.1 Actinomycetes bacterium
GCGTTAAAGTCCGGGCGAAGGAGGTCGACATGCGAGAACTCAGGGTGATCGGACTCGATGTCGACGGCAGGCACATTATTTGCGAAGGTCCCGACCCGGCCGACAAGTTCACCCTGCAGGTCGACGATCGGCTGCGTGCCGCGGTTCGCGGTGATCGGTCGCTGGGCCAGACCCCGAGGGACAAAGAGGTCAAAGGCGTGTTGCGGCCCAGGGACATCCAGGCGCGCATCCGTGCGGGTGCGTCCGTCGAGCAAGTTGCCGCGTCGTCCGGCATGGACATCAGCAAGGTCGAGCGCTTCGCGCACCCGGTGCTGCTGGAGCGCTCCCGGGCGGCCGAGCTGGCCGGCGCCGCGCATCCGGTGCTGGCCGACGGCCCGGCGGTGACGACGCTGCAGGACACCATCACCACCGCCCTGGTGGCGCGGGGCCACAATCCCGAGGCGACGTCGTGGGATGCCTGGCGCGGCGAGGACGGCCGGTGGGTGGTCCAGATGGCGTGGCAGGCCGGACTGTCCGACAACGTCGCGCACTTCCGGTTCAGCCCCGGGGCGCACGGCGGCACGGTGTCGGCACTGGACGACGCCGCCAGCGAGCTGATCGACCCGACGTTCGAGCGCCCCCCGCTGCGGCCGGTGGCTGCGGTCGCGCAGCTCGAGTTCGAGGAGCAGCCGCCGCAACCCGCACCGGCCCCGGTCGAGGAGAAGCCGGCACCTGCTCCGGCCCCCGCACCCGCCCCGCGGGCCAAGCGCGCCAAGGCCAAGCCCGCCGTTCCCGGCTGGGAGGATGTGCTGCTCGGGGTGCGGTCCAGCGGCGAGCGCTGAGGCGTTACTGACTGGCGGCCATCGCCAGTAGCGTGATCCAGCCGCCGGCGACGCCGATCCCGGCGCCCAGGACGAACCAGCGTCGTACCGGCACGCGTCGCCAGCCCCACAGCGTGGGTGCCAGCCCACCGACCGCGATCAGGTTGAGCACGACCGCCACCAGCGGATGCACCCGGATCATGCCGAGGCTGAGCACCACGATCGCGGCGCCGGTGACCGCGGCGACGAAGGCCGCGACCGTCAGCCCGGTCCCCCAGGGCGTCGTCTCGTCTGTCACAACGGGGACCTTACCGAGCCGCCCGCTCGTAGAACGCCAGCGCCGCCGCGGTGGCGACGTTGAGCGAGTCGGTGCCCCGTGACATTGGGATACGGACCCGGACGTCGCTGGCCCGCATCGCCGTCTCGGTCAGCCCGGGGCCCTCGGCGCCGACGAGCACGGCGACCCGCTGCGACGTCAGCCCGGCCATCGCGGCGGCCAGGGTCTGCGCTGCCGGATCGGGCGTCATGGCCAGCAGCCGAAACCCACGCTCGCGCAACTCCTCGAGGTCGCCAGGCCACTGCTGGGCCCGGGCGAACGGCACCAACAAGGCATGACCCATCGACACCCGCACCGCCCGCCGGTACAGCGGGTCGGCACAGCCGGCCCCGAAGATGACCGCGTCCACACCGAGGCCTGCGGCGTTACGGAAGATCGAACCGAGGTTCTCGTGATCGTTGACGCCTTCGAGCACCGCGACCGTGCGCGCGTCGCCGAGCACGTCGGCCGGTGTCAGCTCCGGTGGCCGGCGCGCCGCCGCGAGCACGCCGCGGTTGAGGTGAAAGCCGACCACCTCCGCCATCACCTCGGCCGACGCCCGATAGAACGGGGCCCGCACCGCGCTCAGGTCGGTGCCCAGTTCGGCGAGGCGACGGTCGGTGCCCAGGAAGGCGTGCGGGGTGAACCGCGAGGCGATCATCCGCTGGGCCACCAGCACGCCCTCGGCGATCACCAGCCCCTTGCCGCTCGGTAGATCGGGTCGGCGGTCGACACTGTTCAGATCGCGGAAGTCGTCGACGCGGGGATCGGCCGGGTCGGTGATGTCTACAACGTCAACCGCGCCAAAAGCGTTGTCGCTCACGCGTCTTCGTCGACCAGCACGGTCATCAGGTCGGCGGCCCGCAGCAGGATGTCGCGGTCGTCGGTGTCGAGGGTGGCCAGCCGGCCGCGTAGCCACTCCTGGCTGGCGCGGCGCTCGCTGTCGACCAGGGCCGCACCGGCCTCGGACACCGCCACCAGAACCTGACGGCCGTCGGAGGGATGCGACGTGCGCACCACCAGACCGAGGTCGGCCAGGGAAGCGATCACCCGCGTCATCGACGGCGGCCGGACCCGCTCCCGGCAGGCCAGTGCGCCCGGCGTCATCGGGCCGTCCTTGGCCAGGGTGGCCAGCGCGGACAACTGCGAGAGCGTCACCGGTGACTCGGTCCGGCGAAACCGCAACTGGCGCGCCAGCCGCATCACAGCCAGCGACAAATCGCTGGCCAGCCGCAGGTCACCGTCCAACACAAACGCAAACAGTACGACACAACGCCGCGCGACCGCCGATGAACCGGCCGGTAGATGCCCGCCAGGCGGTGGCGTGAATCGGTTACCTTGGACGACAATGTCTTCCGATCAGCGCGAGCCGAGACGGGAGCCGACGGCCGAACCCGTGCCGCCGGCGCTGCCCGCGGCACTGCTCGACCCGTGGCCGGTGGTCCTCGCCGGCGCCGCGCTGTGGGCCCTGGCCACGATCGCGGCGTTCACGGTCGGGGCGCTGGAGTCGTGGCGCCCGATCGCGATCGCGGGCCTGGGCACCGGGGTGCTCGGGACGTCGATCTTCCTCTGGCAGCGCACCGCCGCCCGGCGCGGGTCGCGGGGCGCACAGACCGGCCTGCAGACCGGCCCGGATCCGCACTCAGACTGACCGACCCAACGCGAAGGAGAGCCATGGCAGCGCCGCTGTTGCAAGCAGAAATCGAGATCAACGCTCCGGTCGAGAAGGTGTGGACCCTGATCGCGGACCTGGGCAACATGCCCAGGTGGAGTCCGCAGTGCCGGCTGATGAAGCCACTGGGCGAAGTGCGGCCGGGCACCCGCACGTTCAACCTCAACCGGCGCAACAACCTGTTCTGGCCGACGACGTCGACGATCACCGAGCTCATCCCGCAGCGCAAGCTGGCGTTTCGGGTCAACGCCAACAACACCGTGTGGAGCTACGAGCTCGAACCCACCGCGACCGGCACTCGCGTCGTCGAGACCCGGCACGCCGAGAACGGCGTCAAGGCCGTCTCGACGTTGGCGGTGAACGCGGCCATGGGCGGCGTGCCGAGCTTCGAGAAGGAACTGGTCGCCGGAATGAACGAGTCGCTGGCGAGGATCAAGGCCGCCGCCGAGAGTTAGGCCCCTTCGACCGTTTCGGGGGTCTCGGGTGCCTCAGATGCCTCGGGTGCCTCGGCCGGTTCGGGAGCTTCGGAGCTCTCGGTGGCGTCGGCCGCAGGCGTCGGAGCCTCGATGACCTCGAGCACCCCGTCGTCGTACGGGTCGTACAGCGGCGATCCGGTGCCGGCCGGCTGTGGGGTGTCCGAATGCGCGCCGCAGCCGTACTCGAAGTCGACGACATGCGCGTCGGCCGCCATCTCGTTGCAGCACACCCCGAACATCGTGCCGAGCGCGCCGGCCAGCGGAACCATGAAGCCGCAGTCGCGGCACACCCGCTTGGTCGCGCGGGCCATCGGCGACCCGGGGCCGTGGTCGCCGTCGTGCCAGCGCTGCGCGGTCTCGTCGCGGCCGAGTGCACTGAGCACCTGACGCCGGCCGAAGCCCACCTCGTAGGCGGTGTCGTCGATCGCGGGATCACCGGTGGCGGTGTATCCCGGGGCGAGCCGTGGGTCTTCCTTGCCGGGCGCCAGCAGGTCCCCCGGGCTCAGGTCGCCGGGCTGGATGCGCTCTTCCCACGGCACCCAAGCCGGGGCCAGCAGTGCGGTCGGGCCGGGTACCAGCACGACTTCGCTGACCGTGGCATGGTCGGCGCCCGGGTAGGCGGCCACCACCACGGCCCACTGCCAGCCCTGATAGCCGGGCATCTTGGCCAGGAATCGGTGGGTGGCCGCGGTCTCGTCCTCGACGCTGACGCCGAGGTATTCGCCGACCGTGTCACCGCTGTGTTCGACGATGGCCTGGCGGGCCTGGTCCACCGCGCCGTTCAACACCGCGGCAACCTCAGCCGTCGGCTCGGCGGCGGGCGCCGTGGCTTCTTTCGCGTCCAGGGTGCTGTCCATCGTCACCAATCTTGCCTCACGGTCGATGTGCGCAGCCACACCGGTCACGTGCGCGCCCGGTATGCCGGGATAGGGGACAATCGTGTCGTGTCTGGAAGCCGGCGTGACGAACCCCGCGCGAATCCGGCCTTCGGGCCGGATCGCCGCTACTCGGCCGGCGGGTCCGGAGAACACCCGGGGATGGCCAACTATCCCAGCGACGGTGACGGTTACCGACGCTCCGAGGCCACCCGCCGGTCCAACTCGATGCCCAGTTCGAACCGCTATCTGCCCCCGCTGGGTGAGCAGCGCACCGAGAATCTCGGGCCGCCGCCGGGCTCGCGCAGCGCCGACGAACGGGTCACTCGCGGGCGAGGCGCCGCGATGCGCAGCCGCGAGATGGGCACCAAGGTGTATTCGATGGTGCACCGCGCGGCCACCGCCGACGGCGCCGACAAGTCCGGTCTGACCGCGCTGACGTGGCCGGTGGTCGCCAACTTCGCGGTGGACTCGGCGATGGCGGTCGCGCTGGCCAACACGTTGTTCTTCGCCGCCGCCTCCGGGGAGAGCAAGGGCAAGGTCGCGCTCTACCTACTGATCACGATCGCGCCGTTCGCGGTGATCGCACCGCTGATCGGGCCCGCGCTGGATCGCGTGCAGCACGGCAGGCGCGCGGCGCTGGCGATGTCGTTCATCCTGCGCGCCGCACTGGCATTCGTGCTGATCATGGATTACGACGGCGTCACCGGCAGCTATCCGTCCTGGGTGCTCTACCCGTGTGCGCTGGGAATGATGGTGCTGTCCAAGTCTTTCAGCGTGCTGCGCAGTGCGGTCACACCGCGGGTGATGCCGCCGACGATCGACCTGGTGCGGGTCAATTCACGGCTGACGATGTTCGGGCTGATCGGGGGCACGATCGTCGGCGGCGGTATCGCCGCCGGAGCGGAGTATCTGCTCACCACGGTGTTCCAGCTGCCCGGCGCGCTGTTCGTCGTGGTCTTCGTGGCGGTCGCGGGCGCCTCACTGTCGATGCGGATCCCGCGCTGGGTAGAGGTCACCGAGGGTGAGGTTCCGGCCACCTTGACCTATCACGGCGAGAACGGGCCGATGGGGTGGGTGGACGAGCCGGCCGCGAAGACCGGCGCCCCGCGACAACCCCTGGGCCGCAACATCATCACCTCGCTGTGGGGGAACTGCACGATCAAGGCGATGGTCGGGTTCCTGTTCCTGTATCCGGCGTTCGTCGCCAAGGCGCATCAGGCCAGCGGCTGGGTTCAGCTGGGCATGCTGGGCCTGCTCGGCGCGGCGGCCGGCATCGGCAACTTCGCAGGCAACTTCACCGCGGCGCGGATGCAGCTGGGCAGGCCGGCGACGCTCGTGGTGCGGTGCACGGTGGCGGTGACGGTGATGGCGGTGGTGGCCGCGATCACCGGCAACCTGATCGTCGCGGCGGTGGCCACCTTGATCACCTCGGCGTCGACCGCAATCGGCAAGGCGTCGCTGGACGCGTCGCTGCAGGACGACCTGCCCGAGGAATCGCGAGCCTCGGCGTTCGGGCGCTCGGAATCCGTGCTGCAGCTGGCCTGGGTGTTGGGTGGCGCGATCGGGGTGCTGGTGTACACCGAGCTGTGGGTGGGCTTCACCGCGATCAGCGCGCTGCTGATCCTCGGGCTGGCGCAGACCGTCGTCAGCTATCGCGGTGACTCGCTGATCCCCGGCTTCGGCGGGAACCGTCCGGTGCTGGCCGAACCCGAGGGCGCATCGGCGGTGACCAACCGATGAGCCGCTCAATCCGCTGGCTGTTGGCGGTCCTGGTGGTGCTGGCGTCGGCCGGCGCGGGTGTCGGTGCCTGGGTGCTGACCCGCGACGGTGGATCCGATCTGCCCGAGATCAGTGCCTACTCCTACGGGCACACCGTGCGGGTCGGTCCGTACGTGTACTGCAACGTGGTGAACCTCAACGACTGCCAGAACCCGCAGAACCAGGGACAGCTGTCGGTCACCGAACGCAATCCGGTGCAACTCTCGGTGCCCACCTCGATCGGGCGTGCGCCGTGGCGGCTGCTGCGGGTCTACGAAGACGAGCGCAACTCGACAACGACGCTGTATCGGCCGAATACCGAACTGGCCGTGACGATTCCGACGGTCGACCCGCAGCGCGGCAGGCTCACCGGTGTGGTCGTGCAGCTGCTCACGCTCGTGCAGGACCCGAGCGGCGAACTGCGCGACGCCCCGCACGCGGAGTGGTCGGTCCGGCTGACCTGGCCCTAGTTCGCGCCGTGTCCGGGCGACACCCGCTCCCCCTCGCGCGTCGGCCCCGGCGGGGTCCCGTCGCCGAAGGGCCTGCCGCCCAAGGCTTCCCGACCGTGTGGCGTCAGCCAGTTCGACAGGTCCGGACCCTTCGGCACGATCCCGGTCGGGTTGATGTCGGCGTGGACGATGTAGTAGTGCGCCTTGATCTGGACGAAGTCGCAGGTGTCGCCGAATCCCGGGGTCTGGAACAGGTCTCGGGCGTAGGCCCATAGCACCGGCATCTCGGCCAGCTTGGCCCGGTTGCATTTGAAATGGCCGTGGTAGACCGGGTCGAACCGCGCCAGGGTGGTGAACAACCGCACGTCGGCCTCCGTGATGGTGTCCCCCACCAGGTATCGCTGGTCGGCCAGCCGCTCCGACAGCCAGTCCAGCGCGGCGAACAGCCGGTCGTAGGCGCGTCCGTAAGACTCCTGCGTGCCGGCGAACCCGCAGCGGTACACCCCGTTGTTCACCTCGGTGTAGATGCGTTGCGCCACATCGTCGATCTCGTCGCGCAGCGGCTCGGGGTACAGCTGCGGCGCGCCGTCGCGGTGATAGGCCGTCCACTCGGTGGAGAAGTCCAACGTGATCTGCGCGAAATCGTTGGTGACCACCTGGCCGGTGGCCACCTCGACGATCGCCGGGACCGTGATGCCCTTGGGATAGTCCGGGAAGCGGGCGAAGTAGGCGTCCTGCAACCGCGGGATCTTCAGCACCGGGTCGACGCCGCCGGGATCGAGGTCGAAGGTCCAGCTGCGCTCGTCGTGCGTCGGACCGCAGAACCCGATGGACAACGCGTCCTCCAGGCCCAGCAGCCGACGCACGATGATCGTCCGGTTCGCCCACGGACAGGCGCGCGCGACGATCAGCCGGTAGCGGCCGGGCTCGACGCGATAGCCGTCGGCACCGTCGGCGGTGATCCGGGTGGTGATGTAGTTGGTATCGCGATTGAATTCGCCGCCTCCGGCGACATAAGCAGCCACGAACCCAGTGTGCGCCAGTTAGGCGTCGAGCTCCCTGGCAACGGCCTTGACCACTTCGGACACCCGGCGGGCGACCTTGCGATCCGGGTAGCGGCCCTTGCGCAGCTCGGGCTGCACCACGCCTTCGAGCAGCGTGATCATGTCCTCGACCATGCCGTGCAGTTCGTCGGGGGTGTGCTTGCGCTCGACCGGGGTAGCCTCACGTCGCGTCCGCGTCAGGCTCGGCGGCGGGTCGATCAACTTGACGCTCAACGCCTGCGGCCCGCGACGGCCCGACGCCACCCCGAACTCGACCTTCTGGCCGGCCTTGAGACCCTCGACGCCCGCGGGCAGGGCCGACGCACGCACGTAGACGTCTTCGCCCTCCTCCTGGGACAGGAAGCCGAATCCCTTCTCGGCGTCGTACCACTTCACCTTGCCGGTCGGCACTGGTCTCACCTGCTTCTAACGGGGT
>JAEZIA010000494.1 GCA_023416315.1 Actinomycetes bacterium
TGACCGAGCTCGACGGGATCGAGCCGCTGCGCGACGTGGTGGTGCTCGGCGCCACCAACCGTCCGGACCTGATCGACCCGGCGCTGCTGCGCCCGGGCCGGCTGGAGAAGCTGGTGTTCGTCGAGCCCCCGGATGCCGACGCTCACCGCGAAATCCTGCGCACCGCAGGAAAATCCGTGCCGTTGGCACCGGACGTCGATCTCGATGCGCTGGCCCGTGAGCTCGACGGGTACAGCGCCGCCGACTGCGTGGCGCTGCTGCGTGAGGCCGCGCTGACCGCGATGCGCCGCTCGATCGACGCCGCCGACGTCACCGCCGAGGATGTGGCCAAGGCCCGCGAGACCGTGCGGCCGTCGCTCGACGCACTCCAGGTAGAGTCGCTGCGCGCGTTTGCCGCAGGCCGCTAGGACTTTTCGGCGAGTGCCGCGAGCCGGTCGATCGACGCCTGCAGTTTGTCCGCCGTGGTCGCCTGCGCCCGCGGCAGGCGTTCGGGATCGGTGAGGTCGGTCCAGTCGTAGGTGTGGGTGACCACCGTCGTGGCGTCGTCGACGGGCTCGAGTTGCCAGCGCCAGAGGTGGCCGAGTGGCCGGCCGCCCGCCGGTGCGGGGCGCCACGCGATCAGCCGACCCTCGTCGAACTCGGCGACGTGATTCTCCCGCTCGGCCCCGATCGTCAGCGTCATCGTGAAGACGTCCCCGACGGCGCGCACCCGCTGGCCGGGCGCGGAGTGCGCGAGGTTGTCGTTGCCGTCCCATTCGGGCTGCCGTGCAGGGTCAGCGATCAACTCGAAGATCACCGCGGCGGGCGCGGCAACCGTCCTGCGGGCGCTGACGATTCTGTCCTGATCGACCATGCCTCGATTCAACATCATCCATTGACAGTCCACTAGTGACATGTCAGAGTTGGACGGTATGACCACCACCGTCATCCGGGTCGGCGACCACGACCGGCAAGCCACCGCCGACCTGCTCTTACAAGCACTCGGACAGGGCTATTTCGACCTCACCGAGTACGACGCCCGCGTCCAGGCGGTCTTCGCCGCCGGCACCGGCGAGGAGTTACGTCGCGTCGTCGCCGACCTTCCGGTCGAGCAGCTCCGGCGTACCGATCCCCGACGCCTCGCGGCCCGCCGGAAGGCCGCTCGCGCCTCGGTCCGGTTCCATCTCGCCGGTTATCTGGCCATGGTCGTGATCGTGCTGACCGTATGGCTGGCCGTCGCGCTCAGCACCGGTGAGGCGGCGTACTTCTGGCCGATCTGGCCGATCCTCGGCGGGGCGATCGGCCTACTCGGGCACATGCTGCCGGTGCGCACCTACTGCCGGTAGGCGGCCACCAGCGCACGTACTGAGGCCGACAAGTCTTCGGGCAGCCACTCCGGCACCGCCCCGACGTGACGGCGCACCGCGCCGTACGGCAGATCGATCACGGCGCGCTGCAGCGTGTCCAGCGCGCGCCGATCCGCGTCGCCGTACAGCTCGCGGGCCAGCCGTCGCAACCGCTCGATCAACGGGGCGTTGCGGTCGGCGATGTCGGCGGCCAGGCCGGCACCGTCGGCGTCGACCAGGTCCTCGGGCCGAAAGGTCAGCAGCAGCCGCGCATCCTCGGGATAGTCGCGGGCGTACTCCACCGCTGAGAGCGCCATCGCGACCACCGTCTCGACCGCCGAGGCCGCGCTCGCCGCCAGCACCAGCGACTGGAACCGCTCCAACGCGCGCAACCACGTCGCGGAGAGGATGCCGTCGCGATCGCCGAAGCGGTGATACAGGGTGCCGACGGGTGCACCGCTTGCCTTGGCGATGGCCGCGACCCCGGCCACCCGGGGCCCGCCGGCGAGCACCAGCCCCCGAGCCGCATCCAGGATCGCGTCGGTTTCATGCTTCCGCGGAGGTGCCACGATCTAGTACAGTCCTTCTATATGGAACAGTTGCCCTATATCGATGAGCATGCCATAACCGTGGCCGCGGATCGTGCAGCGACGTGGCAGGCCGTCGTCCGAACGCTGTGCCGCAATCCCGACGACCCCCGGACCGTGCCGTTCGGGTTCGTTCTCGATGAGGCCGAACCACCCGAGCGCTTCGCGCTCAAAGGTCGGCATTGGTTCTCGGTGTACGCGTTGATCTTCGTGCTCTCGGAGGTCGACGGCGGCACCCGCGTGGCGGCCCAGACCTGGGCGGATTTTCCCGGCTTCAAGGGAAGGATCTACCGAGCCCTGGTGATCGGATCCGGGGGCCACCGGGTTGCGGTCCGAAACATGTTGAGACGCATTGCCGCTCAAGCACTTTCGACGAAAACTTCATATCGCTGAGCACTTGGGCACTCCGGCCGGGGATTCTGCCGCACCGTCAACCAAGTAGACTGTTGACAGGACATAGCCGAAAAATTTTGGCTGACACCCCGACCAAGAGATCATCGACGCGCTGGCGCGTCCCATAGATCGGAGTGCCATGCTCGTCATCCTGATCGCGCATGCGATCGCCGCCGCTGTGGCGCCGGCGCTCGTGCACCGATGGGGACGGCTGGCCTTTTATCCGCTCGCGCTGGTGCCGGCGGCCTCACTGATCTGGGTCGCGGCCAATTGGCCAGCCGCCGGGGACTCCGCCACGACCGTGAACATCCCCTGGGTGCCCGAGCTGTCGATGAACATCGATCTGCGCTTCGATACCCTGGCCGCGATCATGAGCGTGCTCGTGCTGGGCATCGGTGCGCTGGTGCTGTTCTACTGCGCCGAGTACTTCCACCACCGCGACGGGCACACCGAGAAGCGGCTGCAGAGCTTCGCCGCCGAACTCGTCGCGTTCTCCGGGGCCATGTTCGGCCTGGTGGTCAGCGACAACATGCTGCTGCTCTACACGTTCTGGGAACTGACCACGGTGTTGTCGTTCCTGCTCGTCGGGCACTACGCCGAGCGCGCCACCAGCCGCCGCGCGGCCATGCAGGCCCTGCTGGTCACCACCGCGGGCGGGCTGGCGATGCTGGCCGGGATCATCATCCTCGGCGAGAAAGCCGGCACCTACCTGCTCTCGGAACTGGTGGCCGCTCCTCCGCACGGCACCGCCGTCGCCGTCGGCGTCGTCCTGATACTCGTCGGCGCCCTGTCCAAATCCGCGATCGTACCGTTTCACTTCTGGCTGCCCGGCGCCATGGCCGCCCCCACCCCGGTCAGCGCCTACCTCCACGCCGCCGCGATGGTCAAGGCCGGCGTCTATCTCATCGCGCGACTGGCCCCCGGTTTCGCCGAGTCCCCGGGCTGGCATCCGACCGTGATCACGCTCGGCCTGGCCACCATGCTGCTGGCCGGCTGGCGGGCGGTCCGCGAATATGACCTCAAGCTGATCCTCGCGTTCGGCACGGTCAGCCAGCTTGGCTTCATCACCGTCATGGTCGGCGGCGGCGGCCGGGACCTGATGCTCGCCGGGCTCGCCATGCTCTGCGCGCACGCACTGTTCAAGGCGACTCTGTTCATGGTCGTCGGCGTCATCGACCATGCGACCGGCACCCGCGACATCCGCAGGCTGGCCTGGCTGGGTCAGCGGATGCCGGTCTTGTTCGTGATCGCCGCCGCGGCCGCCGCGAGCATGGCCGCGATCCCGCCGTTCCTGGGGTTCGTCGCCAAGGAGGCCGACTTCGAGACCATCGCCCACAGCGAGTCGCTCGGCGCCTGGGCACCCGTGGTGCTCACCGGGGTGGTGACCGGTTCGGTCTTCACCACCATCTACAGCCTGCGATTCCTGTGGGGTGCGTTCGCGCGCAAGGGATCTCACGGCCCCACCATCCTGGTGGCCAACCTGCACCGGCCCCCGCTCAGTTTCCTGGTGGCACCGGCGATCCTGGCCGTGGCCGGACTGGTCTTCGGTCTGATACCGCATCAGCTCGACGCCACCCTCGACGACTACGCCGCGACCATGCCTGCCGCCGGTGCCGACGACGGCCACTACACGCTGGAACTGTGGCACGGCGTCGGCCTGCCGCTGCTGCTCTCGGCGCTGGTGCTCGCCCTGGGCACCGCCGCGTTCTTCAGCCGTGAGCGCCTGCGCCGGGCGCGGGTGGGTGCCTGGCAGCCGCTGGGCAACGCCGACCGGATCTACGACGCCGTCATCCGCGGCGCCGACATCGCCTCGGTGCGCCTGACCGCGGTCACCCAGCGCGGCTCGATTCCGGTCACCCAATCGGTGATCCTCTCGACACTGGTGCTGTTCCCGATCGGCGTGCTGTGCTTCGGCGCCACCGGCAACCCGCAGTTGCGGTTGTGGGACTCGCTCGTCCAGCCGGTGGTCGGCCTGCTCATCCTGGCCGCCGCCGTCGCGGCCACGATCATGCGCAACCGGTTGGCCGCGGTGCTGATGGTCGGCATCACCGGATACGGCTGCGGCGCGATCTTCGCCTTCCACGGCGCACCCGACCTGGCCCTGACGCAGTTCCTGGTGGAGACCCTGACGCTGGTGATCTTCGTGCTGGTGCTGCGCACGCTGCCCGCCGAGGCCGACGAGGCCAATATCAAACGGTTCCGGCTGCCCCGGGTGGCCCTGTCCCTGGCGGTCGGCGCGACCGTCACCACGCTGGCGGTGTTCGCGATGACCGCCCGCACCGGCACCCCGATCGCCGATCTGCTGCCGGACGCCGCCTACTACCGCGGCCACGGCGCCAACACCGTCAATGTGCTGCTGGTCGACATCCGCGCCTGGGACACCCTCGGCGAGATCTCGGTGCTGGTGGTCGCCGCCACCGGGGTTGCGTCGCTGGTGTTCCGCAATCGCCGCTTCGGCGCGCCGCCGCGGGTGTCCGACGCCGGCCAGCCCGACATCGGGGCTCTGCCGGCGATGGCCTACAGCCCGGCAGTCAGCGACACCACGTGGCTGCGCGGCAGCGAACTGCGCGACCCGCGCAACCGGTCGCTGGTACTCGAGGTGGCGACCCGGCTGATCTTCCCGCTGATCATGGTCCTGTCGGTGTACTTCTTCTTCGCCGGCCACAACACCCCCGGCGGCGGGTTCGCCGGCGGGCTGACCGCGGGCCTGGCGTTGGTGCTGCGTTACCTGGCGGGCGGGCGCTACGAGCTCGGCGAGACGCTGCCGTTGGACGCCGGCAAGATCCTCGGCGCCGGACTGGCGCTGTCCACCGGCACCGCCGTCGGCTCGATGCTGTTGGGCGCACCCGCGCTGTCGTCGGCGGTGATCACACTGCACCTGCCGCTGCTGGGCACGGTGAAGTTCGTGACGGCGCTGTTCTTCGATCTCGGGGTGTATCTGATCGTGCTGGGCCTGGTGCTCGACGTGCTGCGCAGCCTCGGCGCGCGCATCGACGAGGAAATGGCCACCGCCGCCCGTCCCGCGGTGAGAGCGAAGGCATCATGACCGTTTATCTGGTCCCCTTGATCATCATCGGCGGGCTCACCAGTTGCGGTGTGTACCTGCTGCTTTCGCGCAACCTGACCCGGATGCTGTTGGGCCTGCTGCTGGTCGGCAACGCCGTCAACCTGTTGATCCTCACCGTGGGTGGGGACAGCGGAAATCCGCCTATCCGCGGACGCACGAGCGGGCAGCAGACGACGACGGCCGATCCGCTCGCGCAGGGCATGATCCTGACCGCGATCGTGATCGCGATGGGCATCGCCGCGTTCATCCTGGCGCTGACCTACCGGTCGTTCCGGTTGACCACCGAGGAAGAGGTCGGCA
>JAEZIA010000010.1 GCA_023416315.1 Actinomycetes bacterium
CCCGTCGCCCTGCTCTGGCACGGCACCCAGACCGACTCCCGCGCAGCGGTGCGCGGGCTCGCCGAGGCGATCGCCGGTCACGGGATCTGTGTGGTCGCGCCGGACTGGAATTCGCACGCCGCCGATCATGGCCGGGCGGATCTGCTGGGATCGGTGCAGTTCGCGCAGGCCCGCGCCGGGGGCCCTGGCCTCATCGTCATCGGCTGGTCGTTGGGCGGAGCCGCGGCGGCCGGTCTGACGTTGCGCGCCCCAGAATTCAATGTGTCGGTGGCACAGACGATCTGCCTCGGTGGCGCCTTCATGGTCGACGATCCGATCTCGGGCCGTCCGGTCCTCGATCGCGTTGCCGACGGCACTGCGCGGGCCCCGTTCACGCTGTTGTCCGGCAACGCCGACGATGTCGTCCCGACCTCGGTCTCCACCGAATTCGCCGCAGCGCTACGCGGGATCGACTGGCCGGTGGAAGTCGTCGAGCTCGACGCCGACCACGGCTCGATCGCCGGCGCCCGGTACGACCCCGACCACGACCGCTACGAGGCGGCCGACGACCCGGCGACCCGTGCCGTCGTCGACCAGGTCGCCGCTCGCATCGCCGCACTCCGCGACTTCGGCGCGTTTCCGTTCGCTCAGCGGCGGTTTTCGCGCCGAAGTCGCTAGAAAAAGAGCGGCAGGGCGCGCTTACGCGCCAGCGCGTCCATCCCGCTCTGGATGCTGTCCTGCACCTGTCGGTGTATCTGCTCGACGTAGTCGTCGTCCTCGGCGCGGGCGGGATCGTGGTCGACCTCGATCGCGGGCATCAGCCGGGTACGGATCTTCGCGGGCAACGGCAGCTGCGGCAGCGCCGCAGGCGCGATCCCCCACGGCAACGACACTGCGAGCGGAAACACCTTGAGCCGCAACACCTTGTCCAGCCGCAGGGCGCGGGAGAGGCGGTCCCCGCGAATCAGCACCGGCATCGCGTCGGCTCCTCCGACCGTCGCGATCGGGACGATCGGCACCCCGGCCCTGATGGCCATCCGCACGTAGCCTTTGCGGCCGGCAAGGTTGGCGACGTCCCGCTCACTCCACGGCCGCAGCGAGTCCACCTCACCACCGGGCCACACCGCCACGTCGTGGCCTTCGGCCAGCGCAGTGGCCATCGAGTCGGGCGCGGCGGGCAACACCCCCATCGCGCGGAAGTAACGACCGATCACGGGCATCGCCATCAACGCGTCGTGGGCGGTGCCGTGCAGTGTCCGCTCCTGGCCGAACCGGCGCCACCACTGCACCCCGACCGTCCAGGCGTCCCACACGAAGGGGGCGCCCGAGTGGATTCCCACGAGTAGTGCCGGCGGTTCGGGCACGTTCTCCCAGCCGTCGAACTCCATCCGGAACCAGTGATCCACCAGGAAATTCCACAGGTATTTCTGGCGCTGCATGGTCGCCTCGTCCTGGCCGGTCAGATCCCATTGTCCGGCCCGCTCGTTCAGCCAGCCACTGATACCGCCGTCAGCTTGTTCGGCACGCCGCTGCGCCATCGTGCGGCGGGCCTGGTCAGCGTGTTGCTCCGCCTGCCTGCGGACGGCGGCGGGGCGCGAATCGACGTGGGTCATGTCGCACGAGTACCCCCACGGTGGGCAGGGTCACACCGTCTGGCGGGCACCATCTTGAGCCCGACAACGGCCGCGATGATCCCGGCCAGGAACACCAGCTTGGCCGGCGAAGCCGACTCGGCTCCCGTGGCGATCGCATAGCCGACGGTCAAGGCCGCACCAAGTCCGGTCCAGGTGGCGTACGCGGTGCCGATCGCAATCGACCGCACCGCCCTGGCCAGCCCGATCATGCTGAGAACCAGCGCAATGACGAACACCGTGGTGGCGGTGGGGTCGGTGAAGTTGTCGCTCGCTGCCAGCGCAGTCGCCCAGACCGCTTCGCAAACCGCGCTGACCAGCAGCACCAGCCACGCCATCGCTAGCTCACCACCTTGAGGCCGATGACCGAGCCGACCAGCAACGCCAGCATGAGCAGCCGCCCGGTGGTCGCGGCCTCCTGCCGCCGAACCATCGCCCAGGCCACGGTGAGCGACGCTCCGATTCCGACCCATGCCGCGTAGGCGGTACCGGCCGGCAACGTCTTCATGGCCAGTGCCAGACCGACAATGCTGCCGATGAGCGCGACGACGAAAATGGCGGTCGGTACCCGGCGGCGGAATCCCTTCGACTCCCCCAACGCGACCGCCCAGACGGCTTCGAGCACCCCGGAAAACACCAGAACTACCCAGGCCATGACGAGACTCCTCCTGCGAGTCAGTCTTGTCGTGGGCGGGTACTGCTCCCTCGTCCGCCAACTCCGAAATCGGAGTTGCAGCAACCAGTTTAGCCGAGCGGCTCGGTGTGGTCACCCTGCGTGGGTATCGTCGCATCAATGCAGCTGACGGGACGGAGCCCGCAATGACATCGAGCGCTGCCGGTAATGTGCACGCCCCGCTGGCCGAACTTCCCGAGGACGGTTACGTCTACTCGACGCGGTGGAAGATGCTGACCAGCGACATCGACCGGCATCAGCAGCTCCGCCTGGACGGAGTCGCCCGCTACATCCAGGAAGTCGGCGCCGAGCAGCTGATCGACGCCGGGTTCGAACACACGCACCCGCACTGGATTGTCCAGCGCACCGTCATCGACGTCATCACGCCGATGCCATGGCCTGCGGACATCACGTTCCACCGGTGGTGCTCGGCCATCTCCCTTCGGTGGTGCACGATGCGAGTCCGGTTGGACAGCCCGGACGGCGGCCGCATCGACACCGAGGGCTTCTGGATCAACATGAACAAGGAGACGCTGACGCCCTCGTTGATGGCCGACAAGTTCTTCGATCGACTCGCCACCACCACCGACGAGCATCGCCTCAAATGGCGGGCTTGGCTTCCCGGCGCCGTCGCGCCGGACGCCGACAGTCTTCCTTTTGCCCTGCGCGACACCGACATCGACATCTTCGAGCATGTGACCAATACCGTGTACTGGCACGGCATTCACGAGGTGACCGCCCGATATCCGCACATCGCCACCGCACCGTACCGGGCGGTGGTGGAGTATCGGCGCCCGATTGCCCGCGACGAGAACGTGACCATCCGCTACCTCGCCGACGGCGAGACGGTCCGCTGCTGGTTCTGCGTCGGTGACGACGTCCATGCCGCGGGAATGGTGACCCGCCTTGGGAATTGAACGACGAGCGGTGCAGACGGACTATCTGGTCATCGGTGCGGGTGCGATGGGGCTGGCCTTCGCTGACACGGTCGCTGCCGAGAGCGACGCCACGGTGATGCTCGTCGACCGCGCCGATACACCCGGCGGCCACTGGAATACGGCCTATCCGTTCGTCCGGCTGCACCAACCCGCCGCCTACTACGGGGTGAACTCCCGCGACCTCGGGACAGGCCG
>JAEZIA010000025.1 GCA_023416315.1 Actinomycetes bacterium
TCCGCAACCGCATCATCAGTGTGGTGGCGATTGTCGTTGCCGCACTGGTGGCTTGGGCGGTGGTGGCCAAGCTGGCCAGCAAGGGGCAGCTGACGGCGGCCAAGTGGGAGCCGTTCCTGACCGGCAACCTGTGGAAGACGTATGTGCTGCCGGGTGTCGAGGGCACGCTGACGGCGGCGGGGTTGTCGATCGTGCTCGCGTTGATTCTCGGTGTGCTGCTGGGTATGGGTCGGCTGTCGCACAACGCGTTCATCCGATGGCCGGCGGCGGTGATCGTCGAGTTCTTCCGCGCGGTGCCGGTGCTGATCATGATGATCTTCGCCTACTTCCTGTTCGCGCTCTACGACGTGTTCATGTCGGCGCATCTGGCGCTGGCCGGTGTGGTGACGGGTCTGACGCTCTATAACGGCGCGGTGATCGCCGAGATCGTGCGGGCCGGCGTCACGGCGCTGCCGCGCGGGCAGAGCGAGGCCGCGGCCGCGCTCGGCATGCGGTGGGGACAGACCATGCGGTCAATCCTGTTGCCGCAGGCCGTGACTTCGATGCTGCCGGTGCTGGTGTCACAGTTGGTGGTGGTGCTCAAGGACACCGCGATCGGCTATCAGATCACCTTCGTCGAAATGGTGCGTCAGGGCACCGTGGTCGGGTCCTCGTACGGCAACTACATTCCCGCGCTGATCGTGATCGCGGCGTTGATGATCAGCGCGAACTTCGCGCTGTCGGTGGCGGCGACGAAACTGGAGAAGCGGTTGCGGCGGTCCAAGCGTGCGGCGGTTTCGCCGCAGACGCAGGCGGCGCTGGAACCGGGCGACTAGACGCAACCGAACCCTCTGCGGCACAAGCTTCCGCAGAGGGAGCGCCCAGCCTGGAGGGGCGAACGCCGCCGGTGCTCAGCGCGCGGCGGGCACCGCGTGAACGTAGGGGAATTGGTCGCTGGGCTGAGCGGCCACTGATTCGCGCGTCAGGCCGAGGCTGACTGCCGTGTTGGCGGCGAAGGAAAACATGACCTCCGGAGCGTTGTCGGTCAAGGACCGGCCGTTCCAGCGCGCGAATCCAAACGATGCTGGTGTCCCGACGATGTAGGGCAGCATGTTCGGGAGGATCCGATCGGTTACATAGCGGGCGTAGGACTCGGCATCCACCGCGGTGCCGCTGGCTCCGATCAGACTGGCCACCATGGCCGTTAGCGGCTGCGCGTAGAGCTGGCGGTCTTCGGCGGGCACCGTGGTGTTGAGCTTGTCGCCGAGCTCCTCATCGAGCTGGGTGAACAGTGGATGGATCATCGGAAGACCAGCCCGGTTGATCGGCCGCCACCCCCCGGAGTCGGTGGCCAGACTCGCCAACGCCCACACACCAATCTCTCCACGGGTAGCGCCGACAGCGCCGCGGAGCTCCTGGTCGGGCACTTCGAGCACGATCGAATACACCGTGTGCCCTGCGAACAGGTTGACCGCCTCGCGCGGCGACCAGTCCGCAAGATCGATCACTGCCCCGTCGTGGAAAGCCTTGCCTACTGCGTGCAGCACCGTCGGTTCGATCCAGAAGGGGTCATCGGCCTCGCCCACCCAGGCGCGGCCGCCGCCAGCCAGATCGGTAACCGATCCGGTCTTGCCGGCCCCGATCACCACACCTTCGGCGGCGTCGTCGACGGCATGCGACCCCGACAGACGTACGACGCGATAGCCTTGATCGCCAGTTGCGTCTCGCGCATCGAACACAAGTCGATAGGTGACATCCTCAATGGCGTCACCGTCGAAATCGACGTTAAATTCGTAGCGCCCCTCGGGGTGTAGCCCCCGGGGGATATCGGCGCCGGCCAGCGAGTGACTGTGGTTGCTGACGAAAACGGTGCCACTTTCGCCTCTGAAGACATAGAGATCGGTTATGTCAAGGCGGGGATCTTGACGAGCCAGCGGTGAGTCCAAGTGGTGTGACATCAGCCAATGTGCCTTTCGCATGGGTGTGGAAGACTTCGAATGGGTTTGCACGAGCGGTCATCTCGCGGACCACGACTCGTGATCGATGGCGCGGTGAACGACCGCGGCCCGTGACCATTACGTCCGGACAGGCAGGTCGGCAACGACTACGCGAGTGGCGCGATCAGACCGCCGGCGAAGAAGAGAAAATACAGCGTTCCGACAAATGCCGCCATGATCGCCGAGCCGACCGCCTTGGCCGAGATCCGCCCGTGGGTACCGGCCCAAATGGCCAACCCCGCGACGGCGAATGCGCCGAGCGTGAGTTCCTGCAGCACGATGTGTGCCGTCGATATGCCCGCCGCAAAGGCGAACTTTGCCAGCAGGACCATTTCGACCAATTGAATCGGCGCCGTCAGCAGCGCGAAATTACCGAGCGGTCGGGAGTCATAACCTTTGAGTTGGACGATCGCCGTGGCCAGGAACTGCAGACCGTACATCCCTGTGATGGCAGAGAACAACACCTGCAGACCGACCACAGGCGGCTCAGTGCCCAGTGGAGCTGCGATGAGCAGGAAAACCGAAGTGAACAGTAACGTGATCGCGCCGACCAGGCTCGCCGCCACTGCAACTGTTTTGACGGGATCCGTACCGGTGTGTGGGGCGGGTGCGGCGTCGGCGCCGAGGTTCACCAGAGCGTTTCCCCAGAGCGCGAACGCCAGACCCACCATGCCGAATGTTATAGGTGACAGAGCCACGGCACTCAGATGAAGATGTCGAGGGGCAGCACGGCCGTGACGATGAAGTTCGGAACATCAACCATCTCAGAGATTTTCAAGTCGACAGCAACCGAACATATCGTATAGGCCTGTTGTTCGTCGTAACCCCACTCATCGACCAGATACGAAATCATCTGGTGCAGAGCATTTTCCGCGGCAAGGCTGGCGTTCTCGGACTCGTTGATGCCGTCGGCGCGGATCGGCAGCCCGGTGGTCGCATAGAAGCGTCGAGGTGCCTGCCATTCCGGGGCCATGATGAAGTCGTCTCGGAAGAACTGCGGACCGGCGATGCCCCGGCGTTTGGCCTCACCTTTGCGTAAGTGAAGCTCGGCGGTGAAGGTGGCCGCCGTCTCGATCGCCGTACCGCACACTTCCCCGTCGCCCTGCGCAAAGTGCGCATCACCGACCGAGAAGAGCGCTCCCTCGGTGGCTACCGGTATGAGCATCGTCGTACCTGCGGTGAGTTGTTTGATGTCTATGTTGCCCGCGATCTCGCGCGGCGGGATCGTGCGCAACGCCTCTCCGGCAATCGCCGGGTCGGCAGGCACGGCGCCGCGTGGTTGCGGTCCGTTGACAGCACCACCGCGAGAGAGCAATTCAGCTTCCCGACGCAGATAGGTCTCCCGCAGCGATGTCGACGGAGCCACCCCTATCGACCCCATGAATGGGGCTCCCGGGATCCGAATGCCGGGGATCTGCTCGGTTGTTGCCCAGTTGTCGGAAATATCCCACTTGGTGATGTGGGGCTCGGTGTACTTGCCGCGCAGGAAGCCGAAGCCGGGTACCTGAACGGTGTATCCCCAACGTGCGCACCGCGTTTGCCCAATGCGGACCTCGAGGAGGTCACCGGGCTCGGCGTCGCGGACATACACCGGGCCGGTGTGTGGGTGGACGAGATCGGTAGTGGCGCGCCCGACATCGTCATTGGTGGTGTCTTGATTGAACTGCGAGTCCCAGGCGTCCCGTGTCTCCATGACCACGGTGTCACCCGGATCGATCGTCAGAATGGGAGGAATCCCCTCGTGCCACCGATTGTGACCGGTGTGCGGTTCTTCGGCGAGTGTCTTGTTCTTATCGACTTTGATGAAATGGGTTGAGCCGGCCATGAATGGTTTGCCTCGATTCGTTACGGTTCCTGGTTCCGCGACCCGACGCGTATCGCGTTGGTGGCTGCCGTCATCCAACGTGGCGACAGCCGCGCAAAGCCAGTCAATCTGCGCACAGCTACCGGCGATTCGCGCAACGATGCCCGCCCCGCGCCCGGCGCCCGGCAATACCCAATGCGGCCCAGTAACGTGCGCTCAACGTTCATGGAACCGTTCAGAAACCAGCCGCGCTCACCCTGATAGTTCAGGGCCCCATCTTGGGTCAAGCTCGCGATTGGGGAGACCGACGTGTCGTTCGACGAATTCGCTGCGCACGTACTGGAACGATTGCCAAGCCCCGTGTGGGTCGTTACTGGTGAGGGCGAGATCGCGTTCGCGAACACCGCCGCTGCGGCGGAAGTGGGTTGGCATGATCCGCAGGCGCTTCTCGGCATGCCCAGTCATGAGACCGTCCACTACCGGCATGCTGATGGTTCCACCTATCCCCGGGACACGTGTTCGGTCCTGCGCGATGGTCAGCCCATGCCGTACACACCACAAACCGACGAATGGTTCATCCGCCGCGACGGCACGAGCTTTCCCATCGCGTGGTCCTGTGCACCCATCGACATGCCGTCAGGGCCGGGCACGGTGCTCGCCTTCCGCGATATCACCACGGACCGGGAAAGGGCGGAGATGCGGCACGCCGGTCAACAGGAGGCAATCCGCGACGCGGCTCCGCGCCCCACCGCCACACTCGACCGACAGGCGTTGACAGAACGGATCCGCCAATTCATCTGCGACAACGCACTCGACCCCACACTGGATCCATCGATGGTGGCACGAACTCATCACATCTCACTGCGGCTGCTGCAGGGTCTCTTCGCCGAGGACGGCTCCTCCCCCGCCCGGTTCATTCGCGACCAGCGGCTGGTCCACGCCCGCGCTCTGCTCGACAACGGCGAACCAATATCGCGTTCCGGCATCCTCAGTGGGTTCTCTGACCTCGGCACATTCACCCGCGCCTTCAGGCGGCGCTTCGGATGCACGCCATCGTCATATCTCCGGGGCTACCGAACCCTGCCCTAGCTATTTCGCCAGGTCCCGCACATGTGGGTGGCGATGTTGACGGCCACCACCTCCCCACTCGTTCGCCGCCCGGGTGTTTCGTGATCATTACGACGATGAGCACAAGGCAACAGAGACGTATTCCGGGGATAACCAACCCGAAATAGCGCGGTCCTGTAATGAAGTTGGCCGACTTCTCCGGCCACCGGCACCGCAGTTGCATCCATCCCCACCAAACCTGGAGAGCCCCATGTCTTTTGACGAATCGATCACGAAGAACATCGAAGCCTCGCTGGCCGAGATCCCCCACCCCTCGCTGCCGAAAGGCTCGACCATCTACGGCAACACCAAGATCTTCCCCGACTACAAAGCCGAGCCGGGCGAGAGCTACTTCACTCTGGTACACGGCATCGCCCACGAATCCTCGGTGGCCTTCGTCGCGGTACTGCAGGCGACCCGCGCGCTACGCAAAGGCTTCGACTCGGTTCTGTACTTCTACGGCCCCGGTGCCATCAACTGCCTGGCGACCCGCGGCTTTCCGACGACTGGTGACTCCGGCTTCCCCGGCGAGCAGAACATCAACGACGCTCTCTCGACTTTCATCACCGAGGGCGGCACCGTGTTCTGCTGCCGATTCGGACTGGGGCTGCACGGCGGCCGCGAGGAAGACCTGATCGAAGGCGTCATTCCGGCACACCCCCTCGACGTTCAAGATGCATTGATCCACTATGCCCGCAAAGGCGCAATCATCAACTCCACCTACATGGTCTGATCGCACTCGCGCGCAAACACTTTCAGAGGACGGACAAGACACAATGACCAAGCTGGCCGCGGTCTCGGCCAACTTCACGCGAGACCTCGAACAAAACTACGCACTCATCGCCGCACTCGCCGAAGAGGCTCGCGAACAAGGTGTCGACTTCATGGCACTGCCCGAGGCCGCCATCGGCGGGTACCTCTCATCGTTGGGCAACCACGGCGATACGGTGAAAACTACGAAACGCTCACTGCCGCCGGCAATCCGGATTGACGGCCCCGAGATCGCCCGGGTGCAGGAGCTGGTGGGAAACTTGGTGGTTGCCATCGGAATCTGCGAACTCGCCGATGACGGCGAAACACGGTACAACACGGCAGTGTTACTCGATGGCGCCACCGTTTACGGTGTGTACCGCAAGGTCCATCAGCCGCTGGGCGAGGGAATGTCATACTCAGCCGGGTCGAACTACGGCGTTCACGACACGCCAGTCGGCCGAATCGGACTGCAAATCTGTTACGACAAAGCGTTTCCCGAGGCGGCCCGAATGATGGCGCTCGACGGCGCGCAGATCATCGCGAGCCTCTCTGCGTGGCCGGCAGCACGGACGGCCACAGCGGAAAACTTGCAGGACGACCGCTGGACCTACCGCTTCAACCTGTTCGACATGGCAAGGGCACTGGACAATCAGGTGTTCTGGGTCGCGTCGAACCAGAGCGGCACATTTGGCTCACTCCGCTACGTCGGCAACGCCAAAGTCGTGGACCCCGGCGGCAATGTGCTGGCCACCACCCTACTGGGCAGCGGAATGGCAGTCGCTGAGGTCGAACTCGATGAAACATTCCGCACGATGCGCGCCGGGATGTTTCACCTGCGAGATCGCCGACCGGACGTCTACGGGCCGTTGACGGACCTCGATTCGCACCAAGCGGCCAAGTGGCGGGAACTGGCCCATGCCTGAAATGACCTTCGAGCTGCGCTGGCCCGACGGCAGCATTCAGCGGTGCTACTCGCCCAGCCTGGTGATGCACGACTACCTCAGCGTCGGCGCGCGCTACACCGTCGCCGACTTCCTTGACCGGTCAAAGCGGGCGCTGACCGAGGCAAGCGAACGGGTCCGGACTCGCTTCGGGTTCGCCTGCACCTCCGCTGCCGAGACACAGCAGCGAATCATCCTCGCCGCCAAGGGCTTCTCGGCCGGTGACCTCATCGAGGTCACTTCCATGCATCCCTCACTGGAGCAATCATGACGACGTCTCGGCACTTTCCAGTCGCAATCATCGGAGGTGGACAAGCCGGCCTGTCGGTCAGCTGGTATCTCGAGCGTGCCGGCATCGAACACGTGGTGCTCGAAGCCGAGACGGCCGTCCATGCCTGGGCCGACAGCCGGTGGGACAACTTCACTCTCGTCACCCCCAACTGGCATTGCAAGCTGCCCGGCTACCCTTACCGGGGCCCCGATCCCGACGGGTTCATGACCCGGGACGAGGTGGTGGAGTGGCTGGGCGGCTGGCTGGCCACGTTTATGCCGCCGCTGCGGACACACACCAGGGTGACCCGACTGACCAACCGTGCAGAGGGTGGCTTCGAGCTGTCGTTGCAGACGCGCACGGGCATCGAGACCCTGACCTGTGAGCACGCGGTGATCGCCACCGGTGGTTACCCACTGCCGGTCGTCCCGCCGTTCGCCGGGTCGCTGGACCCATCCATCGTCCAGATTCATTCCGAGCAATACCGCAACACCGACCAACTGCCCGACGGTGCCGTTCTGGTGGTCGGCACCGGCCAGTCCGGTGCGCAGATCGCCGAGGATCTTCATCTGGCCGGGCGCCAGGTGCACCTCGCGGTCGGCAACGCGCCGCGGGTGGCCCGGTTCTACCGGGGCCGCGACTGCATGACGTGGCTGTCCGATATGGGCCTGTATGACAAACCGGCGCAACAGTATCCGGGCGGCAAGGCAGCAATCGAGAAAACCAACCATTACGTCACGGGCCGTGACGGCGGCCGCGACGTCGATCTGCGCCAATTCGCTGCCGAAGGCATGAAACTCTACGGCGTGCTCTCCGACGGCAAAGACGCCGCACTGCGGTTCGAACCGACGCTGACCGCGGCTCTCGATCACGCGGATTCGGTGTACAACTCGATCTGTTCGGACATCGATGCCTACATCGACGCCCAGGGCATCGATGCTCCGCCGGCATCACGGTACCGCCCGGTGTGGGAGCCGCAATGTGACCCGACCGCACTGGATCTGGCTGCCGAGGGTGTCACCAGCATCGTGTGGGCCATCGGCTATCGGCCGGATTACCGATGGATCGAGGCGAGCGCGTTCGATGGCGGGGGACGCCCAATGCAGACCCGCGGTGTCACCTCCGTGCCCGGGCTGAGCTTCATCGGGCTGCCGTGGATGCACACGTGGGGATCGGGGCGGTTCCTCGGCATCGACCGTGACGCCCAACACATCGCGGTGACCATCATCAGCAGCTACCACGAGTCGGTGCGCCGCCTCGCGGTCGGACACTGACGGTCGCCATGTCGCGACGTCAGTCGTTCGCACAGGTCATCGCCGCCCAGGCAGCGGCCACCCCGGACCGGGTCGTGGTCACCAGCGACCACGAGGGGGTGGCCGTCACCGCAGCAGAACTCGACGCGATCACCGACCGACTGGCCGACACCTACCGATCACGAGGTGTCACCCACAACAGTCTGGTCACCGTCTCGTTACCCATCGGGATCCACTTCGTGCTCGCCTGCATCGCCATCTGGAAGGCCGGCGCGACACCCAACCCGGTGCCACCCGACCTCGCCGACGACGACCGCGCCGCTGTGCGGGCGCTGGCTGCCCCGGCTCTCGTCGTCGACGGTGAATCTCAGAGGCCGCAAACGCCCTGGGAGCCAGCGATGTTCGGCATGAGTGCAGCCCCAGTCGCACCGGCTGACCCGCCGGCGGACAGCTGGAAGGCCGTCGTCACCTCGGGCAGCACCGGCACCCCGAAACTTGTACTCGCCACCGCCCCGGCCCTGATCGACCCCACTCGGCCGGTAGCACCGTTTTTGCCGCTGGGTGCCACCCAGCTGGTGTGCGCACCGCTGTGGCACTCGGCCCAGTTCACCTACGCGTTCCGCGGACTGCTGACCGGGCACCACTTGGTGCTGACCGACCACTTTGATGAACACCGCTTCGGCGAACTCGTCGAACGCTACCGCGCCACGTGGACCATGCTGTATCCCAACGGCATTCACCGCCTCGTACGCACCCGGGACGACAGCGATCTGTCATCGCTGGACACGCTGCTCCATCTGGGCGCTCTATGTGCACCGGCTGACAAGAAGGCGCTGATCGCACGGCTTGGCCCACAGCGCGTCGTCGAAGTCTACGCCGGCAGTGAATCCAATGGGCTGACCATGATCACCGGGGAGCAGTGGCTGAACAAGCCCGGCAGTGTCGGACAACCCATCGGCGGCACCGAGATTCGGATCCAGGCAGATGACGGCTCATCGGTCGACAGCGGTGAAATCGGCCAGATATGGATGCGGCGCGGCGGTGATCCGGCATATGTCTACCGGGGTGCGGCATCGCGACGGACGGACACCGGCTGGGACACCCTCGGCGATCTCGGGTACGTCGACGCCGACGGCTACCTGTTCATCGTCGACAGGGCCGCCGATGTGATTCGAACCGATGCGGGTGTGCTCTACCCCAGCCAGATTGAACACGTCCTGCTCGGGCACCCCGGCGTCCGCGACGCCGTGGTGTTGGACGCGGGCGGCGGCATCGATGCAGTCGTCGAGGTCGACGACGACGACTTCGACACGCGATCGCTGCTGGACTACATCCGACCCCGCGTGACGCCGGCGCAGTTGCCCTCATACATCGCCATTACGCGCAGCCCACTGCGCAACTCCGCAGGCAAGGTCCGGCGCAGCGCCTTGCGAGTCCCGCGTCCACGTACCACGAACGTCTAGGAGATCGCATGTCTGTCTCGACCAGGGTCGACCTGGCGCTACACGGCTTCCGGGGCCGCCCCCCGGTGAGCCGCACCGCAGGGGCCGGGCCCAGCAGCGACGGCCACTTGGTGATCAATGGGCTCAACGCCGCCATCCCGCGTAACCCGCAGAGCCCCTTTACCTTCGACGGTTCTCGAGTCCTGCTCGACGGGGATGACACCGGACTGGACGTCACAGTCATCGAACGACCTCGCTTCTACGACTTCACCACCGCCGAGGGCGTCCCCTACGAGAAGTTGGCGCGATTGCACGGGCGCAACGTGCTGGCCACCACCGTCGTGCAAACGTGCATCCGCTACGCGCCCGACCAGCGCTGCCGGTTCTGCACAATCGAGGAATCACTGCGGTCGGGGGCCACCACCGCAGTCAAACGGCCCGCCGAGCTGGCCGAGGTGGCCGAGGCCGCGGTTCGCCTCGATGGCATCACTCAGATGGTGATGACCACCGGGACATCAGCCGGTACCGACCGTGGTGCGCGCCACCTTGCCCGATGCGTCCGTGCGGTGCGGGCGGCCGTGCCGTCGCTGCCCATCCAGGTTCAATGTGAACCACCGGAGGACCTCACCGTCCTCGCGGATCTGCATGCGGCCGGCGCTGACGCGATCGGAATCCACGTGGAATCCCTCGATGAGCAGGTGCGCCGTCAGTGGATGCCGGGCAAGTCGACCGTTCCCCTGGAGTCCTACCGACAGGCATGGCGCGAAGCCGTCCGGATTTTCGGCAGGAACCAGGTATCCACGTACCTGCTTGTCGGACTCGGTGAGGATCCCGACGAATTGGTCCGGGGCGCCACGGAATTGATCGAAATGGGTGTCTACCCGTTCATCGTCCCCTTCCGGCCGCAGGCAGGGTCGCTCGCGGTAGAAAACGATGACGCCCGAGCGCCCGATGCCGCTGTCGTCGAGCAGGTCAGTCGTGCAGTCGCAGCCCAGCTGCAGCGTGCCGCGATGACCGGGGCCGACCAGCGCGCTGGTTGTGCAGCCTGCGGAGCCTGCAGCATTCTGCAAAACCTGGGGGCGTGATGATTCCGTTCGCCACCAGCGCGGCGCCCGCCGGCTCGGACCTGTCGATCCTGGCCGGCGGCGCTGACACCCCGGCCTATCTCATTCACCCCGCCGACTCCCACCGTGAGCTACACGCCTACCGGCGACTACGGCAGGCGGAGTTCGTCGCCGAGCAGGGCTTGTTCGCGAGCAGCGACGCGGACTCGGTGGACGACGACCCTCGCACTATCGTGCTGGTCGCGTCGGCACCCGACGGTCGGGTGCTCGGCGGGGTGCGATTGGCACCGGCAACCGATCTCGACATCGGATGGTGGACGGGCAGCCGTCTGGTCACCGAGCCGGCCGCGCGCTCCCTGGGCGTCGGGCCCGCCTTGATCAACGCCGCCTGCGCCTACGCCGAGAGCGCCGGAGTGCTGCGGTTCGAGGCAACCGTGCAGTGCCGCTACGAGAAGTTGTTCATCCGACTCGGGTGGGAGCGCGTCGATGACCGCACGGTCGGCGGCACACCACACGTCGGGATGCGCTGGCCGGTGGGGACCCTGGCCCGGCTGGCCAGCACCACCAAGGGATTCCTCGGTACGGCGCTGACCCCTTTGCGAAATGTGCCCGGTGGCCTTGGGGCAGCCGGGTTCGTCGGCGACGACGGCGCACCAGTGCCGGGAAGTGACATCATCGCGGCCTGCGACGCCATCATCCCGTCCATGGTCGAACGCGACCCGGAATGGGCCGGCTGGTGTTCGGTCCTGGTCAACGTCAACGACCTGACGGCGATGGGGGCGGCTCCCACCGGGCTGCTGGACGCCATCGGTGCACCCACCCGAGCGTTACTCGACCGCATCATCGACGGCCTCGCCGCCGCCTCTGCCGCCTGGGGTGTTCCAGTGCTGGGCGGGCACACCCAACTAGGGGTACCCGCGGCACTGGCGGTCACGGCGTTGGGCCGCACCACGTCACCCCTGCGGGGCGGCGGCGGTAAGGCGGGTGACAGGGTGCGGCTCACCGCGGATACCAACGGACAATGGCGCCCCGGTTACCGGGGTCGCCAATGGGACTCGACCAGTTGCCGCACCCGTGACGATCTGGTGGCGATGACGCGCATTCCCGCCGCGATGGGACCTGTCGCGGCGAAAGATGTCAGCATGGCCGGTGTGGTGGGAACGTTGGGCATGCTGGCCGAGGCCTGCGGCACAGGGGCTGAACTCGATATCTCCGCGGTGCCCAAACCACGCGATGCCGCGATCTCGGACTGGCTTACCTGCTTCCCGGGCTACGGCATGCTGACCGTCGGTGGGACCGCTTGCGAGCAGGAGTTGCCGCCCGGCGTGCGTACCGCCCACTGTGGGACCCTGGTGTCGGAGCCCGGCGTGTGGTTGCGCTGGCCCGACGGCGTCGCCACCTGCGCGCTCACCTCGCCGGTGACCGGTCTGGGACAGGCTTGAAGGAACCTATGGCACTTGTAACGCTCGCCGCGGTCGCCGCACATTTCGGGCGCGACTTGGACCGCTGTTTAGCAAAGGTCATCGGGATCATCGAGGCGGCTAGGCAGGAGAACGTCGACCTTCTCGTTCTGCCCGACGCGTGCCTGGGTGGCTATATCGGCGATTTCCGCGTGCCTGATCCCAACGACCCGCCTCCGGCCCTAGAGCCCGATGGACCTGAGATCACCGCGATCATTGCCGCCGCGGGCGCGATGACCGTGTGCTTCGGCTACGCCGAGGCTGTACCGGATGGCGGCCGGTACAACACCGCGGCGTGCGTGTCGGGCGACGGAGTACTGGGCAGCTACCGCAAAGTGCACCAGCCGGCCGGCGAATCGCTGACTTATTTGGCCGGTGACAGTTTCAGCGCCTTCGACACTCCGGTCGGCCGGATGGGGATGCTGATCGACTATGACAAGACTTTTCCGGAAGCGGCGCGGGCGCTGGCCGCCGAGGGGGCCCATATCATCTCGGCGTTGTCAGCGTGGCCGGCCAGCATCACCGATCGGGCATCCCGGTTGCCCGCCGATCGCCAGTCCCGGCTGTTCGACCTCTACGACTGCGCCCGTGCCGCGGAGAACCAGGTGGTGTTGGTGTCGTCGAATCAGACCGGGGTGATGGGTAATCTGCGTTTCCTCGGTCAGGCCAAGATCGTCGGACCGGGCGGCGAGGTCTTGGTGACCACCCGCGCCAAGGGCGGGCTTGCCAAAGTGGAGCTCGACGTCGAGGCCGAAGTGGCCCGTGCGCGCCGCGTCCTCAATCACCTCGCCGAACGACGGCCAGACGCCTACCGCACCCCCGCGCCACACCGATGAGCCTCAAAGTCGCGTTGCTCACCTACTCGACCAAGCCTCGCGGCGGGGTGGTGCATACCCTCAACCTCGCCGAAGCGCTGGCGCGTCACGGGGCCGACGTCACGGTGTGGTCGTTGCGGCGGTCCGGAGATAGCGGATTCTTCCGGCCGGTCGACCCTGCAGTATCGGTACAGCTGGTCGACTTCACCGACTACCCGGGTGACACGGTGACCGACCGGATCGTCCGCTCGATCGAGACGCTCCGCGCCGCCTTTTCACCCGATGAATACGACATCGTCCACGCTCAGGACTGCATCAGCGCCAACGCTGTCGGGTCATGCATCCGCACCATCCACCATCTCGATGAATTCACCACGCCGGTGCTTGCGCAATGCCACGAGCGCGCCATCGTCGAACCGTACGCCCTTATCTGTGTCTCATCCGCTGTCGCCACTGAAGTGCAGGCCGGTTGGCACCTGACACCCACCGTCATCCCAAACGGAGTGCAGGCCGAACGCTTCGCCCAGGCCGCTTCTGCCGAGCCCGGAGCAGCCACGGCACGCGAACGCTGGCGCGCTGAACTGGGCCACTACATCTTGGCTGTCGGCGGCATCGAACCCCGCAAAGGAACACTCGACCTGATCGAGGCCTACAGTGCGCTGCCCCAACGGTTTCCGCACCTGTCGTTGGTGATCGCCGGGGGTGAAACGCTGTTTGACTACCGCGGCTATCGCGCCCAGGTCGACCAGTTGTGCCTCGACCTGGGGGTGCGACCGCGCGTCCTCGGCGCGGTATCCAATGACGCGCTACCGGCGTTGATCGCCGCGTGCGAGGTGTTCGCATTCCCATCAACCAAAGAAGGTTTCGGCCTGGCCGCCCTAGAGGCCCTCGCTGCCGGTCGTCCCGTGGTCACCCGCGACCTGCCCGTACTTCGCGAAGTCTTCGGCGGCACAGTGCAATACGCGACGGATGCCACCGGTCTGGCCGACGCACTGGCCGCCGCCATCGAGTGCCCTGTCGATCCCGAACCCGGCCGCGCTTTGGCGCAGTCCATGACCTGGGATTCCGCAGCTGAGGCCCATCTGGAGTTTTATCATCACCACCGTGATCGATAGACCGGCGCGGTAGCAATCGGTAGGCCATCAAAATCACACTTGCAGGTCCGCGCACCGCGCTAGCAACTCGGTCGAGGGCGGCTGATAGAACGACAGCACCGCGTGCTCGCACCCGAGTTCGGCGAACTGCGGCAGTTGAGCCAGCTGCGCGGCAACCTGTTCGGGTTCGCGCGGGTGCAGAAACAGCTGTACCCCGCGGTGGATCTCGGCGGGGTCGCGGCCGACCTCGACGCACACTTTGGTCAGCCGCGTGTTGGCCTCGCCCCATTGCTGCGGACCCTCGTGGCTGGGCATGTTCCACTCATCGGCGTGCCGGGCGATGACGCGCAGCATCTTCGGCTGGGAGCCACCGACGATGATTGGCGGATGCGGCCGCTGAACCGGCTTGGGTTCGCAGATCGCGTCCTGCAGCGTGTAGAACTGCCCTTCGAACGTCACCCGCTCCTCGGTCCACAGCCGCCGGATCACGGAGAGCGCCTCATCCAGCATCGCGACCCGCGTTCCGGGACTGGGGAATTCGATCCCGTAACCGCGGTGCTCGTTCTCGTGCCAGCCCGCGCCGATACCGAAGTCCAGTCGCCCGCCGCTGATGTGGTCGACGGTGACGGCCATCTTGGCCAGGATCGCGGGGTTGCGGTACGTCACGCCGGTGACCATGCAGCCGATCCGGGCCTGGCGGATCACCACCGCCATCGCTGCGAGCGTCGTCCATCCTTCGTGAGTCGGCGTGGTCTCCTCGGTCAGCCCGTAGAAGTGGTCGTAATTCCAGATCGCCTCAAAACCCAGCCCGTCGGCCGTCCGCCAGAACTGCTCGAGCTCGGGATAGTCGAATGTGGGCGCAAGCTTGGCCGAAATCCGCATGCGCCGATCCTATTCACCCGACCAGCAACCTCGAGGTTCTGCCATGCGCCGGTGCGGGTACCCGTCGGTGCGAAAGGAGAACGACATGCCGAGGCAGTTTGCCACGATCAGCGCGGCCGCTCTGCTGGCGTTGGGCGCCCTCGCCGGATGCTCGCTGCAGAAGACCCCACCAGCCCAGCAACCGGCTGCCGTCCAGCCGGCGGGCTACGAGGAGCACAACGACGCCGACGTCGCCTACGCCCAACGGATGATCCCGCTCCAGCAGCAGGCTGTCGCGTTGAGTGAGGCGCTGCTGGCCAAACCGGGTGTCGACCCCGACGTCGCCGGCATCGCCAGCGCCATCGCGGAGGGCGACCGCCCGGAGATCGCGCAGTTGCAGGGCTGGCTTCGGGAATGGGGTGTTCCCGGCGGGGACCGTGCCCAGGGCGACGTGGCGGCGCTGGCATCCGAGCGGTACACCGCCGACATCACGGCCGCCGACCCCGGCCAGGCCGCCAAGCTCTTTCTCACGCGGATGCTCACCAACCGCGAGCAGACACTGGCACTTAGCGAAACCGAGATCGACGACGGCATCTACCGGGCTACCGTGGCGGCCGCCGGCGGAAACCAGGCGACCCAGCAGCGGCAGATCTCCACCATGCGCACCCTGCTTGGCGTGCCCTGATTCAGACCCGCCGGCGCTCCCGTTCGGCCGCCAATCCCTCGCTGACCACGGCCACCGCCATGCTCTGGTGGTAACCGCGCCGAGCCAGCATGCCCACCAGCCTGCGCATCACCTTGGTGTCGTCGCCGTCGTCGAGCTTCTCCCGGCGCAGCTTGTGCTCCACCAGCTCCTCGGCGCGTTGCCGCTCGGCTCCGGCGTCGATACCGTCGAGCGCCTCGGCGATCACGTCATCGTCGACACCTTTGGTCCGCAGCTCAGCAGCCAAGGCGCGCTTGCCTTTTCCAGCTCGCGCCCGTCGCGACCTAACCCATTGTTCGGCGAAGTCGGCGTCGTCGATCAGGCCGACCGCGGCCAGCCGGTTGAGTTCACTCGCGACGACGTCGTCGGGATAGCCCCGCTTGGCCATCTGACCGGCCAACTCGGATCGAGTTCGCGGCCGCACGGTGAGCAGGCGCAGGCACAGCGCGTGCGCCTGCTCTTCGCGGGTCTCAGAAGTCGACTGGGGCGGGGAGGACGTCATCGGGGAGTTCATCGGTCATCACCGCACCGATACCGAGCTTCTCTTTGATCTTCTTCTCGATCTCGTTGGCCACATCGGGGTTCTGGGTCAAGAAGTTTCGGGCGTTCTCCTTGCCCTGCCCGAGCTGCTCACCCTCGTAGGTGAACCACGATCCGGACTTACGGATGAAGCCCTGCTCCACGCCCATATCGATGAGCGAGCCCTCACGGCTGATGCCCTTGCCGTAGAGGATGTCGAACTCGGCCTGCTTGAAGGGCGGCGACACCTTGTTCTTGACGACCTTGACGCGGGTGCGGTTACCCACCGCGTCGGTGCCGTCTTTCAGTGTCTCGATCCGCCGCACATCCAGGCGCACCGAGGCGTAGAACTTCAACGCCTTACCGCCCGTTGTCGTTTCGGGCGAACCGAACATCACGCCGATCTTCTCGCGCAGCTGGTTGATGAAGATCGCGGTGGTGCCGGAGTTGTTCAGCGCGCCGGTCATCTTACGCAGCGCCTGGCTCATCAGGCGGGCCTGCAGGCCGACGTGGCTGTCACCCATCTCGCCCTCGATCTCGGCGCGCGGCACCAGGGCGGCCACCGAGTCGATGACCAGAATGTCGAGCGCTCCGGAACGGACCAGCATGTCGGCGATCTCGAGCGCCTGCTCGCCGGTGTCCGGCTGGCTGACCAGCAGGGCGTCGGTATCCACGCCGAGCTTCTTGGCGTACTCCGGGTCCAGGGCGTGCTCGGCGTCGATGAACGCCGCGATGCCGCCGGCCGCCTGGGCGTTGGCCACCGCGTGCAGTGCGACAGTGGTCTTACCCGAGGATTCCGGGCCGTAGATCTCGATGACACGGCCGCGCGGCAGGCCGCCGATGCCGAGTGCGACGTCGAGGGCGATCGATCCGGTCGGGATCACGGAGATGGGCTGGCGCACCTCCTCACCGAGGCGCATCACCGAGCCCTTGCCGAAGTTCTTGTCGATCTGCGCGAGCGCCAGTTCGAGGGCCTTCTCGCGATCGGGTGCCTGCGGAGCCATGGGGATACCTCTTCCGGTAGTCGTTGTTGACCGGTTCTCGGTCGGTTGGCCGTGACGTTAGGACAGGGCTCCGACAAATCGATCGAACATCGACCACGATAGCGAACAGGTGTTCGATAGCAAGCGAGACGCGCCGTGCGTGTCAGACGAGTTGATGCAGGACGTCGGCCAGGGCCGCCGGCCGGGAGTAGAACGGCGAATGGCTGCCCGGCAGCTCCACCAATTCCGCCCCGAGCCGCTCCGTCGCCACCCGCCGTGACCAGCCGGGATCGATCATCCGATCGTCCGCGCACACGATGTACGCCGACGGCGCCGCGGGCAGCGTGTCAGGCTCATAGGGCTTCAGCAGCGGATGCCTGGCCTGCAGGCGAAGGCGCCGAAAGGCGGCCTGGAATAGATCCTCATCGCAATCGGCATACAACAATTCGCGGGCCAGGTCCGCATCGGTCCACTCGGTGGCATCGCCGACGACGGTCAATGCGTCCAGATAGGTCGGGTTGATCATGCCGTCTCGGCGTTGCTGCTCGGCGAAACTGAGCCCCACCTCGGGCACCAGGGCGGCAAGGTAGACCAGGCGACGCACTGGTCGACGCTGCGCAACCAGCGGAATCGTCAACCCACCCATCGAATGCCCCACCACCACCAGGTCATCGACCTCACCCAGGGCCGTCACCGCCGCGGCGGCGTAGTCCTCGAATGTCGCCGCCGGATCGTCAGACGGCAGATCCACGGCGACCGCGCGATGCCCCCTGCGCTCCAGTTCGGGCGTCAGCTTCTCCCAACACCAGGCGCCGTGCCAAGAGCCGTGGATCAATGCAAAGGTGGCCACCGGTGTATCACATCACCACTGATCGCGCGGGACGTCGAAGTCCGCGCACAGCGCCCGCCACACATCGCGGGGTTCCACCCCGTCTTCGATGGCCTGTGCGGCGGTGCGCCCGCCGAGCTGGGTGAGCACGTGATCCACCAGCAGCGAGCCGCCACGGACGCGGCCGAATTGCCCGTCGACCAGTTCCTGGAATTCCGTCAGCCGCACGACACCAATTTACCCAGCCACCGAATCCTGGCACACGTGTACCGGATCGGCGACTCCCCCGATGCTCGCACCGGCGCGGCGGGCGGCCTCCCGATACCGCGGCGTCGACAGCACTTCGCCCACCTCGGCCACCAGCACCTCGGCCGCCAGCGGCCGGATCAGCCGCGCACTGCCTTGGCGCACAACGCGATTGGCCAATTCCCACTGATCGCCCCCACCCGGGACCACCACCATCGGCACGCCGGCGAGCAGCGTCTTGGACAGCATGCCGTGCCCGCCGCCGCAGATCACCAGATCGGCGTGGGTCAGCAGTTCGTCCTGGCGGCCCAGTCCGACGCTCGCCCAGTCCGGCACCTCGAGGTCCTCGCCGCCGAGCCGGGAGATCACCACCCGCGAGCCCACAGGCAAGGTGCGGCCCGGAACCAGATGTTCGAGCACCAGCTCGGCAACCCCGCCCGCCCCGGTGGTGGCGGTCGACGGTGCCACGACGATCAGCGGGCCGTCGCCCGGCGGGACCGGCAGGATGGCGTCGGTCGGCTCGAAGTGCAGGGGCCCGACGACGACGGCCTCGTCCGGCCAGTCCGGTCGCGGCACTTCCAGGGCGGGCAAGGTGGCGATCAGCCGACGCGTCGGTCCCGGATCGCGGGCGGGCAGGCCGATCTGCACTCGTGCCGCCGCGCGCTGCCGCTCGCCGTCCTTGATCGACCGGGCGGTCAACGCGCGCATGACCGAGTCCCGCAGCCGGCCGCGGATCCCGGTGCCGGGCGCCAGGCCGCTGCCGATCGGGGGCAGGCCCCGCGACGGCAGGTACAGCGGGTGCGGACACAGCTCGACCCACGGCAGGTCCAGCAGTTCGGCCGCCATCCCGCCGCAGGCGGTGATCACGTCGGAGACGATCAGGTCGGGTGCCAGCTTGCGCAGCACCGGCACGTTGAGCACCGCCATCCGGGCGGCGCGCTGGTGGATTTTGGCTCCGGCGTCGGTGTCGTCGTCGCCGCCCTCGGGATCGAGGCCCTCGAGTTCGACGGCATCGATGCCGGCGCCACGCGCAGTGTCCAGCCATTCGGTGCCGGTCAGCAGGACCGGATGCTCCCCCGCCGCGGCCAGCCGCAGGCACAGCGCGAGCGCGGGAAACGCATGGCCGGGATCCGGTCCTGCCACCACCGCGACGCGCACGGGCCTACCCTGCCATAGCCGAGCACGCCTAGGCTGACGAGCATGACCGAGCAGATCACCAACGTGAGCTCCGATATCGACAACGCCCATACCGTCGAGGTCTTCCTGCATGCGCTACAGGACCAGGACCTGGCCACCGCCGATGCCCAGCTGGACGACAACCTCGTCTACCAGAATGTCGGGTTCCCGACCATTCGCGGCCGCAAGCGGACCATGAAGCTGTTCAAGGGCCTGCAGCGGCCCAGCGTCGGCTTCGAGGTGAAGTTCCACCGCATCGCGGTCAACGGCCCGGTGGTGCTCACCGAGCGCACCGACGTGCTGCGGTTCGGCCCGGTACGGCTGCAGTTCTGGGTGTGCGGCGTCTTCGAGGTCAAGGACGGGCGAATCACCTTGTGGCGGGACTACTTCGACATGTTCGACATGACCAAGGCGACCGTCCGCGGCCTCATCGGTGCGGTGATCCCCGGGCTGCGCCCGACGCTGTGAAGTCAGGCCCGGCGGAGCTGGCCCAGCTCGTCGAAGGCCTGCGCCCAGCCCATCAGCCGATCCGTCGCGCCGGCGAGCTCGTTGCGGTAGCGCTGCGCCGACATCGGCGAACTCGACATCGAGCCGGTGTTGGCCG
>JAEZIA010000036.1 GCA_023416315.1 Actinomycetes bacterium
CGGAAACGCGGGTTTGTGTGGTGTGGGGGCCAGCAGGTCGACGGCATGAGTGTCGGGCGGTTGATCGCCGATCCCGAATTGCGGGCGATGCTGGATGGCTGGTTCACCAAGTTCGCCGCGCCCGGCATGTGCAACCCCGCCGACCAAACTCCCACGATCGCGCCGTCAGAGGTCGTGGCCGAGCGTGATCTGCGCAGCCACGGCCAACGCCAACACGACGCCCTGACAGCTTTGGTGCGAGGACAGTTGGGCGATCCGACACTGGGTCAGCACAATGGCCTGCCGGTGACGGTGATCGTCACCGCCACCCTACAGGACCTGCAGGCCAAGACCGGGCACGCGGTCACAGCCACCGGCAGCCTGTTGCCGATTCCGGACGTGATCCGGATGGCCACCCACGCGTACCATTATTTGGCCTTGTTCGACGGGGTCAACGGTCAACCGTTGTGGCTGGGGCGCACCAAACGGATTGCCTCACCCGATCAGCGAATCATGCTGCACGCCAAGGATCGTGGGTGTACCAGGCCGGGCTGCGACGCACCAGGGTATCGCTGCGAGGTCCACCACGTCGACGACTGGGCGCACGGCGGCCTGACGAACATCGACAAACTCACGCTCGCCTGCCCAACCGATCACCGACTCCTCGACCAAGGCTGGAAAACCCGCAAACTCGCCAACGGCGACACCGAATGGATCCCACCACCCCAACTCCCGATGCTCGTCGGCGGTGTCAACGACTTCCACCACCCCGAACACCTCCTCCCCAAAACCGAGGACTAGACGCCCAGCAGTTCCTTGAGATTGCGTCCCATGACCCGCGCCGTCGTGTCATGGGGCAGGTTCGTCAGCTCAGAGATGAAATCCTTCGGCTCGGCGAGACCCTCCGGGTGCGGGAAATCCGACCCGAACATCACGCGATCCGCACCGAGGAGATCGACCAGCTGGGAGATGTCCTCCTCGTGGAACGGGTTGATCCAGACATGCCTTCGGAACACGTCGACGGGATGCTCGCTGAAATCGTAGGGTCGCTTACGGTACACGCGGTCGAACACGTCGATGAGGCGATGCGCCCAGGACCCACCGTTTTCCACCACGCCGATCCGCACGCCGGGAAACCGTTCGAAAACGCCGTGCGCGATGAATGCGGCGAGCGTGTCGAAGATGTTGCGGCTCTCCTCGTAGATGAAACCCCGCAACTTGCTCAGGGCGAAGCCGTTGAACTCTGCCGCGTCCTCCCAGTCGTCGACGTAGCGCTCATAACCCGAGTCCGAGTTGTGCATCTGGACGGATATTCCGGCCGATTCGACAAGGCGCCAGAAGTCGTCGAACTCCGGCAGCGCCGCGGACCGGGACGTGCCGTCTTCTCGCGGGACTGGGGCGGGCCGGATGAGGACCGTCTTCGCGCCGTTGTCCAGGCACCACTCCAACTCTTGGACGCCGAGTGCGGGATCGTTGAGGGAGATCGCCGGAACCGCGAAGATCCGGTTCTGGTAGTTGAACGTCCAGTCCTCGAGCAGCCATCGGTTGAACGCGTGTGTGACGGCATGGGTTAGTTCGGTGTCGGACTTCGTCCGCTCTTCGAGCATCCCCGCCGTGGTGGGGAACATGACCGTGCCGTCCACGCCCTGACGATCCATCAGCGCCAGACGCAGGTCGGGGCGCCGGAACTCATCCGGGCAGCGGATCGGGTCGGCGAGCTCCCGAAGGGTCTTGCCCTCGGGGTTGATCCCCCGGAAGTAGTCGGCCCAGGCGCCGGGTGTCGGGATGACCTCGTAGGTGGGGTTCGGAATGGTCTCGGTGATGGTTCCGAGAATCTGTAATTTCTTACGGCCGTTGACATCGACGAACTTCAGAGCGTCTGAGTACTTTTGCGGGAGGTACCGCGTGTACGCGTCGATGGTCTCGTACATGTGGTTGTCGGCGTCCCACACCTCGAACTCTCCGTTGTCCACAACCGGCTCCTCATCCGTCGGTGTCCGCGCATTTCGGTAACGAATATTACCGAATTAAGAGAAGCATAGTTCTCATAAGTCGATTGTCGATCCTAGAGGCTGGTGAAGTGCCCGCCATCGACGCCTAGCGTCTGCCCGGTGATGTAGCGCGCTCCCGGGCCGACGAGAAAGCCGACGGCTGATCCGATGTCGCTCTCCGGGTCACCGATACGGCCAAGCGGAATGCGGCGGGCCAGCCGCTCTTCCATGGCAGGTTCGGCTTCGATCGCGGCGGTCATGGCGGGGGAGTAGGCCAGCGGCGAGACGACGTTGACGGTGATGTGGTGCGGCGCCCACTCCCGGGCCAGGCTCTTCGCGAATCCGCGCAGCGCGCCCTTCATCGTCGCGTATAGGGGCAGCGTGGCGCTGCCTTCGATGCCGGCGGGGGACGTCATGACCAGCAGCGTGCCACCACGTACCCGAAGGGCGTCGAACGCTGCTCTCGCACAGTTGAATCCGCCGAGCACCGACACCGAGTAGTGCTGCTCGAAGAGGGCGTCGTCCACCTCGGTGAGCTGGTGGGGTTGGCTCGACATGTTGCTGGTGGCGTTGTGTACGACGGCATCGAGTCCGCCCGTGACCGCGACCGACTCGGCGACAGCGCTGCGCACCGACGCCTCGTCGGTGACGTCGCACCGCACCCAGGTCGCCCGGTGGCCACGTGAGCGGAGCTGTTCGGCGGCGACGGCGCCGTTTTCGTTTCTGGTCGCGACAATCACCTGCGCGCCGTCGGCTGCCAATGCGCGGACGATGCCGAGGCCGACGCCGGCTCCCGACCCGGTCACCATCACGGTGTAATCATCGAGGATCACGGCAGCATCACCGAGCCACCGTCGACCGCGATCGTCTGTCCGACGAGATGATCGACGTCGAGCCGCAGCAGGAATCTCGTTGTTTCCACGACACTTTCGATAAGGCCGTCTGCGTTGTCGACAGCGGGTGCCGTCAGATGCGAGTCCGCGTTCGTCATCGACGGAGCCAACAGCCGGAGCGGAACGGCCACCGTGTTCACCAGCACCCCTTGAGCCGACCACTGTCGTGCGGCGGATTTCGCCATCGCCCGCATCCCCTCAAGTGCCGTGGTGTACGGCACGAGGTTTGCCGCGCCCGCCACACCCACTGTCGGCACGATGAGAACGATGCGACCACCGCGCTCCCGCAGTGCGGCGTGGGCGCGCTGGAACGTCGAGACGGTGCGCCACAACGGATCGTGGACCAGGCGTGTCCATGTTGCGCTGTCGACGTCACTCAGCGAAGTCTGGTCGGGCACGTCGGCAACGACCACGACGCCATCTGAGCCTGGCGGGAACGGGCCGCCAGGTGCTACGACCTCGGCGTCCAGACTCCACGCCACGGCTGCCGAAATCGGGTCACCGGATCCGACGACCGTCGCCCTGGGCAGAGGTGTGGCGTTCATCCCCGCGGGCGCTTGCGCAGCAGCGCGGCGAATTCGACCGCAGATCGGCGAACGGAGGCGAACTCGAGCGACACCAACAAAGTGTCCACCATCGCGAAAGGCAGGGTCGACGCGACGAATCCGCGGCCGTACTCGACGTGGTATGAGCCAGGGTGGATTGTCAGGCCCCGGGCATGTCCGCGCTCCATCCGGCCCCGGTCGCCGGGACGTAGCGTGAGGTGGTCGGTGCCGTCGGATTCGACGTCGTACGAGTCGATCTGGCCGGCAAGCAGGAACTTGTCGATGTCGACGCGCCGGTAGCGCCCCGAGAATCCCTGGGTTCCCGTCGGAGTCCCGAAGATGACCACGTACTCGCGCGGGCTGAAGTACAGGAATCGAACCTTGCCGAGGATGCCGCCCGCGGTGCTCGCGACCCAACGTCCCGGAGTGGGGGCGATGAGGTTGGGGTAGGCCGCGGCCAGCAACTCGATGGTGCGGGTGATGAGTGCGTCTCCGCCGAGGCCGGAACCGACGGCCTGGTGGACGACCCCCTGCAGCACCTCGGGGTCGATCTTGTATCTCATCGGCGCTGTGCGTCCACCAGCGAGGCCAGCTCACGCTTGACCACCTTGCCCACATCGTTGCGCGGCAACGCATCCACGAAGACGATCCGCGCCGGAACCCGGTACGGAGTCAGCCGATCGCGGCACCAGGCGGTGAGATCGTCTTCGGTGACGGCCTCCTTGCTGCGGGCAACGAACGCCCACGGGACTTCACCGAGACGCTCATCGGGTATGCCGACCACCGCGGCTTCCCGAACCCCGTCGGCGGCCAACAGGACGTCTTCGACGGTGCCCGGGAACACTTTGAGTCCACCGCGGTTGATCATGTCGGACACTCTGCCGTCGAGCCACAGGAAGCCGTCGTCGTCGAACCAGCCCAGATCGCCCGTGTGGAACCAGCCGTCGTCGGTCAATCGATCGAGGAACGCGGTGTCGATTTTGCGGGCCGCCGTCGTCGGCGTTCGCACCATCACTTCATCGTCGGCGATCGACACGTCGATGCCCGGGAGCGGCCGGCCCACCGAGCCGAGCTTGGTCTGACCCCACTCACGTGCGTCCGCGGCAGACCAGCCCACCACTTCGCCACCGAGCTCGGTCTGCCCATAGGAATTGAGCACGAGGACCCCGAACTTGTCACGAAAGCGCGCGGCCTGCACCGGGGAGAGCGGTGCGGTGATCGATCGGACGATTTTCAGCGGCGTCAGGTCGGTGACCGTCTCGTCGTGTAACACCATCGTGAGTGCCGCAGGCGGGAGCACGGTCGAACGCAACTGGTGTCTGGCGACCAGCGCGGCGAAGTCGGGTGCGCAGAAGCGATCCATGAGTACCACTCCGGAACCGGCGCGGAACGCGAACAGCACTTGATAGATACCTGCCCACAGTGACAGCGACAGCGGCACCAGGTTGGGCATCGGTGCTCGGTCGGTCTTCGGTTCACCCGACTTCTTGCCGCGAAGTTTGTCCAGCAGCCGATCGATGAGGTCGAGCACCGTGGCGTGCCGCAAGGGGACCGGCTTCGGCGCGCCCGTGGTGCCCGAGGTGAACTGCAGCAGCGCAACATCGGCGTCGTACTGGCGAGGATCCTCGGGTGGATGTCCGGGCGTAGCCCTGAAGGACAGCCCCGCGCCCTCGATCACCGGCAGTGCCGACGACGAAAAGCGCTGTGCCAGATCCGGTGTAGTGATGACGGCAACTGGGCGCAGAGTGGCGAGTTGGGCGACGAGCTCGGCGTCCGCCGCGCGTGGATTGAGCGGGGTGTAGACGCCCCCGGATTTCCAGGTGCCGAACAGGGCGGCGACGGTGGTGGCGTCGTTCGGGAGCATCGCGGCCACGACCTGACCGGTGTGCACACCGGCGTCGGTCAGCAGCCGCGCGAGATGCGCGGCGGATGAACGCAGGTCGCCACTCGACACATCGACATCCACGGTATGCACCGCGACCGGGGGAAGGTTGTCGAGGAGTTCGGCGAGGCTCACGAGTCCGTCTCCAACGGAGCCCACTGCGGACTTCGCTTCTCGGCGAAAGCCCGCGGGCCCTCGTCCTGATCGGGATGACCCCATACCGAGGTCAGATGCTTGGCGCCCTCTCGGCACGCGTCGGTCAGTCCGTATTCGAGCGCGCCCCAGAGCGCGCGCTTGGTGGCCCGCATGGCGGCAGGTGAATTACGGGCGATCTTTTCCGCGAGCTCCTGGGCGACGTCGCGGAGCTGTTCGGGCGGGTCGACTACCTGGCTGATCATGCCCAGTTGGTAGGCCCGCTGAGCGGTAAGCCGCTCATGACTACCCACCAATGCCATCCGCAGCACGGCTTCCGCGGGCATCTTGCGCATCAGCGCGATCGTCTCCAGCGCGCTCACCTGCCCGATCGACACATGCGGATCCACGAAGGTTGCGTTCGAGGAGGCAATGACCACATCGGCGTCGGCCACCCAGTGCAGCCCACCTCCGGCGCACACGCCGTTCACCGCGGTGATGATCGGCTTGCCGACGTTGCAGTGCCACCCGGTCAGCTTCAGGTCCAGCGTGCGCATCGTCTCCTGAAACTGTTGGACTGCTTCCCCGTCGAGGTCCTCGACGTCGGCACCCACCTGGAAGCCGCGACCATTTCCGGTGTGCACGATGACGCGCACCTCCGGGTCGGCGTCGAGTTCAGCCCAAGCCCTGGCGAATTCTTCCCGCATGACCGTGTCGTACGCGTTGAGGCGGTCCGGCCGGTTATTGATCAGCCACCCCACCGGCCCGCGTCGCTCGACGATGAGTCGTTGGTACGTCATTGCACCTCCGCAGTGGACGTCGGTTGCCAACTCGGTTTGCGCTTCTCTCGCCACGCACGAACCCCCTCGGCGTGATCGGGATGATTCCGAAGGCGCCAAATCTCCTCGGCGGCTTCGTCTCTGGCCGTCGACAAGCCGACCTCCAGCGATCGCCAGAGCGCCTTTTTGGTGGCTCGCAGGGCGGTCGGGGAGTTCTCCGCAACCGCGGCAGCGAGCGTGGCCGCTGCCGGCCTGAGGGCATCGTCGGGAACGACTTCGGAAAGAATTCCGAGTTCGTAGGCGCGGTGCGCCGAGATGCGCTCGGTTCTGCCGCACAAGGCCATCCGCAGGATCTGTTCCATCGGGGATTTACGGAGCAAGGTGATCGCCTCGTAGGCGACCGCCTGGCCCACGGATACGTGAGGATCGACGAAAGACGCGCTGTGCGCGGCGATGACGATGTCGGCGTCGGCAACGAAATGCAGCCCTCCGCCGGCGCACACGCCGTTGACCGCGGCGATGACCGGTTTGGCGACCTCGCAGTGCCACGAGGAGATCTTGAGGTCGGCGTCACGGGTGCGGCGTGAGTGCTTGCGCATCGCGCTCTTCTCGCGTGCGACCTGAACGACGTCCATTCCTGTGCAAAACGATCGTCCGTTGGCGGTATTCACGATCACGCGGACAGCTGGATCGGCGTCGAGATCGGCCCAGGCGTGTTCGAGTTCGTCGAGCATGAGCGCGTCGAACGCGTTCCCGGCTTCCGGCCGATTCAGGATCAACCAGCCGATTCCGTCAGACTTCTCGACGATCAGTCGCTCATACTCGCTCACGAGCGCGGAATGTCCTTCCAGGGCTTCCCTTTCCACGGGTCCGGCTCCTTGGGGAGACCGAGCACACGCTCACCGAGGATGTTCTTGTTGATGTCGGTGGTGCCACCCTCGGTGCTGTTGGCAAGACTGCGCATCCATCCCTGCACCTCTCGTGGCAATGAGTCGATGCCCGCGGCGGGCGGTGCCCAGGCAACGGCGTCGGCGCCCAAGAGATCGACCATGAGGTCCTGAATCTGCTGGTTGAGGGTCGCTTGGTGCACCTTCCCGATGGACGAGGCTGCGCCGGGCGACTCGCCGGCAGACAGCGCCGCCCGCACCCGCGCGTTGGTCCAACCGCGGATCTGCTCCTGCGCCCACAGCCGCATGACCTTGTTCCGGATGACCGGGTCGTCCCATCGGCCGCGCTCCTGCGCCAGCGTGATCAATCGGTCGGCGCTGAACCCGCCCAGACGGCCCATGCCGCCCGAGCCGGAACCGGAAACCATCTGGCGCTCGCTGGACAATGTCGAGGCGCTGACACGCCAGCCGTCACCGCATTCGCCGACGCGATACGCGTCGGGGACCCGTGCGCCGTCGAGGAACACCTCGTTGAACTCGGCCTCACCGGTGATCTGCCGCAAGGGGCGCACCTCGACACCGGGCTGATGCATGTGGAGCAGGAAGTAGGTGATGCCCTTGTGCTTGGGCTGGTCGGGGTCGGTGCGCGCCAGCAGGATGGCGAAGTCGGCCTCGTCGGCCCACGTTGTCCACACCTTCTGGCCGGTGATCACCCAGTCCGCGTCGCGTGCCGAGCCATCCCGCACTGCCTTGGCGGCCAGTGAGGCGAGGTCCGAACCGGCGCCGGGCTCGCTGAACAGCTGGCACCATTTCTCCTCGTTGCGCACGATCGGCGGCAGGAAGCGCAGCCGCTGCTCCTCCGTGCCGTGGCTGAACAACGCCGCCGCGGCGTTGTTGAGTCCTAGCGGATTGAGCCGGCTCAGCCGCAGCGGCGCCAGTACAGTCTCGACGGCGCGGGCGACGTCGTTGCCGACGCCGAGACCGCCGTGCTCGGGCAACCAGGTCGGGACGACAAGCCCGGAGTCCGCAAACGTCGGATACCACTGCTGGTAGTCGGCAGCGGTGCGGACCGCGCGCAGTGCGTTCGGTCCGTCTTCGGCAGCGGCTCGCCAGGTTTCGGGCACTTGGGCCAACACCCATCGGCGCACCGCTGACACGGCATCGGCGGCGCTGGTAGACGCATCGATCGGTACGCGTGTCATCGGCCGGTGAACTCCGCGTCCCGCTTGTCCCGGAAAGCTGCCAGTCCTTCTTTGAAATCTTCACTGCGACTGGACAATTCGAGAGCCATTGCCTCGTTCTGCAGATGCCGGTCGAGGTCGATCCCATTGCCGCTCTGCAGCAGCCACTTGGTGAGTCCCAGGGCGACGGTTGGGGCGGCGGCGAGCTTGTCGACGAGGGCGTTCGCCGCCGCGTCGAGTTCACCGTCTGGATGAGCGCTGTGCACGATGCCCCACTCCGCAGCGGTCCGGCCGGAGATCTCATCGCCAAGCATCAACAGCTGCCGGGTGCGCACCATGCCGATGAGACGAGGGAGCAGCCAGGCCGCACCGCTGTCAGGAGTGAACCCCCGCGCCATGAACGGCTCCCAGAACCGGGCGTCCTGCGCGACGACGCAGAAATCGGCGGCCATGGCGATGTGGAACCCGAGGCCGGCTGCCCAGCCGCGCACCACGGCGACAATCGGTACCTGCGTTTCGAGCATCAATGGGATGAGCCGGTTCGCCTTGTTGGGCAGCCGGCGTTGGGTACTGCCCACCCGGGGTTTGCGTTCCGACCTCGCGTTGTTGGCGACGAGATCGGAGCCCGCGCAGAAGTCGGCACCGGCAGCGTCGACGCGGACCACCCGCACCGCCTCGTCGGTTCCGGCGGCGGCGAGATGACCGATCATCGCGTCGAGCATGGTGTCGTTCACCGCGTTGCGGCGGTCGGCGCGGTCGAAGGTCAGGGCCAGCGTTGCACCGAGCTGCTCGGCGCGCAGCCCTGGCACACTCGCGTAATCCATGGCTTCAGCGGTCACCGAATCGGGCCGACACCGCTGTCAGCAGTTCGGTGAGGTTGTGCGCGTTCCCGGGCGGATCCGGCAGCCGCACCGGGCCACGTTCCTTGCTGGGCAACAGGATGCTCGCCCGACCGGGGACGGTGATCTCGCCCCGCTGGTTGGTGGCTGCCAGTTCGAGGTCCACGGCCGGACGGTCGCCTTCGGCCAGGTACTTGCGTGTCACCGTGCCGGTGATCGTATGCAGATCGCCGACGTAGTTGAACAGACGGAACTCGCAGTCAAGGGTCCACAGCCAGGCGTCGTCGCCCATCCAGTCGGTGCACAGATGGATGAGCCACGTCTCGCGCATCCGGCCGTAGTCGAAGGTCGTCGGGTTACCCGCGTTGCGCGCCGCCCCCGGTTCCCAGTGCACACGTTGTTGCACATCGGGCACGCCGTGCTCGTTCGGCGTATAGAAGCGGGGAATGCGCGCTCGATTACCCCAGGCCAACCGTAGTGGCCGTACGCCGTACATGCCGGTGCCCATGCCGACGTGCCAGCACACCATGTCGGTGACCGTCAGCGGCCCCTTGGTCAACGGGCCGACGGGATCTCCTTCGCACACGTCCTCCCACCATCGGGGTTCGGCACCACGCGGGCGCTCCCGGGCGTACCTTGCATCGATGTCGGCGATCTCCTCGGGCGCCCAGGTCTTGAGTTCGACGGCGTCGTATTTCTTCTTGCCGCGTGCCTTGCTGCGCTCGGTCCGAATCATGTTGCGGTACTGCCCGCCCAGCAGGGTGCCGTCTTCGTCGCGGAAGACCTGAGCGGACCATTCGTGCACGGCGCGTTCGGCGAATTCGCTGCTCTTGTCGAGAGCGGCCACCAAGGCATTGCGTCGGAACACGCGGCGATTGGCGCGCAGTGGTGCCCACCATTCCCGAGACGACGAGGCGTAGAACGCATGGACGCCTCGCAACGGGTCGCCCTTCGTCAGGGCCCGGTCCGCATCCGAGAGTTCGGTGACTTCGTCTTCGCCGATCAACGTGTCCCCGCCGACGAGCGCGGGTGGGGCGATGGGCTCCCCCCACACCGATTTGGCTGCGTACTCCGGGTCGCACCAGAGCGGGTTGGCGTCACCGTAGCTCTCCGCCACGTGTCGGAACGCGTCTTCGTTGGGTCGGTAGTAGTGCGGCGGCTGGGTGTGCGGAACAGCGATTCCGATGGTGGCGCGCAGCCGGGCCAGGCCCTCGTCGGTGATCTGGCCAGGCTGACGTGCTGCGTCGGCCATCCGCTACCTCCTCGGGGTGGCCCGCTACGTCGCCGGGCCAGGGTGGAAATTAAGATACCCGAAAAGCGGAAACGACGTTAACGCGGCACGATCGAAGGGCGCTGGAAGTGACCGAAGAGGCATCTGGCATCACCGTGGCAGTCGGCGACGACGGAGTGCAACGAATCCGCATCGACCGATCCGATGTGGGAAATTCGTTGTCGCCCTTGGCGCGTGATGCCTTGACCGATGCGTTTCGTCGAGCACACAACGACTCGGCCGTCCGCGCGGTGTTACTGACGGCAGCGGGGGACCGGCACTTCTGTTCCGGGGCGGGACTGCCACAGAATTCGGCCGCTTCGACCCCGCCGCGAGCGAAGCGGCCGGGTGATATAGCGCGGATGCTGCAGGAGGGTTGGCAGCGCCTGGTGAGTTCCATACTGGACTGTGACAAGCCGGTGGTGGCCGCCGTGAAAGGTACAGCGGTCGGAGCGGGCTCCAGCCTGGTGCTCGCGTGCGACCTGGTCGTGATGTCGACCGAGGCCCGCCTGGTGCAGGCGTTCGTCAACCGTGGCATTCTGCCCGACTCGGGCGCGATCCACCTCCTGACCCGAATCGTGGGACTGCGTAAGGCTACTGAGCTGTTGATGCTCGGTGAACCTGTCGGTGCCGCGGAATGCGAACGCCTCGGTCTGGTGAATCGGGTGGTACCGCTGGCAGACACCGAGGCAGCCGCCGACGAACTCGTGGCCCGGCTGGCGTCCGGGCCGACGGTGATGCTCTCGCTCACCAAACGGCTGCTGTCTGTGTCCTCGGAGTCCGGTCGGGATCGAGCCTTCGAGCAGGAGGCCTGGGCGCAGGAGGTGGTGTCGACCACCGCAGACCTGCAAGAGGGGCTGCGGTCCTTCGCCGAGCGCCGCCCGGCCAGATTCCAGGGTTTCTGAGGCCCTACCCGGTTTCCGGCCCGCCGCGGATCCGGTAGGTCCTGGTGTCGTCGATCTGGTCGATGTTCTCCGCGACGGCCTCCGCGGTCAGTCCGGTGTCCTCGATGCCCGCAGTCTGCCCGATGAACACCCGGGACACCTTTCCCGCCCCTACCGAATAGATATGCGCGGTACGGTCGCAGCTTCGGTGCGCGAGGTAGACGACGACCGGGGTGACGAGTTCGGGATCCATGGCTTTCGCGGCTTCGCCCATGATCTCCTCGGTCATCCGGGTCCGGGCGATCGGGGCGATGGCGTTGATCGCGATGTTGTTGCGTGCGCCCTCGATGGCCAGGACGTGCATCATGCCGATCAGCCCCATTTTGGCGGCGCCATAGTTGGCCTGTCCAAAATTTCCGAAAAGTCCTGTGCCAGAGGTCGTCTGCACAATCCGTCCATAATTCTGCTCTCGCATCACCGGCCACACGGCCCTGGTGACGTTGAAGGCGCCGGTGAGGTGCACGGCGATCACGGCGTCGACCTGATCGGCGGTCATATTCTTGAACGCCGCGTCACGCAGGATGCCCGCGTTGTTCACGAGCACGTCCACTCGTCCGTAGGCCTCCAGTGCCGCCGCCACGATGGCCGCGCCACCTTGCTCGGTGGCAACCGAGTCGCCGTTGGCGATCGCGGTACCGCCGGCGGCGGTGATCTCGTCCACCACAGCCTGGGCGGCCGACCCTGATGCTCCAGTGCCGTCGACAGCGCTGCCGAGGTCGTTCACCACGACGCGCGCGCCGCGACGCGCGAGTTCGAGTGCATGGCAGCGGCCGAGACCGCCTCCGGCGCCGGTAACTATGGCCACCTGATCGTCGAAAGTTATTGAAGGCATGGATGAGAGGTTACATTTGCGCTGAGGAGAATCAGCATTTGCATGGGAGGACGTCATGGGTGGCGCGGGTGACCTGCTACTTCACGCACGACATCGTGCGGATGCGTTGCGCGCGCGTTATCGAGCCGACGGCGTCTGGTCGGGGGCTCCGCTCGATGTCGTCCGGTCCGCCGCGGCCGAGCACCCGACCACCACCGCGCTGATCACCCGGGACGCCGAGTTGAGCTACGCCGATCTCGATGCGCGCGTCGACGCCGCAGCCCATGCGCTTCGCACGGCAGGCGTGAGCGCACATACGCCCCTGATCATCGTCGTCGGCAACGACATCGATTCCGTGGTCGTTGTCCACGCCGCCATCCGCATCGACGCCGTGGTGTTGCTGGTACCGCGCAGCGCGGGCACGACTCAGATCGCCGACATCGTCGGTCGCACCGGGGCAGCGTTCGGGGTGGCACCCGGAGATGGGGCCGAGGTCCAGGCCGGCCAGTGCACCTGGGTGAACATCCACGGTGCGGCGGATTCGGCTGCGCGCGCCGCACCGGTGAGGGCGGCCGACGAGCCGAGCTTCGTGCTGTACACGTCGGGTACGACGTCACGGCCGAAGGGCGTGATTCATTCCCTCAGCACACTGGTGAAGGCATCCACCAACTACATCGCAGCGGCGGGACTCACCCTGGAGGACCGCATATTCCTGATCAGTCCGCTGGCCTCCGTGACCGGCGTTGTTCAAGTGCTGTTCATCGCTCCGCTGTTGGCCGCCCCGATTGTTCTGGAAGACCGCTGGGACCCCTCCGCCACGTGCGACTTACTGCTGTCGTCGCGGGCCACCTGGTACGGCGGCCCGGACCGGCTGCTCGACCGATTGCTCGACGAGGCGGGTGATCGCCCAGTGCCGCTGCGTGCGGTCTATCTCGGCGGGACGACACTCGACCGCCGCATCGTCGAGCGTGTCGAGGACGATTTCGGAATCGTCGTCATGCGTGCGTACGGGTCGTCGGAGGTACCGGTCAGCACATCGGGCTTGCGCACCGAGTCACGGTCGACGCGGCACGCCGACGACGGCGTTCCGCTGCAGGACGTCGAGGTGCGTGCGGGGTCGTCCGGCGATCCCGGCGAGTGCTGCATCAAAGGGCCGCACACATTCCTGGGATACACCGATGCCGATGACGACGGCGCCGCCTTCGACGGCGAATGGTTTCGTACCGGTGACGTTGCCGACCTCGCCGGTGACAGGGTCAGAATCGTGGGGCGGATCAAGGACATCGTCATTCGCAACGGACTGAAGATTCCATCAACCGAAGTGGAAGAGGCCGTCGCACGCGTGCCCGGCGTCCGTGAATGTGCCGCGTATTCGGTGCCCGATTCCGTGACCGGTGAACGGTTGGCAGTCGCTCTTGTGCTCGAGACCGGTGCCGACGTGTCGTTGACGGAGCTCACCGGCGCGTTGATCGCCGACGGGCTGCCCAAGTACAAGCTCCCGGAGGAACTGGTGTTCTGGGACGAGCCGCTGCCGATCAACGCCAACGGCAAGATCGAGCGAAACACGTTGCATGCGAAGTCCAACGGTCGGCCTCGTATGCTGGCCGACAGACTAAGCGTCGCTCCGTAGCGTGGCGGGCGCTATTGCGACCCGCCACTGACGTTGACGGTGGCCTTACTCATCCGCTCCTGCCAATCCGACGCACTTCCGCCGTGCGCGTTCTTCGACAGCGCCTGGATGGAGACGTCATGTCCTTCGGCCGCTTTGCGCAGTGCACCGACTGTGGCCTGCTCCTTGGCGATATGGGTGAACGGATCCCAGTGGTACCAGCGCATCGCGTTCTCGTAGGTCATCTTGTTGATCTCGTCATCGGGCACACTGTTGGCCTTGAGCACCTCGTCGAGTTGTTCCGGCGCGCCGGGCCACATCGAATCGCTGTGCGGGTAGTCGGCTTCCCAGCAGATGTTGTCCACCCCGATCTGCCGCCGCAGTT
>JAEZIA010000039.1 GCA_023416315.1 Actinomycetes bacterium
GGGCGGCTCGCGCCGGAGAAGCATGTGGAGCGGCTGGCGGCGCTGGCCCGCCGCGACGATCTGCAGTTGGTGATCGTCGGTGACGGCGTCGACCGGGACAAGCTGCGTACCCTGCTTCCGTCGGCGGTGTTCACCGGCCCGCTCTATGGTCGGCAGCTGGCCGCCGCGTACGCAAGCATGGACGTGTTCGTCCATCCCGGCGAGCATGAGACCTTCTGCCAAGCGGTGCAGGAGGCGATGGCCTCCGGCCTGCCGGTCATCGCGCCGAACGCGGGTGGTCCTCGGGATCTGGTGGCGCCGTACCGAACTGGCCTGTTATTGACGGTGCCGGAATTCGAAGCGCGGCTGTCGCAGTCGGTCGATCACCTGCTCGACGAGCGGGCTCGCTACTCGTTGGCCGCGCGCCGCAGTGTCCTCGGCCGGACCTGGCCGGCAATCTGCGACGAGCTCCTCGCCCACTACGAGGCAGTGCGATTGGACGGGCGGCGCCGTCGTGCGGCGTGAGTCCGGTGCCACGCCAACGACTTTCCTTAATTCTTTCTAAGAAGGCTTTTCATCGCCTGTGAGCCGTAGCACACTTGACACGAAGTCGGGGGACCCAAATGCCATTGCTGCCATTGGTGTCGTTGCCAATCCACCTCTTCAAGATCCGGGGGGCGTCCGATGAATGACGCGTCGTATCGCCAAGATCTCAGTGAGTTCGCCGTCGAACTGCGTAAGTTGGCTTACACCATGCCCGCTGGGCATGAGGATCGGTTGATTCACCTCAGCGAGCGGATGGCGAATCGCGCCCGTCAATTGCCGCGGGTCGACGCGCACGCGATCTGATCAGCCCTGCGCCTCGACGGCGACCGGCTGCCACTGCTCCCAATTGGCGATGCGGCTCTCGTAGTCGGCCTTCGCCGTCGCGAGCGGACCCGCTCCGAAGAACACCCGCAGCGGGGGAGTGGGCGCATCCACGACTTTGAGAAGCGCCGACGCCGACGCCTTCGGATTGCCGGGTGTGGACCACCGTTGCTTGCGTGCCTCGTCGACCTGTTGGCGCAACTCGGCGTAGTCGGGGAGTTCAGCCGAACGCTTCGAGGACGGTCCAGCCCAGTCGGTGTCGAAACCGCCCGGCTCGATCAGCGTGACGTGCACGCCGAACGGCGCGACCTCCTGGGCCAGTGCCTGAGAGAAGCCCTCGAGCGCCCACTTCGAGGCGTGGTAGATCCCGACGAGCGGGAACGCGGTGATGCCGCCGATCGACGACACCTGGATGATGTGGCCGCTGCCCTGGGCGCGCAGGTACGGCAGCGCGGCCTGGGTGACCCACAGAGCGCCGAAGACGTTGGTCTCCAGCTGGTCGCGCGCGTCCTGCTCGGACAGTTCCTCGATGAAGCCGAAGTGGCCGTAGCCAGCGTTGTTGACCACGATGTCGAGCCGGCCGAAGTGGTCGTGGGTCTGCTTGACGGCGGCGAAGTCCGCGTCGCGGTCGGTAACGTCGAGTTGGATCGGCAGGATCGCGTCGCCGTACTTGTCGACCAGGTCGGCCAGGGTGTCGGTGTTGCGCGCGGTGGCGGCGACCTTGTCGCCGCGGTCCAGGGCGGCAATCGCCCATTCCCGGCCGAAGCCGCGTGACGTGCCGGTGATGAACCACACTTTTTCGCTCATGCGTCTAGCCAACGCATCGACGGGCTCTGCATTCCCGCTCGGGTAGCGTCGGCACCGTGAGCCGTGCGACGTTGGACAAGGACCCCCGCGATGTGGCGTCGATGTTCGACGCCGTCGCGCGCCGCTACGACATCACGAACACCGTGCTCTCCCTCGGGCAGGACCGCTCGTGGCGGCGGGCGACGCGCTCGGCGCTGGGCATCGGGCCCGGTGACCGGGTGCTGGACCTGGCGGCGGGGACCGCGGTGTCGACGGTCGAACTGGCGAAGTCCGGGGCGTGGTGTGTGGCCGCGGACTTCTCGGTGGGGATGTTGCAGGCCGGTGCGGCGCGGCCGGTGCCGAAGGTGGCGGCCGACGCGACCAAGCTGCCCTTCGACGACGCGGTGTTCGACGCGGTGACGATCAGCTTTGGACTGCGCAACGTCGTCGACCATCCGGCGGGCCTGCGGGAGATGGCGCGGGTGACCCGCCCCGGCGGCCGGCTGGTGGTGTGCGAGTTCTCCACCCCGGTGGTGCCGGTGTTCTCGTTTGCCTACAAGGAGTACCTGATGCAGGCGCTGCCGCGGGTGGCCCGCGCGGTGTCGAGCAATCCGGAGGCCTACGTCTACCTGGCCGAGTCCATCCGGGCCTGGCCCGATCAGGCGACGCTGGCCCGGCAGATCCGTGACGCCGGCTGGTCGGATGTGCGATGGCGCAACCTGACCGGCGGCATCGTCGCCTTGCACGCGGCGGTCAAACCGGAGTAAGCCGGAAGGCATGCCGGTCCTCGCGTTCGACGTCAACGAGACTCTTCTCGACTTCGGCCCGCTGGACCCGCTGTTCGGCGGCGTCGACGGACGTAAGCGCTGGTTCAACCAGTTCGTGCAGATTTCCTTCCTCGGTGGGATCACCGGCGACTACATCGACTATCCGACCGCGCAGCGGGCCGCGCTGACCATGCTGGGTGTCGACAATGTCGACGAGGTGTTCGCCGCCGTGCGCCGGCTGCCTCTGCACTCCGACGTCGTGCCCGCGCTGGAGCGCCTGCGCGCGCACTACACGCTTGTCGCGCTGACCAATTCGCCGCTGGCGGTGGTCACCGAGCAGATGGAATTCAACGGTGCCACTTCGTGTTTCGACGCCATCCTGTCGGCGGACACAGCGCGAGCACTGAAACCGCGCGCCGAGGCCTACCAGCACGTCGGCGCCACGCTCGGGGTGCCGCTGAGTGAGGTGCGGCTGGTGGCTGCCCACGGCTGGGATATCGCCGGCGCCCTCGCCGCGGGCTGTCACGGCGCGTTCGTCCGGCGATCAGGTCAAGCGCTCATCCCGGTCGGCGCGCAGCCGGACATCGTCGTGGACGATCTCGCTGAACTCGCCGACGCCCTAGGCTAATCGGGCGCGATAACCGGTGCTCTACACCGGAAATCGCGCCGGATTTCAGCGGCCGGCGTCGGCGAGCACCTGATAGCCGGCGTTGTAGCCCGGAACGAACGTGATGCCCGGCCCGCCGTGGCAGCCCGCACCGCCGAGATACAACCCCTCGATCGGGATCGGCTCGTCGATGAATCCCTTTGGCCCCGGGCGGTTCACGCCCATCAGCTCGGGCTGCAACAGGCCGTGGCAGAAGTCGCCGTTCGGCGCGGCGAACATGGTGTTCATGTGGTAGGGCGCGAACGTGATATCGCGGATCAGCACGTCCTTGAAGTTCGGCGCATAACGGGTGATCTTGTCGACAACCCGTTGCGCCATCACCGTTTTCAGATGTCCATGCTGATCGCGGGGCGCCTCGATGGGGAAGCCGTAGGCGTACACGCTGGCGGCGTGCTTACCCTCGGGGGCCATCTCCGGGTCACCGACGGTCGGCATCTGGATCGACAGCGCAGGGTTGTCCGGTACCTCACCGCCGCGGGCCTTTTCCCATTGGCGCTGCTGTTCCTCCGGGGAGCCGAACATGCCCACCGACATCTGCATGCCGGGCTCGTTGAGGAAGTCGTACGGCGCGGCGTACTTGGGTGGACCGTCCAGGGCGAAGTGGATCTGCATGAACGTCGCCCGGTGGTCACGACCGCCGAGCCTGGTCACCAGTGATGACGGAAGATGGTCGACGCCAACGAGATCCAGCAACGTGGTTTCCGGCGCCAGGTTGGATACCACGACCGGCGCGGTGATCACCTCACCGTCCTTGAGCCGCACACCGGTGACGCGGCCGTCCTCGACCAGGATCTGTTCGACCTTGGTGCGGTAGCGGATCTCGCCTGCCGCGTCGACGAACAGGTCGCGCAGATGTTCGGCGAGCACGCCGATGCCGCCCTTGAGTTTGGTGGTCATCTGGCCACCTTCGGGGGGCATCGCCATTGCGAACGCCAAACATGTTGCGCTGCCTGGGGTGTACGGCCCGCGGTAGGTGGAGTTGACCGCCAGGAAGGCCAGCATCCCGCGAATCACGGCGTGCTTCTCCTTGTCGGGCAGGAATTGGTCGACGACGTCCATCGCCGAGCCGAACAGCATCTCGTGGATGGCGCGCCGCTCGCTTTCGTCGGCGGCGCAGGCGTACATCTCGTCGATGGTTTTCGGCGGCGCCAGCGCATCGAAACGGCCGAGCGCCTTGCCGGGGCCGGTGCTCCACGCGTAGAGGTTGGCCATCGCCATCACGGCGTCCATCCCGTGCTTCTCGTTGAGATGGGTCATCATCGCCATCGGGTCGCTGTGGAAGATCATCGCTTCCTCGCCGTGTTCGCCGAGGTTGACCGACATGATCTCGGACTCGATGGTCGGCAAGGTGTCCAGGCCGAGCTCGCTGTTGATCTTCTGCGCGGTCGGGAAGCGCACCGACCCGGCGATCTCGAACTTGAACCCGTCGATCAGCTCGACGGTGGCCGACATGCCGCCGCTATAGGTATTGGCCTCCAGGCACAGGGTGCGCAGGCCGGCTCGTTGCAGCACCACCGCGGCGGTCAAGCCGTTGTGTCCGGCCCCCACGATGATGGCGTCGTAATCCGTCATGCGCGGCAGCTTAGCGCCGAAATGGCCAAGTTTTGTCAAATTTGTCACAACGCGGTGTCGCGAGCGTGCGTGTCTGCCCGCCGACACGCCGCTGGAGCGTGCACTCCGCGCACGCTCGCGCTCAGCTGAACGGCTTGCGCCGGTCCACGATTCGCGATCCCAGGCCCGCCACCCGCCACGCCCGCGCCACCAGGTCGGCGTCGTCATCGGTGACCAGGTTGCCCATCACCCGCACGGCGACACCCATCATCCGGGGCGAGCGCATGGCGATCGGGCCGGTCAGCGGCAGGAACCGCGGCAGGGTCAGCAGCAGCCCCAGCCTGCGAGCCACCGAAAAGCCCCGGCCGTAGTGCTCCTGCAATACCGCGGGCCAGGCGGCAGAGAGATCGGCGCCCAGCATCTCGGCGGCCAGCCGCCCCGTCTCCAGCCCGTAATCGATGCCCTCGCCGTTCAGCGGGTTCACGCACGCCGCGGCATCACCGATCAGCACCCAGTTCGGCCCGGCCACACCGGAGACCGCGCCGCCCATCGGCAGCAGCGCCGACGACACCGCCCGCGGCGCACCATCGAAGCCCCAGGTCGACCGCTTGAGATCGGTGTAGTGCTTGATCAGCGGGCGAAGCGCGACGTCGGCGGGCCGCTTGGCGGTGGCCAGCGCGCCGACGCCGATGTTCACCTCGCCGTTGCCCAGCGGGAAGATCCAGCCGTAGCCGGGCAGCACCTGCCCGTCGACCGATCGCAGTTCGAGGTCAGAGGAGATCCAGGGTTCCGACGACCGCGGCGACGCCAGATATCCGCGCACGGCCACCCCGTACACGGTCTCCTGGTGCCACTGGCGACCAAGCACGCGCCCGAACGGGGAGCGCGCCCCGTCGGCGACGATCACCCAGCGGCAGGCCACCCGTGACCCGTCGGCCAGCAGCACGGCGTCCACCCGGCCGCTCGCATCCCGGTCGACGTCGACGGCTTTGACGCCGAGCAGCATCGACGCGCCGGCGTCCTCGGCGACCTTGCGGATCCGGTCGTCGAGCTCGGTGCGCGGCACCGCGGACCCGGAACCGGGAAACGACGGCCCCGGCCACGGCACCTCGACGTCGCCGCCGAAGCCGGACAGCCGCAGCCCGTGGTGGCGGATATGGCCGTCGAGCCAGTCGCCGAGGCCCAGCCGCTGCAGCTCCAGGACCGCGCGCGGGGTCAACCCGTCGCCGCAGGGCTTGTCGCGGGGGAACTCGGCGGCGTCGATGACCAGCACCTCGTGGCCGCGACGGGCGGCCCAGGCGGCCGCCGCCGAGCCGGCCGGTCCGGCCCCGACGATGACCACATCTGACCGCAACTCCATGTCCCCAGTATGTTGGCAGGGTGAGTACTCCGGCCACGGTGGTAGCAGGGGTGGACTTCGGCGACCCGGCGTTCGCCAAGAGCGTCCGCGACGGTGTTGGGCGCGTCGAAGAGCTCATGAGCACCGAACTGCGCGGCGGTGACGAGCTGATGACCGAGGCCGTCGTGCACCTCTTCGAGGCCGGCGGCAAGCGGTTCCGCCCGCTATTCACCGTGCTCTCCGCCCAGATCGGCCCCGATCCGGACGCCTGGCAGGTCACGGTCGCCGGCGCGGTGATCGAGCTGGTGCACCTGGCCACGCTGTACCACGACGACGTGATGGACGAGGCCCAGATGCGCCGCGGGGCGCCCAGCGCCAACGCGCGGTGGGGTAACAACATCGCGATCTTGGCAGGCGACTACCTGTTCGCGACGGCGTCGCGGCTGGTGAGCCGGCTCGGCCCGGACGCGGTGCGGATCATCGCCGAGACGTTCGCCCAGCTGGTGACCGGCCAGATGCGCGAGACGAAGGGCAACACTTCCGGCATCGATCCCGTCGACCACTACCTGAAGGTGATCTACGAGAAGACCGCCTGTTTGATTGCGGCGTCGGGCCGATTCGGGGCGACGTTCGCCGGTGCCACCGACGACCAGGTCGAGCGGCTGAGCCGGCTCGGCGGCATCGTCGGCACCGCGTTCCAGATCTCCGACGACATCATCGACATCGACAGCGACCCCGACGAGTCGGGCAAGACCCCAGGCACCGACCTGCGTGAAGGCGTGCACACGCTGCCGGTGCTGTATGCGCTGCAGGAAACCGGACCCGACGCCGATCGGCTGCGCGAGTTGGTGAAAGGCCCGATCGTGGACGACGACGCACTGGCGGAGGCACTGGGGCTGTTGCGCTCCGGCACCGGCATCGCCAAGGCGAAGGCGACCGTGGCGCGCTACGCCGAGCAGGCGGACGAAGAGCTGGCCGGGTTGCCGGACGTGCCGGGCCGCCGCGCGCTCGCGTCGCTGATGGATTACACGATCAACCGGCACGGTTGACGGCGATTCGCGGAACCTGACCCCAGGTTCGGGGCGTTAATCTCCGCAGAGAGTGTTTGCTCGTAGGAGGAATTGATGACTTGGCACCCGACCGCCAACACCTTTAAGACGTTCGCGCTGCTCGTAGGGATGTCGGCGCTCATCGTCTTCATCGGTTCGCTGTTCGGGCGCAACGTGATGTTCCTGGCGTTGATTTTCGCGGTCGGCATGAACGTCTACGTGTACTTCAACTCCGACAAGCTTGCGCTGCGCGCCATGCACGCCCAGCCGATCACCGAGGTGCAGGCACCGCAGATCTACGCGATGGTTCGCGAGTTGGCGACCACCGCGCACCAGCCGATGCCGCGGCTGTACATCAGCGACACCGCCAACCCCAACGCGTTCGCCACCGGCCGCAACCCGCGCAATGCCGCGGTGTGCGTCACCACCGGAATCCTGAACCTGCTCAGCGAGCGCGAACTGCGCGCGGTGCTCGGCCACGAACTGTCGCACGTCTACAACCGCGACATCCTGATCTCGTGTGTGGCCGGCGCGCTGGCCTCGGTGATCACGGCGCTGGCCAACATCGCGATGTTCGCCGGGATGTTCGGCGGAAACAATCGCGAAGGCGGTGCCAATCCGTTTGCGCTCCTGCTGGTTTCGCTGCTCGGTCCGATCGCCGCGACGCTGATCCGGATGGCGGTGTCCCGCTCGCGTGAATACCAGGCCGACGAGTCCGGAGCCGAGTTGTCCGGCGACCCGCTGGCGCTGGCCTCGGCATTGCGCAAGATCAGCGGCGGCGTCGAGAATGCGCCGCTGCCGCCCGAGCCGCAGCTGGCCGACCAGGCGCACCTGATGATCGCCAGCCCGTTCCGCGCCGGCGAGAAGATGGGCAAGCTGTTCTCCACCCATCCGCCGATCCCGGACCGGATCGCCCGGCTGGAAAGGATGGCCGGGCGCTGATCCGGCCTCAGGTCTTCGGCTGGACCGTATCCATGCTCGTCTTGTTGGTGGCGGCGCTGACGATCCCGGCCTGACGCAGCGAACGCACCACCATCGCGCGCAGCTGCCTGCCCACTTCGAACTGCTTGCCCGGCAGCGTGCGGGCCACCATGCGGAGGTTGACGATGTCGACCTTGATGCTTTCCACGCCCATCAGTGCGGGCTCGTCGAGCAGCAGCTCATCCAGTCGCTTATCGGACGTGGCGGCGGTCGCCACACCGTGCAGCACGTCGTTGACCGTGTTGAGATCCGCGCTGGTCGGGACGGGAATGTCGACGACGGCGCGCGCCCAGTCCTTCGACAGGTTCAACGTCTTCACGATCTGACCGTTTGGGATCGTGTAGACCTCACCGTCGCCGGAGCGCAGCTTGGTCACCCGCAGGGTGACATCCTCGACCGTGCCCTGGGCGTCGTTGGACGATCCGCTGACCGTCAGCGACACCAAGTCGCCGAACCCGTACTGCTTCTCGGTGATGATGAAAAACCCGGACAGCAGGTCCTGGACCACGCGTTGCGCACCGAAACCGAGGGCGGCGCCCAAGACGGCGGCGGGGGCGACCAGGGAGCCGATCGGCAGGCCGAGGGTGTCGATGATGTCGACGGCGACCAGCACATAGAGGATCGCGATCGCCACCGACGAGATCACCGAGGCGACCGCGGCGCGGTGCTTGGCGGTCTCCGAGCGGACCAACTCGTGACCGGTGTCGAGCCGGCGGGCGATCTTGCTCGCGATCCAGTTGATCAGCCGGGTGCCGATCATCGCGGCGATGATCACGAGCACGATGTGCAGACCCTTGGTCCGGAGCCACTCGCCGAGGTTTCCGCTCCAGAATTCCTGCCATTGGTTGGCGGCCAGATATGTCGTCGCTAGTGAGTTCATGTTCCTTACGCGAATTGCCTTGAAGGGGCGCTCGTTTGAAGTACGTCAAGCACGGGTCCCTTGCTGCGTTCCCGATCCGGCAGCTTCTACACCTGGGCAGCGGCGTGGATCACAGCTGGTTGGGTGGGGCCGACGAACCTCCTTCCCCGGTCCGACGCCCCGGGCCAGCACGTCGTTGACCTTTCCGGGCGGCCCGGAATTGACGGGAACGAAGAGCCGGCTGGCGGTAACGAAATCGGGTCGCGGGGCCGAAGGACCAGGTGAATGCGCAGGCTGCGCCGCGAGTGGCGCTTACGTAGGGTGTGGTGATGCTGAGCAGAATCCTGATCGGCCTGGTAAGCGCCGCGGGCGCGGCGGCGATCGGTGTCCCGGGGGCGGCGGTCGCCGACCCCGAGCCGGCGCCGGCTCCGGTCCTTCCGAACGTGAACGCCTACACCCCGGTCAGCCCGGTGGATTACACGGTGATGGGCGGCAGCTGGTACGCCTTCGCCGGGCCGCCCGGGGTGATCTGTGTGTTGGACCGGCAGAACACCAGCTACGGCTGCAGTGGGGCGCTGCCCGGCGCGCCAGGCGGTGCGAATCTGGTCAGCGGTGGACCGTCCGGCGAGCCTGGGTTCTCCAACAGCGGTGCGTCGCTTTACGCGGCGGCCGGTGAGGTGAAGCCGCTGGCGCCCAACACCCGGCTGAGCTTCCGCGAGATCAGCTGCGGGGTCGACGGCGGCGGCACGGTGGCCTGCGTGAACACCCACGACCAGGTCGGCTTCGTGGTCGGTCCGGGCGGCAGCTTCACCTCGGGACCGAGCCCCATGCTGGATCGGCCGAAGAACTCCAACCCGCTGTTTCCGTCGTTCCCCGGCTAGAAGTGTGAGTCGAGGACCTCGTGGCCGGGCTTCTCGGCCATGAGGCCGCGGTAGGCCTGCTCGACGTTCGCGCCGTGGTTGACCACGGCATCGACCTCGCGGGCGATCGGCATGTTCAGCCCGTACTTCTCGGCGAACTCCA
>JAEZIA010000040.1 GCA_023416315.1 Actinomycetes bacterium
GTGGCAGGTACAGGATTCGAACCTGTGTAGGCTTCCGCCGACGGATTTACAGTCCGCTCCCATTGGCCGCTCGGGCAACCTGCCTGGGTGCGCCGCGCCGGAATCCCGGTTTGGTGCGAGTAGCAGGGTACAACGAGGATGTACCCCAAACACAAACCGGCCGATCTAGGAGGGGTCCAATGGCGGATTCATCGTTCGACATCGTCAGCAAGGTCGACCGCCAGGAGGTCGACAACGCGCTAAATCAGGCAGCCAAGGAGCTGAGCACCCGGTTCGACTTCCGCGGCACCGACACCACCATCGCCTGGAAGGGCGACGAGGTGATCGAACTCGTCAGCTCTACCGAGGAGCGGGTCAAGGCGGCGGTCGACGTCTTCAAGGAAAAGCTCATTCGCCGCGACATCTCGATCAAGGCCTTCGACGCCGGCGAACCGCAGGCCAGCGGCAAGACCTACAAGGTCAGCGGCACCCTCAAGCAGGGCATCGACCAAGAGCACGCCAAGAAGATCAACAAGCTCATCCGCGACGAAGGCCCCAAGGGCGTGAAGTCGCAGATCCAGGGCGACGAGATCCGGGTCAGTTCCAAGAAGCGCGACGACTTGCAGGCCGTCATCGCCCTGCTCAAGGGCGCCGACCTTGACCTGGCCCTGCAGTTCGTCAACTACCGGTAGGCCAAAGCCCTCGCCCGACCAACCGGTCAGTGCCTAATGTGGTGATCATCACCACACACAGAGCGAGGACCGCGATGACCGCAACCCCGGAGACCCAACCCGTATCCGCCGAAACCGACGGCGGGTCCTACGACGTCGTGATCATCGGCGCCGGGTTCTCCGGGATCGGCGCGGCCTACCGCATCACTGAGCGCAACCCCGGCGCCCGCTACGTGATCCTGGAACGCCGCGACCGCGTCGGCGGCACCTGGGACTTGTTCCGCTATCCCGGCGTGCGCTCGGACTCCAGCATTTTCTCGCTGTCCTGGCCGTGGGAGCCGTGGGTCCGCAAAGAGGGCGTGGCCGACGGCGACCACATCCGCGAGTACATGGAAGACACCGTCCGCAAGCGCGGCATCCTGCCCCACATCCACTTCGGGACCCACGTGCAGTCGGCCGACTGGGATTCGGCCACCGACACCTGGACCGTGCACGTCGTCGAGAACGGTGTCCCCAAGGTCTACCGCGGCCGCTTCGTGTTCTTCGGCTCGGGCTATTACAACTACGACGAGGGCTACACCCCCGACTTCCCCGGTCTCGACACCTTCAAGGGCGCGGTAGTGCACCCGCAGTTCTGGCCCGAGGATCTCGACTACACCGGCAAGACGATGATCGTTATCGGCAGTGGGGCCACCGCGATTTCGCTGATCCCCGCGCTGGCCCAAAAGGCCGCCAAGGTGACGATGCTGCAGCGTTCGCCGACCTATCTGCTGGCCGGGTCGCGGGTCAACCCGATCATCGAAGCGGTCCGAAAGGTCGCCCCGCGCAGGATCTCTCACGCGTTCGGGCGCTATTTTGCGGTGGCCTTCGAAAGTATGGTGTGGTTCCTGGCCCGGACGGCACCCGGGCTGGCCCGCAAGATCGTCCGTGCCCAGAACGCCAGTCGGCTGCCCGCGGGTTATCCCGTCGACGTGCACTTCAAGCCGCGCTACAACGTGTGGGACCAGCGGCTGTGCCTGGTCGCCGACGGCGACATGTTCGAGGCCATCTCCAGCGGCCGCGCCGAGGTGGTCACCGACCACATCGACCACTTCGACGACACCGGCATCACGCTCAAGTCGGGTCAGCACCTGGACGCCGACATCATCGTCACGGCCACCGGACTGCAGTTGCAGGCGCTCGGCGGCGTGCGAATCACCCTGGACGGCAACGAGATCAAGCCGCAGGAACGGTTCTCCTACAAGGCGCACATGCTCGAGGACGTGCCGAACCTGATCTGGTGCATCGGCTACACGAACGCGTCGTGGACGCTGCGCGCCGATATGACCGCGCGTGCGGCGGCCAAGCTGATCGCCTACATGAAGTCGCACGGCTACACCCACGCCTTCCCGCACCTGAATGGTGAGCCGATCGCCGAGAAGCCGGCGTGGGACATCCAGGCCGGTTACGTGCTGCGCAATCTGCACGCCCTGCCGAAGTCCGGGCTCAAACGGCCGTGGGTGGTCCGGCAGAACTATTTGGCCGACGCCATCGATCACCACTTCATCGACAAGATCGACGAGGACATGACGTTCGGCCGGGTGGCCAGTCCGGCGCGGGTGGCCGGGTAGCCGACGCTGACCGGGTGAAGTGACCGCTCCTGCGGAAGCTGCTATCACAGGTGTTATCGGATTCCGGAGGACACCTATGCCAGGCACCCTTGCCGTCGACCTCGACGCCCTGATCCAGTCGGCCACCACTGTCGTCGGCCGCGGCGACGATCTTCATGCCAGCCACGCCGGTGCCAGCACCACTATCTCCGCAGCCCAAGGCGGATGGGCCGGCAGCTCCGCCGCGGCGCTGGCCGCCCGCGTCGCCGACTGGAACGCCCGTACCACCTCGCTGGTGAGCAGGATCGGCACGCTCGCCGCCGGCATGCACACCAGCGCCGCCGAATTCGACGCCAACGAACACGACAGCGCCGAAAAGCTGCACGACGTCGCATCGCAGTTGCCGAACTCCCAGTGACAACGGGGTCGGCGCAATACCCTGAACGCCATGACTTCTGAACGCCGCGAACCCAAAGTCGTCGTCCTCGGTGGCGGATCCTGGGGCACCACCGTCGCCTCCATCTGCGCCCGCCGCGGGCCGACGCTGCAGTGGGTGCGTTCCGAGGAAACCGCCAAGGACATCAACGAGAATCACCGCAACTCCCGCTACCTCGGCGACGACGTCGAACTGTCGGAAACCCTGCGCGCCACCACCGATTTCAGCGAGGCCGCGAACTGCGCCGACGTCGTCGTCATGGGTGTGCCCTCACACGGCTTCCGCGGCGTACTGGCCCAACTCAGCAAGGAGCTGCGGCCCTGGGTGCCGGTCGTCAGCCTGGTCAAGGGCCTCGAGCAGGGCACCAACATGCGGATGAGCCAGATCGTCGACGAAGTGCTGCCCGGCCACCCGGCCGGCATCCTCGCCGGGCCCAACATCGCCCGCGAGGTCGCCGACGGCTACGCCGCCGCGGCCGTGCTCGCCATGCCCGACCAACATCTGGCCGCCAACCTCGCGAAGATGTTCCGTACCAAGCGGTTCCGGGTCTACACCACCGACGACGTGGTCGGCGTCGAGATGGCCGGCGCATTGAAGAACGTGTACGCGATCGCCGTCGGTATGGGCTACTCGCTGGGCATCGGTGAGAACACCCGCGCACTGGTGATGGCCCGCGCGGTGCGGGAAATGTCCCGGATGGGCGAGGCGATCGGCGGACACCGCGACACCTTCGCCGGCCTGGCCGGTATGGGCGATCTGATCGTCACCTGTACCTCGCAGCGCAGCCGCAACCGCCACGTCGGCGAGCAGTTGGGCTCCGGCAAGACCATCGAGGAGATCATCGAGTCGATGAACCAGGTCGCCGAGGGCGTCAAGGCCGCCAGCGTGATCATGGAGTTCGCGGACAAGTTCGGAATCTCCATGCCGATCGCCCGCGAGGTGGACGGTGTCGTCAACCACGGCTCCACGGTGGAGCAGGCCTACCGCGGGCTCATGGTGGAGAACCCGGGCCACGAAGTGCACGGCTCGGGGTTCTAGTCGGGCGACGATCAAGCGGCGAGGCACGAGCCGCGTTGAGGAGTGCGACCGATGGCTCTAGTTGCGGCTGAGGTCGATCGGGTGCGTCGCCAGCATGGACAGCGGTAGCGGCTGCCGACGCAGGATCCGGGCCCACAGATCCACGTGCGGCTCGACCAGCACGTCAGAAGGCAACGCCGACAACACAATCCAGTCATCGCGCTCGATCTCGCCCTCGAGCTGACCGATGGTCCAGCCCGAGTAGCCGGCGAAGATCCGCACCCCTTCGACCGCCGCAGCGATCGAGTCCGGTTCGGCGTCGAGGTCGACCATCGCCACCCGGCCCTGCACATGCCGCAGCCCGGGCACCGTGGCCGGATCCACACCCACCCGCACGGTGGCCAGACACAGCGCGGCATCGCGCTTGACCGGGCCGCCGATGTACATGGTCTTCGGCTTGGCCGCCAGCTTCGCCCACTGCGGCAGCACGTTGTACACCGCGGTCTCACTGGCCCGGTTCAGCACCACACCGAGGGTGCCGCCGTCGTTGTGCTCGACCACGTAGATCACGCTGCGCCGGAACGTCGGCTCCAGCAGATCGGTGTTGGCCAGCAGCAGCGTGCCCGCGCGGACCCGGTGTGCCGCAGGTGCGACGAAGTCCTCCGGGTCTTCGGGTTGCGCCATCGGACCATCATGTCACCACCGCCGCGCGATCGTGGCCGAGAGCACACCGCAGACCGACATTTGTACTGTGGGTCGGGTCGCTCGACGAGCACACGCGCAGCCCCGACCCGACCCGACCCGCCAACAGGACGTGACATCTGTGCCCGACGCCCGCCCATCCCGCACGTTGTGGCGTTCGGTGCAAGCCCTCCCCCAGTTCCGCAGGCTGCTCGAGCTGCGCGCGGTCAGCCAGTTCGGGGACGGCCTGTTCCAGGCCGGGATCGCCGGGGCCCTCCTGTTCAACCCGGAACGCGAGGCCGAGCCGTGGGCGATCGCGGCGGCGTTCGCGGTGCTGTTCCTGCCGTACTCGCTGCTCGGCCCGTTCGCCGGCGCGCTGCTGGACCGCTGGGACCGGCGGCTGGTGCTCATCGGCGCCAACGCCGGGCGGCTGGTGGTCATCCTCGCCGTCGGAGCTCTGCTGGTC
>JAEZIA010000054.1 GCA_023416315.1 Actinomycetes bacterium
GTCAGGGACAGCTCACTGGAACCGTGGACGGCGAACGACATCTGGCGCATCACGATGAACGGCCCGATCAGCCCGGCCACCAAAGCCAGCAGCGCCGCCGCGATCAGGGCCTGCTGGACGAAGCCGCGGCCCAGCAGGTCGGCGGTGATGTCGAAGGCGAACAGGTGGTCCAGCAGGTGGGCCAAGCGATCATTCATGGGTGTGCCCGTGGGTGTGGCCGGAGTGATCGAGGTGCTCACCGACGACGACGTAGCGATCGCCGACCTGGACCACCTGGATGTCGGCCTGATAGAGCTCGGACAGCGTTTCCGAGGTCATCACCTCGGCCACCGTGCCGATCCGGAAGCGGCCGTTGACCAGATACAGCACCCGGTCGACGTAGGGCACCACCGGGTTGATCTCGTGCGTCACGAACATCACCGCGGTGCCGGACCGGCGGCGCCGGTCGATCAGCGCAGCCACCAGCCGTGCGCTGGCGGGATCGAGGTTCAGTAGCGGCTCATCGCACAGCAACAGCACCGGATCGCTGGCCAGTGCCTGGGCGATGCGGACCCGCTGCAACTCGCCGCCGGACATCACCCCGACCGGAACCTTCGCCAGTTTGAGCGCCTGCACCTGATCCATCGCCCGCTCGACGACCTCGCGGCGGTGGTGCCGCTCCTTCGGCGACAGCGGCCCGATGCCCCACCGGTGACCGTCCACCCCGAGGCGGACCAGGTCGCGTCCGCGCAGGCTCAGCCCCCGGTCCACTGACCGGTGCTGGGGCACGTAGCCGATCCGCTCGCTGCCCGCCTCGATCGGACGGCCCTCGATGGTGGCCGTGCCCGCACTGAGCGCCAGTTGGCCCAGCAGCACCTTGAACAGCGATGTCTTGCCGGTCCCGTTCGGACCGAGGATGGCGATGAACTCGCCCGGGGCGACCTTCAGATCCAGGTGGTCCCACAGCACGCGGTCCCCGAAAGCCAACCGAGCACCGGACAGGCAGACGATCTCGGCACTCACAACGAGAATTATCGGTTCTGCTGCAGTGCGGCGGTCAACCGGTCGGCGGTATCGCGCTGCCAGCTCAGGTAGTCCTTGCCCTGAGGCAGTGTTTCGGTGACCGGGACGACGGGGATACCGGCGTTCTGTGCGGCGGCCTGAACCTGCTTGGTCACCTCGGTCACGGTCTGTTCGTTGAATACCACCGCGACCACCTGCCGGGAGTTGATGAGATCAAGCATCGCCGCGACGTCGACTGGGGCGGGGTCGGTGTCCTGCTCGACCGCATTCGCGAAACCGGCGGGTGTCTTGTCCGTCAGGCCGGCGGCGACCAGAAGGTAGTGCGCGACGGGCTCGGTGGCGACCACGGCCGCGCCGGGATGCGATGTGCGGATGGCCTTCTCGGTTTGCGCGATCCCGTCGGCGGTGCGGTTGAAGGCCTCGGCGTTGGCGTGAAAGTCCGCGGCGTGCGCGGGATCGTCCTGGGCCAGCCGGTCGGCGATGGTCGTGGCCACCGCCCGAGCGGTGCTCAGGTCGTAGAAGACGTGCTCGTTGGCGGGCTGGGGTTCGCCGGGCGGGGCCTGCAGCAGCGAGTAGGCGTCGACCGAGGCCACCCCCGGGTGGCTGGACAGGACGTCGTCGACCCAGTGGTCGTAGCCGCCTCCGTTGTAGACGACCAACGACGCGTCGGCGATCTCGGCGGCGTTCGCCGGGCTGGCCTCGAAGGAGTGCGGGTCGGCGGAGGCGCTGGTGATCAGCGAGGTCACCTTCGCGTGGTCACCGGCGACGGTCTTGGCGACGCTGCCCCACACGTCGGTGGAGGCCACCACGGTCGGCGTCTGGGGCCCGGCACCGTCGGGCGACGTGTCGTCGCCGCCGCAGGCGGTCAGTCCGGCGGTAAGGGCCAGAGTCGACACACCGATGACCGCGCGGGTCGCAGCACTGCGCACGATCGCTCCTCTCCACTCAGGTAAACCTAATACAAATGAAAACCGTTTCCAATAACCATAGGCCATCAACGCCGGTCCTGCGCAACGCGATGCGCTAGCGTCACAGAGCATGTCCCGAAGTCCCACGCCACGGCGGCGGGCGACTTTGGCCTCGCTGGCCGCCGAGCTCAAGGTTTCGCGGACCACGATTTCCAACGCCTACAACCGCCCGGACCAGTTGTCTGCCGACCTGCGGGAACGGGTGCTGGCCACCGCCAAGCGGCTGGGTTACGCCGGACCCGATCCGGTCGCCCGGTCGTTACGGACCCGCAAGGCCGGTGCGGTAGGACTGGTGATCACTGAACCGCTGACGTATGCGTTCAGTGATCCGGCCGCGCTGAATTTCGTCGCCGGACTCGCCGAGTCATGTGAGGAGGCCGGCCAAGGTCTGCTGCTGGTGGCCGTCGGGCCGGACCGGAGTCTGACCGACGGCACGAATTCGGTTCTGGCGGCGGGGGTGGACGGTTTCGTCGTCTACGCCGCCGCCGACGACGACCCTTACCTGCAGACCGCGTTGCAGCGGCACGTACCCGTGGTCGTTGTCGACCAACCGAAGGACGTCCCGGGCGCGTCGCGGGTCTGCATCGACGACCGTGCGGCCATGCGCGAACTGGCCGAGTATGTCATCGGGCTGGGCCACCACGAAATCGGGCTGCTGACAATGCGATTGGGCACTGAGCGGCGGGTCGGCGACCACACCGCCGGTGTGGTGGGGCCGGATCGCTTGCAGGCGTCGAACTTTCGCGTCCAGAGTGAACGCATCGGCGGCGTGCGAGACGCGATGTCCGCCGCGGGCCTGGAACCGCAGACGCTGACGATCGTGGAGAGCTACGAACACCTGCCCGGCTCGGGTGCGGCGGCGGTCGAACTGGCCTTGCAGACCAATCCCCGCATCACCGCGGTGATGTGCACGGCCGACGTGCTGGCCATCTCGGCGATGGATTACCTGCGGGCACACGGCAGGTATGTTCCCGGCCAGATGACGATCACCGGATTCGACGGCATCCCCGAGGCGCTGAGCCGGGGTCTGACCACGGTGGTGCAACCGAGCCTGGAGAAGGGTAAGCGGGCGGGTCGGCTGCTGCACAACCCGCCGCGCGATGGCCTTCCGGTGGTCGACGTGCTGCCCACCGAGTTGGTGCGCGGGCGAACGGCAGGCCCGCCGGCCTAGGTGCCCCGGGCGCGAACCAGGAACTCCAGCGCGGCCGTGACGTCGGCGGGGTCCGCCACCCGATAGCGGGCCAGCGTCTCGCCGGGTCCGACCTTCACCCCGACGTCACCGTCGGTCAGCCGCTTGAAGGCTTTCTCATCGGTGACGTCGTCGCCGAAGAACACCACCGCGCTCGCGCCGAGCTGTTCCCTGAGCTGCTGGAGTGCGGCGCCCTTGTCGGTGTCGATGACGGCGAATTCGCGCACCGCCTTGCCCTCAGTCACGTGAATGTCCCAGTCGCGCACGGCATTCAGCGCCTCATCGAGCGCTTCTTGGGTGTGTTCGGGGGCGGCGTTACGCACGTGCAAGGCGACACTGACCGGTTTGGTCTCGACGGTCGCACCGGGATAGCGCTTTGCCAGTGCGGTCATCGTCTGCTCGAGCTTCCTCAGCCGCGCCTTGGCCGCCTCGTCCACCGCGTCGAGGAAGTCGGCGTCGAACTCGGCGCCGTGACTGCCCACCAAATGGACGTCGGCCGGTGCGCCGGACAGCTCACGTAACGCACCCAGTGCCCGACCGGAAATCAATGCGGCACTGGTGGATTCCAGCCCGGCCAGCGTGGCGAGCGCGTCGGCGGCAGCCGGAATGGCACGGGCGTCGGCCGGGTTGGACACGATCGGTGCGACGGTGCCGTCGAAGTCAGAAGCCACCAACAGCCGCGGCACGCCCGCGACGTCGGTCAGCGCGCGGTGCAGATCCTCGGGCAGATCGGGCACGTGGTCCTAGGACTCGCCGTCGTCGCCGATCAGCAGCCGCACCGCGAGGTCCAGTCGTTTGCTGACGTCGGTCGCCGAGGCGCGGCGGGTCAGCCAGGCCAACAGATTCGACAGCCAGACATCGGAGATCACCCGGGCGATGTGGTACTGGTCTTCGGTCGGTTCACCGTCGCTCATGGCACGGGCGAACATGCTGTCGATGATCTTTTCGACGTGATCAACTTCACCTGCGGCCGAGGCGTCGGCGAACACGTAGGCCCGGGTCATCGCCTCGGTAAGCAGCGGGTTGCGCTGCATCGCCCGGTTCAGCTTGCTGACCATGAAGTTGAGCCGCTGGAACGGCGAACCGCCGGACACCGCCGACCGATCGGTCTTGGCGTCGATGCGTTCGAACTCCCGCGCCAGCGCCGACACCAGCAGATGGACCTTCGACGGGAAGTAGCGGTACAGCGTGCCGACCGCCACGTCGGCGCGATCGGCCACCGCGCGCATCTGCACGGCCTCGTAGCCGCCCTTGGAGGCGATGGCCATGGTCGCGTCCAGGATCCGCTTGCGACGCTCCCGCTGGGCTTCTGAGCCGAGTTCTGATTCGGCGAGGACTGACACCGGTATCACCTCACGTGGCTGCGAACCCCTGCCGCCGGCCGACGATTTCTGCGCTGGCGATGACATGGGTTGGCTCGCTCCTTCCAAAGGCTGGTCCGGGAGAAACGATACGCATCGCTACACTGCGTCGCACATGTCTACGTCCCCCAGGACAGCCGCGTGTCCTGCTGCGATGCCGGTCGACTTGACTCTAGATCGCTGGCACTATTAGAACACGTTCTAGTGGGCCGAGAAGATTTTCAGCGCCCGTTCTTCGTGACCCTTAGGAGCCCACGGTGTCTGCGACCATCACTGACGAACAGTTTGCCGCCCGTGAGCTGGTCCGCAGCTGGGCGGC
>JAEZIA010000075.1 GCA_023416315.1 Actinomycetes bacterium
GCCGCCCAGCAGACGTTCGAGACCGCCAACATCCTCGACGAGGAGCAGGGCCTGGATCTGTCGAAGCTGGCCCGGCCGACCTCGACGTGGACGTACATGGTCCACGACAACCCACTCAACGACGACACGTTGTCGGCGCTGAGCCTGCCCGGGGTGTTCCGCTAGGGCTAGGTTCTGTTCATGACGCGCCACGCCCGGGACCGGGTGCTGACGATCCCGAACGTCCTTTCGGCGATCCGGCTCGTGTTGGTGCCGGTGTTCCTGTATCTGCTGCTGGCCACCGACGGCTACGCACTCGCGGTGGCCATCCTGATGTTCAGCGGCTTCTCCGATTGGGCCGACGGCAAGATCGCCCGCCTGGTGCCCAATCAGTCGTCCCGGCTGGGCGAACTGCTCGATCCGTTGGTCGACCGGGTCTACATGCTGGCCGTCCCGCTCGGCATGGGCTTGGCCGGTGTGGTGCCGTGGTGGCTCGTGGCGACGCTGATCGGCCGCGACCTGGTGTTGGCCGCGACGTTGCCGGTGCTCCGCAGCCGCGGGCTGACCGCGCTGCCGGTCACCTACATCGGCAAGGCGGCGACGTTCGCGTTGATGTCCGGATTCCCGCTGGTGCTGCTGGGCCAGTGGGATGCCACGTGGAGCCGGGTGATCGGCGCCTGCGGCTGGGGTTTCCTGATCTGGGGCGTCGGCATGTACCTGTGGTCGGCGGCGCTCTATCTGCTGCAGGTCCGTCTGGTCGTGACCACCCTGCCCAAGACTGGTGTCAGCGATGCCCGCGCCTGACAGCGCGCTGGGCGGCTACGACCCGGCAGCCGGCCTCAGCGAACGCCACGGACGGCAGCCGACGAAGATTCCGCTGCCGTCGCTGCTGCGCTCGTTGCTCACCGAGCACCTCGACCCGGGGTATGCCGCGGCGGCCGCCGAGCGGGAACGGACCGGGCATACCCGCCGCCCGGCCGCCGACCATGCCTGGCAGGCACTGGCCGCCGTGCTGATCGCGATCGTGTTCGCCGCCGCGGTCGCCCAGGCCCGGACCACCGCGCCGGGCGTCAGCGCCGCCCAGCAGGTGCTGGCCGCCAGCGTGCGATCCGCCGAAGGCACCACCGACCGGCTCACCCGCCGCCGTGACGAGCTGGCCGCCCAGGCCGACACCATCCAGCGCCGTCAGCTGCGTGAGGACGCGGTGGGCCGGGACCTGCTCAGCCGTCTCGACGCGCTGAGCCTGGCCGCGGCGACCACGGCCGTGATCGGGCCGGGCCTGACCGTCACCGTGACCGATCCCGGGATGGGCCGTGACCTGAGCGACGTGTCCAAGCAGCGGGTGGCAGGCAGCCGCCAGATCATCCTCGACCGTGATCTGCAGCTGGTGGTGAACTCGCTGTGGGCCAGTGGGGCCGAAGCGATCGCGGTCGGCGGGGTGCGGATGGGGCCCAACGTGACGATCCGGCAGGCGGGCGGCGCCATCCTGGTCGACAATCATCCGATCAGCAGCCCGTACACGATCCTGGCGGTCGGGTCGCCGGGCGCGATGCGCGATACCTTCGAGCGCAGCGGCGGGCTGCAGCGGTTGCGGCTGCTGGAGGTGTCCTACGGGGTGGGGGTCAGCGTGAGCAGCGGCGACGGCCTGTCGGTGCCCGCCGGGACGGCGCGGGAGATTAAATATGCCAAACAGATCAACTAGGGGGAGTGGAGCCGGGTCGTGATCGGAATCGCCGCACTCATCGTCGGCATCGTGCTGGGCCTGGTGTTGCATCCCAGCGTCCCCGAGGTGATCCAGCCCTACCTGCCGATCGCCGTCGTCGCCGCGCTGGACGCGGTGTTCGGCGGTCTGCGCGCCTACCTGGAGAAGATCTTCGACCCCAAGGTGTTCGTGGTCTCGTTCGTGTTCAACGTGCTCGTCGCCGCGCTGATCGTCTACGTCGGCGACCAGCTGGGCGTGGGCACCCAGCTGTCGACGGCGATCATCGTCGTCCTGGGCATCCGCATTTTCGGCAACGCCGCCGCACTGCGCCGCAGACTGTTCGGGGCATGAGGTGAGCGACGAGGAGGCGGCGGCCGCCGCGCACGGCCGCCACGAACTGCCCGGTCCGCCACCGCCGCCGCTGCGGCCGCCGCGCACCCGGACTCAGCTGTTGTTCGGCGCGCTGGGAGTGCTGCTGTGCCTGGTGCTCGGCGTCGCGATCGCCACCCAGGCCCGGCAGACCGAGACCGGCGACGCACTGGACACCGCGCGACCGGCCGACCTGCTGGTGCTGCTCGGGTCGCTGCAGCAGCGCGAGGCCGCGCTCAACACCGAGGTCGCCGACCTGCAACGCAATCTCGCGGCCATGCAGTCCGCAGGCAGCAGCGACCAGGCCGCGATCGAGAATGCGCAGGCCAGGCTGGCCGCGCTGTCGATTCTGATCGGCACCGTCGGGGCCACCGGACCCGGCGTCACGATCACCATCGACGATCCCGGGCCCGGTGTCGCGCCCGAAACCATGCTCGACGTGATCAACGAACTGCGGGCCGCCGGGGCCGAGGCGATGGAGATCCGCTCCGGCCGGCAGGCCGTCCGGGTGGGCGTCGACACGTGGGTGGTGGGCAGCCCCGGCGCGCTGATCATCGACACCCAAACGCTGGGCCCGCCGTATTCTGTTCTCGCCATTGGCGATCCACCGACGCTGGCCGCGGCGATGAACATCCCCGGCGGCGCCGTCGACAGCGTCGAACGGGTCGGCGGGCAGATGACCGTCACCCAGTCCGAGCGTGTGGACATCACCACCTTGCGGCAACCGAAAGCGCGCCAATACGCTCAGCCCGTCAAATGAGCGCCCGACACCGAGGAGCACTGTGAGCGAAATCCCAGCCGACCTGCGCTATACCGCCGAGCACGAGTGGGTGCAGCGCCTCGGTGACGACACCGTGCGCGTCGGGATCACCGACTTCGCCCAGTCCTCGCTGGGTGACGTGGTGTACGTGCAGTTGCCCGAGATCGGCAGCGACGTCACCGCGGGCGAGTCGTTCGGCGAGGTCGAGTCCACCAAGTCGGTCTCGGACCTCTACGCCCCCGTGACGGCCAAAGTGATTGCGGTCAACGGCGAATTGGAGGGCAGCCCGGGGCTGGTGAATTCCGACCCCTACGGTCAGGGGTGGTTGTTGGAGTTGCAGGTCGACGGCGATACCCTCGAACAGGGGTTGGCGGCGTTGCTCGATGCGGACGCCTATCGGGACACAGTGACTGAATGACATTGTTAGGGTGCCTGCCAGCCACCGATCCGGCGGTGGTGGGCACAACGACGACCACTGCGCGGTACGGTCGAGAAAAGTGATTGTTGAGGCGGACGGGCGCCTTGTGCGGGCCCCCCGCCAAGTGCAGCCACGGCAGCCAGTGAGGAGCAGCGGGTGACCGACAAGGACCAGAACTCTGACGAAGTCACTGTGGAGACGACGTCCGTCTTCCGCGCCGACTTCCTCAACGAGCTGGACGCCCCGGCGACCGCCAGTGGCGAGAGCGCCGTATCCGGGGTGGAAGGCCTCCCGGTGGGTTCGGCCCTGCTGGTCGTCAAGCGGGGACCGAATGCGGGTTCGCGGTTCCTGCTGGACCAGGCGACCACGTCGGCCGGCCGCCACCCGGACTCCGACATCTTCCTCGATGACGTCACCGTCAGCCGCCGGCACGCCGAGTTCCGGTTGGACGGCAACGAATTCCAGGTCGTCGATGTCGGCAGCCTCAACGGCACCTACGTCAACCGGGAACCGGTCGACTCGGCCACGCTCGCCAACGGCGACGAGGTCCAGATCGGCAAGTTCCGCCTGGTGTTTCTGACCGGACCGAAGTCGTCCGACGACGAAGGCGGTCCGGGAAGCTAGTGACCGCCCCCGATACTCCCGCGCTTGCCGGGATGTCTATCGGAGCGGTCCTGGACCTGCTGCGACCGGACTTCCCGGACGTGACGATCTCCAAGATCCGATTCTTGGAAGCTGAGGGTCTCGTCACGCCGGAGCGCAGCGCATCGGGGTATCGGCGGTTCACCGCGTACGACTGCGCCAGGTTGCGGTTCATCCTGACCGCTCAGCGCGATCACTACCTGCCGCTGAAGGTCATCAAGGCGCAACTCGACGCTCAACCCGACGGTGAGCTACCCCAGGTCGGATCGCCTTACGGCGTACCGCGTTTGGTGACGGGCGACCCCGACGACGACGCCGACGACGCCCGCACCCAGGTCCGGCTCAGCCGCGAGGACCTGCTCGCGCGGTCCGGCGTCGGTGACGAGTTGCTGACCGCGCTGTGCAAAGCCGGTGTGATCACCACCGGTCCCGGTGGCCTGTTCGACGAACACTCGGTGGTGATCGCGCAATGTGCCCGCGCGCTGGGGGAGTACGGCGTCGAGCCGCGGCACCTGCGGGCATTTCGATCGGCGGCCGATCGGCAGTCCGACCTGATCGCCCAGATCGCCGGCCCGGTGGGCAAGGCGTCGAAGACCGGTGCGCGCGACCGTGCCGACGACCTGGCGCGCGAAGTCGCCGCGCTGGCAATCACGTTGCACACGTCGCTGATCAAGTCCGCTGTACGAGACGTTCTCGACCGCTGAGGACTAGACTGCCGTTGATGGCACAACCAGCGCGGAGGTCAGGCACAGATGGGTGAGGTTCGTG
>JAEZIA010000091.1 GCA_023416315.1 Actinomycetes bacterium
TGGTGTCGATCACGTCGTACATGTACGGCTGGGTCATCGACGGGTCGTCACCTTCGTTGTGCCCGCGACGGCGGTAGCACAGCATGTCGATGATGACGTCCTTCTTGAACTTCTGCCGGAAGTCCACCGCGAGTCGCGCCACCCAGACGCACGCCTCCGGATCGTCACCGTTGACGTGGAAGATGGGCGCTCCCACCATCTTTGCGACATCGGTGCAGTACTCCGAGGACCGCGAGTCCTGCGGTGAGGTGGTGAAACCGATCTGGTTGTTGACGATGATGTGAATCGTGCCGCCGGTGCGGTAACCACGCAGCAGCGCCAGGTTCAGCGTTTCGGCCACCACACCCTGACCGGCGAAAGCCGCATCGCCGTGCAGCATCATCGGCATGACGGTGAAGCCGTCCTCACCGGTGCCCTTGTCCAGCAGATCCTGTTTGGCCCGGACGATGCCTTCCATCACCGGGTCGACGGCTTCGAGGTGCGACGGGTTGGCGGTCAGCGACACCTCGATGTCGTTGTCGCCGAACATCTGGATGTAATTGCCGCTGGCGCCGAGGTGGTACTTGACGTCACCGGAGCCGTGCGCCTGCGACGGGTTCAGGTTGCCTTCGAACTCGGAAAAGATCTGCGAGTAGGGCTTGCCGACGATGTTGGCCAGCACGTTGAGCCGGCCACGGTGCGGCATACCGATCACGACCTCGTCGAGCGCATGCTCGGCGGCCTGGTCGATCGCGGCGTCCATCATCGGGATGACGGTCTCCGCACCTTCCAGTGAAAAGCGCTTCTGCCCAACATATTTGGTCTGCAGGAAGGTTTCGAAGGCTTCGGCGGCGTTCAGCTTGGACAGAATGTACTTCTGCTGGGCGACCGTCGGGCCCTCGTGCTTGACCTCGATGCGCTCCTGCAGCCACTTCTGCTGCTCGGGCTCGAGGATGTGGGTGTACTCCACGCCGATATGGCGGCAGTAGGCGTCGCGCAGCAGCCCGAGCACGTCGCGCAGCTTCTTGGATTCCTTGCCTGCGAACCCGTCGACCTTGAACACCCGGTCGAGGTCCCACAGCGTCAGACCGTGGGTGTTGACGTCGAGGTCGGGGTGGCTGCGGAAGCGAGTCTTGTCCAAGCGCAGCGGATCGATGTCGGCCATCAGGTGCCCGCGGTTGCGATAGGCCGCGATCAACTCGATCACCCGGGCGTTCTTGTCGACGATCGAGTCCGGGTTGTCGGTGCGCCAGCGGACCGGCTCGTAGGGGATGCCGAGTTCGAAGAAGATCTCGTCGAAGAAATCGTCCGAGAGCAGCAGTTCGTGAATGGTCCGCAGGAAGTCGCCGGACTCCGCACCCTGAATGATGCGGTGGTCGTAGGTCGACGTCAGCGTGATCAGCTTGCCGATGCCGAGTTCGGCGATCCGCTCCTCGCTGGCGCCCTGGAACTCCGCCGGATACTCCATCGCACCGGCGCCCACGATCGCGCCCTGCCCGGCCATCAGCCGCGGCACCGAATGCACCGTGCCGATGGTTCCGGGGTTGGTCAGCGAAATCGTCACCCCGGCGAAGTCCTCGGCGGTGAGCTTGCCGTCGCGGGCCCGCCGAACGATGTCCTCATAAGCGGCGATGAACTGACCGAAGCGCATGGTCTCGCAGTTCTTGATTGCCGCTACGACCAGCGACCGGCTCCCATTTTTGCCCTGAAGGTCAATGGCCAGGCCCAGGTTGGTGTGCGCGGGGGTGACCGCGTTGGGCTTGCCGTCGATCTCGGCGTAGTGCCGGTTCATGTTCGGGAACTTCTTGACCGCCTGCACGATCGCGTAGCCCAGCAGGTGCGTGAACGACACCTTGCCGCCGCGGGTCCGCTTGAGGTGGTTGTTGATCACGATGCGGTTGTCGATCATCAACTTCGCCGGGATGGCCCGCACGCTCGTCGCGGTCGGGATCTCCAGCGAGGTGTTCATGTTCCGCACCACGGCGGCCGCCGCGCCGCGCAACACCTGGTTCTCGTCGCCACCGTCCGACGACGACGCCGCCGCCGGTTTCTTGGGCGCGGCCTCCTTGGCCGGGGCCTTGGCTGGCGCGGCCGACGCAGGGGCGCCGTTCCCGGCGGGCGCAGGTGTGGCGGCCGGCTTGGCCGGCGGCGGAGCCGGGGCGGGCTCCGGCGGTGACACCGGTGCCGCGGACGTGGTCCGCTGGCCGTTGCCGCTAGCGGTCGAGTCGGTCGTCGGCTCGGGGTTGTAGTCGACCAGGAACTCGTGCCAACTCGGGTCTACCGAGGAGGGATCGTCGCGGAACTTGCGGTACATCTCCTCGACCAGCCATTCGTTCTGTCCGAATGGTGAACTAGTACTGCTCACGGCAGTTGCTCGCCTCGATTCCTTCGTCTGGGCAAGCCGCCCTAGGACGGTTTGCCCCCCTTTTCTGCCCTGACACTTGGCCGCCGCCTAAAAGGCTATCGCTTCTCCGGTGTTCCCGAAGCCCGTCAGCTCCATGCCCCGAGGTGGTGCGACAACTGGTCGACGGAGGTCGACGAACGGTTATCCGCCGGACTCAATCGCAGGCAGCAGGTGCAGGCTCACCGGCCACCGGCCGGGCGCCGGCCCAAACGCCGCGCGGGCATTGTTGACAATCTTTTTGCCCATCATGCGGTTGCCGCCGCCGCCGACGGCGGCGCCGATGCCGACGGGCAGCATCTTGCCGAACGCCATCGCGGACCGCTTGAGCGTGAACCGCTTCACGAAGTACCGCATCAGGCGGGTGTTCAGCGCCGACAACGCGGGCAGCGGCAGCATCTCGGCGCTTTCGGCCAGCCACGCGCCGCTGGTGCGGCTCGGACCGAGCAGATCGGCGATCGCGCCCTTGCTCTCTTCCCCGACGAGCACCGCCAGCACCAGCGCGCGACGGCGTTCCCGCTGCTCGAGTGGGATGCCGTGCACGTCGGCGACAGCGAGGGCGAAGACCGCGGTGGCCTCCAGGAACACCAGCGTCTCGCCGGCCACCGCCGACAACGCCGCCAGGGTGCCGATGCCGGGGAACGCGGCGGCCGAGCCGACGGCAGCGCCGCTGGCCATCACCGCCGCCAGGTAGTGCTTCTCGAGCTTGGTGACGATGTCGGCCGGGGTGGCCTGGGGGTTCGAGCGGCGCAGCCGGTTCACGTAGGCACGAATCGCCGGCGCCTGCGCGCGGGTGCTGCGTTCGATGATCTGGGAGAGGACCCGCGCGGACATGGTCGAGTCGTCCTCGACGTGGGCGGGCAACCGCTCGGATGCACCTCGGCGGCGAACCTTCATGTGCGTGCCTCCTGGTCGTGCGTGCTCTCAGGCTAACGAACGAGTACCCGCCAAAGGTGCCCTGCGGTGATCCCTGTCACCGGGCGTCGAATAGCCGCAGGCGGAACAAATAATCGTGTGCGCGCGCTGAGGGTGTGCATGGCAACATCGCGATCTGTGACTGCCACCCGCCCCGCGACGCCGCAGACCGCTGAGGTGGCACCCCCCAGCCGGCTGCGGATGATCGTCGTGCTGGGTGCGCTGGTGGCGCTGGGGCCGCTGACCATCGACATGTACCTGCCTGCGCTGCCGCGGATCGCCGACGAGCTCGGGGTGTCCTCGTCGGTGGCGCAGCTGACGCTGACCGGCACGCTGGCCGGTCTGGCGCTCGGGCAGCTGATCGTCGGCCCGCTGTCGGACTCACTGGGCCGTCGCCGCCCGCTGATGGCCGGAATCGCCTTGCACATGCTGGCCTCACTGCTCTGCTTGTTCGCCCCCAACATCACGGTGCTGAGCTTGGCCCGCGGGCTGCAGGGGATGGGCGCGGCCGCCGCGGCGGTGGTGGCCGTCGCTGTCGTCGGTGACCTGTTCGAGGACACCGCCGCCGCCACTGTGATGTCGCGACTGATGCTCATCCTCGGGGTGGCGCCGATCGTCGCGCCGTCCCTGGGCGCGGCGGTGCTACTCAAGGCGTCCTGGCACTGGGTGTTCGCAATGCTGATCGTGATGGCCGGCGCGCTGCTGCTGGTCGCCGCTCTGGCGTTGCCCGAAACCCTCCCGATGCGCAACCGGCGGCCGCTGCAGGTGCGCTCGATCGCGGCGACCTACCTGAGCCTGCTGCGCGATCTGCGCTTCGTCGTCCTGGTGGTCGTCGGGGCGCTCGGCATGGCCGGGCTGTTCGCCTACATCGCGGGTGCGGCATTCGTCCTGCAGGGCCGCCACGGTCTGGATCAACAGAGCTTCGCCTTGGTCTTCGGCGCCGGCGCCATCGCGTTCGTCGCCGCCACCCAGCTCAACGTGGTGCTGCTGCGCCGGTTCTCACCCCAGCGCATTCTGCTGGGGGCCCTGGCCGCCGCGACCGTCGTCGGCGCGATCTTCATCGCGCTGTCGGTGACCCACACCGGCGGCATATACGGCTTCCTGGTTCCGGTGTGGGCCGTGCTGGCGATGATGGGCTTCGTCATCCCGAATGCGCCCGCGGTCGCACTGTCGCGGCACCACGAGGCCGCCGGGACGGCCGCCGCGCTGCTGGGCGCCGCGCAGTTCGGGGTGGGTGCGGCGATCGCACCCGTCGTGGGCCTGATGGGCAACGACGAAATCGCGCTGTCGGTGGTGATGACCGCGGGCGTGGGGATTGCGCTGCTGGCGTTGCTGGCCGTCGGTGGCACCGACGAGGCAGCCGACGTCACGCATTAAGCGGAACTGTTCTCCGCGTATCGCAGCACCGCGCCGACCCCGTCGGCAGGGCTGAGCCGCTCGTCGGTGCGCACCAGCGCGGCGTCGATGGCCACCGCCTTGATCGGAAGGGCCTCGTCGGCGCGCACTGTGCGTTCGGGTGCAGCCCCGAGGTCGGACAGGGTGTCGGCATCGGCGGCGATCAGCGCCAGTTCCGCGTCGGCGAGGACGGTGGCGTCCTCGATGTCGCCGATGATCAGGGTGTCCACGGCACCGTCCCGCAGCGCGGCCGTCACATCGGCCAGGCCCTCGACCGCCAGGCCGGTGCCGCGTCCCGCCGCGAACCGCTGCGCGGCGTCGTCGATGGTGGCCAGCCGACGCTTGAGGAACTCTTGACCGATCTCGTGCTGCACCTCCGCCTCGTCGGTGCCCTCGGCGCGCCCGCCGCCTTCGAGCTGCACTGCCTTCTCGGCGACTCGTTCATCGAGCGCCGACACCAGCTCGGTGCGCCCGCTGACCTCGCCCTCGATGAACACCAGCCCGACGCCGGTCTCGTCGACCAGATGGGTGACTCGGTCGGCCACCTCGCGGAGGTTCTTGCGGACGGCCTCTTCGACGGCTTGTTCCTTGCCGTATTCATGCCCCTCCGACGACTTCGCCTTGTGCACCGGGTATCCGTCGCCGTCGATGGTCTCGTTGGTGACCCGGCCGGCGTAATGGATGCTGATGTCGGCGCCGGTCGAATCGACGGCGACCCGCAGGTACGCGGTGTGCAGCAGGCCGTGTTCGACGATCGGCACCACGTACGGCAGGTCCGAGACCCGCACGACCGTCGTCGTGGGCGGCCGGATGAGGTGCTCGTCGAGCAGGATGGTGTCGCCGGCGGCGATCACCGCGCGCCCGCTGCGGCCGACCGGCGGGTGGGCCCCGCGGATCGCGGTGTCGATGGCCTCGATCACCGATTCGTCGACCGATTGCTCCTCGAGATGTTTGCGTATGTCGCGCAGCCGCGCGTCGAGCTGCGCCGCCGCGTCCTCGGTGTCATGAGAGTCATCGAAGTAGATCGAGACGAACGGACCCTTCGCGTCCACCAAAGGCCGAAAGCGATCCGAATGCATGGCTCCTCCTGCGCTGGGGTACGGATGTCGGGCCGGATCTGGCCGGGCCCACCGCCGCATACCCGTTCGGTGCCCCGATAGTCTCGATCGAGCAAGCGTGACAGCAGCCGGGGGCCCATCGGAGTGCGCCGGCGTCACGCGCCGGGTGTTGCTGCCAATCGGTGAGGTGCGGGGGCCGACAGGGTTGGTCGCGGGTTCGTGAGCGCTCGCCAACGCCTTCGCAGGTAGCCGAAATGAGGTACTGGATATGACCAGGAACATGGCCGGCGCGGCGCCGGACGTGGACTTGGGCCCCGATCCGACAGCGGTCCCCGACGTGCCCGCCAATCCCTGGCACGCGCTGTGGGCCATGCTCGTCGGCTTCTTCATGATCCTGGTCGATTCGACGATCGTCGCCGTCGCCAATCCGAGCCTCATGGATGGGCTTGGGATCACCGACTACGACACCGTGATCTGGGTGACCAGCGCCTACCTGCTGGCCTACGCCGTGCCGTTGCTGCTGGCCGGCCGCCTCGGTGACCAATTCGGCCCGAAGAACCTCTATATCGCCGGCCTCGCCGTGTTCACGCTGTCCTCGCTGTGGTGCGGGCTGGCCGGCTCCATCGAAATGCTGATCGCCGCCCGTGTCGTCCAGGGGCTCGGCGCGGCGCTGCTGACACCGCAGACCTTGTCGACGATCACGCGGATCTTCCCGCCCGAGCGCCGCGGCGTCGCGATGAGCCTGTGGGGCGCGACGGCCGGGGTGGCCACCCTCGTCGGCCCGCTGGCAGGCGGGGTGTTGGTGGGCCGGCTGGGCTGGGAGTGGATCTTCTTCGTCAATCTGCCGGTCGGCGTGGTGGGTCTGGCGCTGGCCGTCTGGTTGATCCCGACGTTGCCGACCCGCAAGCACCGGTTCGATGTGGTCGGGGTGGCGCTGTCCGGCATCGGCATGTTCCTGGTGGTGTTCGGGCTGCAGGAAGGCCAGGGTCAGCACTGGGAGGCGTGGATCTGGGCGGTGATCGTCGCAGGTATCGGCTTCTTCACCGCGTTCGTGTACTGGCAGTCGATCAACCGCCACGAACCGCTGGTCCCGCTGCAGATGTTCGCCGACCGCGACTTCAGCCTGGCCAACTTCGGTGTCGCCGTGATCGGCTTCGTCGTCACCGCGATGATGCTGCCGGTGATGTTCTACGCCCAGGTGGTGTGCGGGCTTTCGCCCACCCGCTCGGCGCTGCTGATCGCGCCGATGGCGGTGTCCAGTGGTGTGTTGGCGCCGTTCGTCGGGCAGCTGACCGACCGCTTCCATCCCCGCCCGATCCTCGGATTCGGCTTCTCGGTGCTGGCGATCGCGCTGACCTGGCTGTCGATCGACATGACCCCGACGACGCCGATCTGGCGGCTGGTGCTGCCGCTGACGGCGGTGGGAGTCGGCATGGCGTTCATCTGGGCGCCGTTGGCCGCCACCGCCACCCGCAACCTGCCCTCGCATCTCGCCGGCGCCGGGTCCGGGGTGTACAACGCCACCCGCCAGGTCGGGTCGGTGCTCGGCAGCGCGGGGATGGCCGCCTTCATGGCAGCGCGGATCAGCGACGAGATGCCCGCCGCACCGGCCGGCGCCGCGCCGAGTGATCTCGCGGTGCTGCAGCTTCCGGCGTTTCTGCACGCGCCGTTCTCGGCAGCCCTGTCTCAATCGATGCTGCTGCCCGCGTTCGCCGCGCTGTTCGGGATCGTCGCGGCGTTGTTTGTTCTCGGCGGTCTGGGCCGCCCTGCCGTGCGGACCGACGACGAGGACGAGATCACCGACGAGATCCCGGTGTACGACGACGGCTACGACGACGACGAATACGTCGAGTACGTGGTGGACCGGGAGCCGGCCGCGGCGCGGATGGTCGATGACGCGACCGACGTGCTCCGGTGGCACCGGCCGATCGCCGAGCCCGAGCCTGCTGAAGCTCCGGTTCGGTTCGTGCACAACGGTTTCCACGTCGGCGGGGAAGGCTCGCGGCACCGCCTCAGCGATCCGGGCGAGCCGCGTCGCGCACGCCACTCCCGCGACGAGCCCGCCGAGGCCGAAACCTACGGTAGGCACTCGCGGCGCGACGCCTGACCCTAGGTCCCGCCGCCGCGGACCCGCCACCTCGTTCTACCTTGCTGAGTACTATGCTCGCCGAAAAAGAGAATGCAATTTCCAGCGAGGAGAATGATGGCCCAGAAGCATTCGCTCACCGGACGCACGCTGGTCGTGTCGGGCGGCAGCCGGGGTATCGGTCTGGCCATCGCGCTTGGCGCGGCCCGGCACGGCGCCAACGTCGTGCTGCTGGCCAAGACCGCCGAGCCGCACCCGAAGCTGCCCGGCACGGTGTACACCGCGGCCGCCGAGATCGAAGCGGCGGGCGGCAAGGCTGTCGCCGTGGTCGGTGACGTGCGCAGCGAGGAGGACGTCGCTCGCGCCGTCGACACCGCCGTCACGGAATTCGGCGGGGTCGACATCTGTGTCAACAACGCCAGCGCCATCGCCACCGATCCCACCGAAACGTTGTCGGCCAAGAAGTTCGATCTCATGCAGCAGATCAACATTCGCGGCACGTTCCTGCTGACCAAGGCCTGCCTACCGCACCTGCGCACGTCGCCGAACGGTCACGTCGTGACCATCGCCCCGCCGCTGAACCTCAACCCGCACTGGCTGGGCGCGCACCCGTCCTACACGCTGTCCAAGTACGGGATGACCTTGCTGTCGCTGGGGTGGGCGGCCGAATATGCCGACACCGGAATCGGTTTCACCTGCCTGTGGCCGGAGACCTATATCGCGACCTCGGCGGTGGCCAACTCGGCGGACTTCGAGGACGCGCTGGCGTCCTCGCGCAGCCCGGAGATCATGGCCGACGCGGCGGTCGAGATCATCACGTCGGCGGGGTCAGCGGTCAACGGTGGCTGCCTGATCGACTCCGACGTCCTGCGCGCGGCCGGCGTCGAGGACCTGTCCCATTACGGCGGTGGGGACAAGCCGATCATCGACATCTTCGTGGACCGCTGACGCGTCAGCTCACCGGCAGCAGGTCCGGATGCTCGATGCGGGCCGACTGGCCGTAGCTGCGGAATGCCTCGAATGACGTGACGGCCGAGTCCAGGCCGGCGGCGACCGCCGCCTGCGCCTTGAACACCCGTGCCGCGGCACTCAATTCATGTCGGACCTCCACGCCGGTGTGGCCCACGCTCGGCAGCCGCAGGTCACCCCAGACCGTGACTTCGGCACGCCCCGCGTGCACCGAGGCGGCCAGCGTCTCGCGCACCTGATCGACGGCCGCGCACAGCGGGCCTGCCACCGCCAGTGCCGTCGGCGCGGCTGCGCCGCCACACACCGCGGTCAGGGCCACCGGCTGGACCCCCAGGATCTGGAGGGCGGCACGGTCGCTGGTGTCGGCCACGGCGACGCGCACGTCCCATCCGGCCATCACCCGGTCGAACAGCCAGCCGCCGGCTGCGTTCACCACGTCGGCGACATGGGCGCCGATAACGTCGAGCTGGTAGTGGGTCGGCTGGGGCGTCCGCTGGCGCGACCTGCCCACCTCGCGCTGACGGTCTCGGTCGTCGAGTTCATGCACGCCGTCCAGCGTGACAGTCTGAGGCGAATCTGTAAAGGTCATGGAAGGCCGAAGAAGCGCCGGAGTGCGTCGCCCTGCATCGCCAGCAGGGCCTGGCTGACCTCCCAGTCGGGCCGAAGGGAATCGAAACCGTGGCACGTCCCACCGAAGATGTGCAGGTCGGTGCGGGCGCCGGACCTCATCAGTGCACCGGCGTAGTGCAGCGCCTCGTCACGCAACGGATCCAATTCCGAGCAGGTGATGAATGTGTCTGTCGCACCGATCAATTGGTGGGCGCGTCCGGGTACCGATGCGACGCTCGGCGCGGTGCCGGCGAGATAGTGCCGCCACATCAACTCGACTGCCGCCCCATCGAAACCCGGTGTCGCGACGAACTCTGCCTTCGATGCGGTGGGTCGGTCGTCGAGGGCGGGCTGGTGTAGCAGCAGCCCTATGACAGGTGGCGCCTCCTCGGCGGCTGCGCGCTGTGCCAGCCCGGCGGCTAGTGCCCCGCCCGCGCTGTTGCCTGCCAGCACCAGCCGGTCCCGGTCAATCCCCAGATCCGCGTCCGCGTATGCCCACTGCAGGACCGCGGCGACATCGTCGAGCGCGGCGGGGAAGGGGTGTTCGGGGGCAAGGCGGTAGTCGACGGAGATCACCGTGCAGCTGGCCCGGCGGGCCAGTTCGACACATTGCCGGTGATCGGTGTCCAGATTTCCCAGCACGAATGCGCCTGCATGGCAATAGATCACCGCCGGTGACGGCGAGGGGGCGCCGCGGTAGATGCGCACTCCGACACCGCCTGCGGCGGTACCGTCGGTGATCTCGACGCCGGCGGTGTCGAGAAGTTCGACGACCTCGGCGCGACGTGCGTCGAGCGATTCCCGGACGGCGCCCAGCGTGCTCAGCGACAGGTCGGTGCGGGCGGCGGCGAACGCGTGCAGCGCAGGGTCGAGCCGTCGGAGAAGCTCACGATCCGGATCCACCGCTAACCGCCCGGCGGAGTGAACGTGTAGTCGCGTGGGCGGAATCGGCGGGTCATCGCCCAGAATGCACCGGCGCTGCGCGGCCACTGGGTGACGACCCTGCCGTTGGGTGCGCGAAAGTAGTTGCTACAGCGGGTGGTCCACACGGTGCCCGTCATCCACCGGTCGATGTCGGCCAGGAACGTTGCCATGGTGTCGGCGCGGACCGCGACGTACCGTGTGCGGGTGCGGCGTAGATGTTTCAGGGCGCGCACGATGTAGCGGGCTTGGGCCTCGAGGACGAAGATCACGCTGTTGGACCCAACATTGGTATTGGGGCCGTAGAGCATGAAGAAGTTCGGGAAGCCCGGAACGGCCATGCCCAGGTAGGCGAAGGCGCCGTCGCGCCAGGTGTCGTGCAGGGATCGTCCGTCCTCGCCGGTGACCTCGATCTGACCGAGGTAGTCGGTGGCGGCATAACCGGTGGCGCACAGCACCACGTCCACGTCCAGTTCCGAACCGTCCTCGGTGACCAGCGAGCGGGCCCGCAGGGCGCGAGCCGGGCTGGGCACCACCTCGACGTGGGGCTGGGTCAGCGTGGACAGGTAGTCGGCGGAGAACACCAACCGCTTGCAGCCCAGCGGATGGTCCGGGGTGAGCTTGGTGCGCAGATCCGGGTCGGGCACCGTCGACTCCAGGAACCGCAGCGAGATGTCCCTGAACTCCTGTGTTTTGTCGCTGCCGTTCTCGATCACCGAGATGTTGCGTTCACTGCGCAGCCACAGTCGGGTCCGATAGAGCTTCTTGGCGAACGGTATTCGTTTGAACACCCAGCGCTCCCGGTCGCTGTACGGCCGGTCGGGCTTGGGCAGGATCCACGTGGGGGAGCGCTGCACCGAGTACACCTTGCCGGCGACTTTGGCGACTTCGGGCAGCAGTTGCGATGCGGTCGAGCCGGTGCCCAGCACGGCCACCCGCGCCCCGGTCAGGTCCACCGAGTGGTCCCAGCGCGCGGTGTGCATCAGCGTCCCGGTGAACGGTTCCTGCTCGTGCAGCTCGGGCAGCAGCGGGCGGGTGAACATCCCGACCGCCGAGACCACGATGTCGAAGGTGTGTTGGCCGCCGACCGAGTCGGTCAAGGTCCACGACTGCGTTGCCGAATTCCAGTGGGCGGCGACGATTTCGGTGCTCAGCCGCAGGTGCGGGCGCAGGCCGTGGCGGTCGGTGGAGCGTTCGAAATACTCCAGCAGTTCGGGCTGCCCGGGCCACATCCTGCTCCACTCGGAGTTCAGGTCGAACGAATAGGAGTACAGGTGCGATTTCACATCGCAGGCCAGGCCCGGATAGGTGTTGATCCGCCACGTTCCGCCGACACCATCCTCGCGGTCGAAGATCGTGAAATCCCGAAAGCCGGCCTTGGCCAGAAAGATCCCGAGTGCCAGCCCGCCCGGCCCGGCGCCGATGATGCCGACTGAGAGCGGCCTCATCCGATCCGCAGGCATTGGCCACCGTCGACGACGAGCTCTGCACCGGTGATGAACGACGCGTGCTCGGACACCAGGAACGCCACCGCGTCGGCGACTTCCATCGGCTGGCCGAGCCGCCCGCTGTAGGACCGCTCGATCAGGCGCTGGCGCGCGGTGTCGTCGAGCATCGGGGTGTCGATCGGCCCCGGGAACACGGCATTGACCCGGATCCCGTCGCCGGCCAGTTCGGCCGCGGCGATCTGGGTCAGGCCGCGCAGCGCCCACTTCGACGATCCATAGGCAGCGTGGAACGGAAACGGCCGCATGGCGCCGGTGCTGCAGGTGTTGACGATCGCCGAACCCTGCGCCTTGCGCAGCTCGCCGAGTACCGCCCTGATACCGAGGAACGGACCCAAAGTGTTGAACCGCCAGCTGCTTTCGAAGCCCTCGGCGGTCTCTTCGGACAGCGACGCGCGGTGCAGGACGCCGGCGTTGTTCACCAGGACGCTCACCCCGCCGAATCGTTCGACCGTCGCTGCCACGGCGGCCGCCCACAGCTCCTCGGAGGTGACGTCCAACTCGACGGCGAGCACGTCCGGGTCACCGAGTGTGTCGACCTGGGCGCGCAGGTCATCGATCAACCGGTCGGCGGCCGCCACCTGGAAACCGTCGGCGCGCAGCCGGCGCACCAGTGCCGCGCCCTGGCCGCGGGCGGCTCCGGTGACCAGCGCCACCTTGATGTTCATGCCCGGCCCTCGGCTTCGGCGAGGTGTGTGATCGCTCCGCGCCGCAACGCCTGCGACTCGGGAGCCAGGGTGATCATCTGAAAGCCCAATTCGGCCAATTCCTTTCCGGTCACACCGTCACCGGCGTGGATACCTGCCACGACACCGGCCGCCGCGGCGGCCTGCTGTACGCGTACCACCGCGTCCCGTACCTTCGGTTGGCTGGTCGCCTTGACGATGCCTTCGCCGAGTGAGATCGCCAGATCAGCGGGCCCGACGTAGACACCGGCCAGCCCGGGCACCGCGCAGATGTCGGCGACCGCGTCCAGGCCGGCCGCGGTCTCGATCATTGCGAACACACTGACCCGGTCGGCCAGTGCCGCGGGGTCGATGCCCAAGCCGGCGCGTAGCGGACCGAAACTGCGAATTCCGTTGGGTGCGTAGCGTGTTGCCGCGACTGCCTCGGCAGCCTGCTCGGGGCGGTCGACCATCGCGACGATGATCGCGTCGGCGCCGGCGTCGAGCACCCGCCCGATCGGCGCGGCGGCGGTCGAGGGCAGCCGGACCGCGGTCGCGATCGGGAGATGCTCGATGCGACGCAGGATTTCGGCGACGTCGGCGTCGTCGAGATAACTGTGCTGGATGTCGAATCCGAGGTAGTCGTAACCGGCGTTGGTGAATTCGTGGGGGCCGAGGAACGACGGGCCGGTGATCCACCCGCCCCACACCTGCGACTTGTCGGCGAGCGCTTGCTGCAACCTGCTGGCCGTCATGACGCCACGATCGAGATCTTGACCCGTCCCGGGGTCGGGCGGCAGGCGAACTCGAAGGCGTCTTGCACCTCGGCGACGCCGAAGGTGTGGGTGACGTACATGTTCAGCAGATCGGGATGCTGTCGGGCGAAGGCATCGGCGGCATCGAGCACTCGCCTGCGCTCCAGTGTCACACCGGATTTCAGGGTCAGGTTGTTGCGCAGCATGGTGCGCATGCTGATCGGGTAGCTGTCGTCGTCGGGGACGCCGAAGTAGAACACGGTGCCGCCGAACGCGGTGGCCTCGACCGCGTTGTTGAGGGTGGCCACCTGGTGTCCGACCGCCTCGATCACCACATCGGGCTTGTCGTGTGGCGACAGGTGGGCCACCCACCGGTCGCTGGTGGAGCGCACCACCGTGTCGACGCCGAACTTCGCGCCGATGTCGTCGCGGTAGATCGGGTCGACACCGGTGACGTGCTCGGCGCCCGCGGCCTTGGCCGCATAGGAGAACAGCAGCCCGATCGAGCCCTGACCGATCACCGCGACCCGCTTGCCGGTCAGCGGCGGAAGCTGTTCGAGCGCATACAGAATGCAGGCCAGCGGCTGCAGCCCGACGGCGAGGGCGGGAGTCAGCGCCGGGTCGTACGGGGCCAATCCGGCGCCGTCGGAGATCACGCACTCCATCAGTCCGTCGAACCCGGATGCCCAGCCGACCACCCGATCGCCTTCGCGGTGCTCGGGGTGGGCGCTGGCCAGCACTTCGCCGACGATCTCGTGCACGGGAAAGCCGGCCATCTCCGCGGCCAGCGCGCCGGTGTCGCCGGGCAGCCGGCCTTGCACGCCCTTGAACCCGGGGATGTCACTGCCGCAGATTCCGGCGGCGAGGAACTTCAGCAGCACCTGTCCGTCGCGCAGGCGGTCCGGCGTCGGCTCGGGCAACGTGACGCGCTCGAACGTGTACGGCGCGACAAGCCGATAACACCACACAGGTTCAGGCCTCCGATAATGCGTGGGTCGTTGACAGTGCCACGTACGGAGCGTGACACTTGTGCGATGTTTTGTAAAGGTAGCCTATGACGGTGATCGGATCTCCCGCCCGCGTTCCGCTGGCCGAGTCCTTCTGCTTCGGCGAAGGTCCGCGCTGGTTCGAAGGCCTGCTGTGGTTGTCCGACATGCTCGGCGAGGCCGTGCACACCGTGACCCTCGACGGATCGGTGACCACGCTCGCTCTCCCCGGCCATGCCCCGGCGGGGCTGGGGTTCCGGCCCGACGGCACGCTGCTGATCGTATCGACCGAGCGACGCGTGGTCCTCGGTTATGACGGTGAGACGGTCAGCGAGATCGCCGACCTGTCCGGGGTCGCGCCGGCCAACCTCGGCGACCTGGTCATCGATGCGCGCGGGCGGGCCTACATCGGATCGCAGGCGCGCGAGGGCGGCCTCATCGCCCGGCTTGATCTCGACGACTCGGTGTCCGTGGTGGCCGAGGACCTGGACTTCCCCAACGGCATGGTGATCACCCCGGACGGCGGCACACTGATCGTCGCCGAGTCGGTCGGACGACGGCTGACCGCCTATGACATCGACGCCGACGGTGGGCTGTCTGGGCGCCGGATCTTCGCCGAGGGTCTCGACGGGCCGCCGGACGGGATCGCACTGGACGAGGCCGGTGGGGTGTGGACCTCGATGACGCTGGCGCACCAGTTCGAGCGGGTCGTCGCCGGCGGGGCGGTCACCGACCGCATCGACATCGGCGACCGCGCGGCGATCGCGTGCATGCTCGGCGGCCCGGACCGGCGCACCTTGTTTCTGGTTTCCAGCTCCGACGCCTACCCGCAGCGGCTCGTCGGAACCCGGCGCTCGTGCGTCGACACCGTCAGGGTCGAGATCCCCGGCGCGGGCTTTCCGTCAATCGAAAGGTTCCCATGACCGACAGCTACTACGAACTCGTCGACCCCGACGATCCCCGCGGGGAGAAGTTCCGGGCCACCGATCTGGTTCGCAGCACGTGGACGTCACACATCCAGCACGCCGGGCCGGTGTCGGCGTTGTTGGTGCGCGCCCTGGAACGCTGTCAGCGCCGCGACGACACCCGGCTGAGCCGGGTGGTGGTGGACCTGCTGGGCCCGGTGCCCGCCGAGGGCGATCTCTGGGTGGCCTCGACCGTCGAACGCGGCGGCAAGCAAATCGAATTGGTGAGCGCACAGATGCTCGGCCAGGGACCCGACGGGCAGCCGCGTCCGGTGGCCCGGGCCAGCGGCTGGCGGTTGCACACGTTGGACACCGAGGCGCTGGTGGCGGCGCCGGTGCCGCCGCTGCGGCCCCGCGCAGACGGGGTGAACCGGAACCTGGCGGCGAACTTCGACCGCAATTACGTGCACAGCCTGGAGTGGCTGTGGCTGACCACGCCGCTGGCGCCCGGGCCGGGGGAGTCGTGGCTGCGGCCGCTGGTCGACCTGGTGCAGGGTGAGGAAATGACCGCGCTGGAGCGGCTTTTCGCGGTCGCCGACGACGCGAACGGCATCGGTTCCAAGATCGACATCAGCAAGTACACGTTCCTCAACACCGATCTGGCGGTGCACGTGCACCGGATTCCGGTCGGTGAGTGGATCGGGGTGCGGGCCGAGACGATGTACGGGCCCGACGGGGTCGGGACGACGGTCGGCACGCTGTTCGACGACGACGGTGCGGTCGGTGTGATCGCGCAGTCGGTGCTGGTGCGGCCGCGGTAGGTTCGCGCCGAAACTGCACGTGTTTGCGCACCTACTCGCCAAACGTGTGCAACTTGTGCAGTCTGGTCAGTCGAACAGCACCGCGGGATTCAGGTAGCCCGTCGGGTCGAAAGCCGCTTTGATCGTGCGCATGGCGGCGATGTCCTCCTGCGAACGTGCCATCGGCAGGTAGTCGCGCTTGCGAGTGCCCACACC
>JAEZIA010000190.1 GCA_023416315.1 Actinomycetes bacterium
AACCCCCCCCCACCCCACCCGGCCCCCCCCCCGCGGGGGGGGGCCCACGATTCGTATGTCCGGCGGTCACCAGTCGATGACGGCGACCTCTTTGCGTTCGGTGATCGGACGCGCGAGACCCTGCTCGTCGCAGATCCGCTGCAAATTCTCCAGCGTCTCGTCGAGGCCGGGGCCCAGCCGGGGGCCGGGGGTGAAGTCGGCGGGCAGGTGCTTCATGCCCTGGATGACCCCGATCGTCTCGTAGTGCACCGTGCCTTCCGGATCGCAGACGTAGTCGGGCATCCGATCCAAGACGGCGGTCAGCATCGACTTAAATACCGTGCGCGCGACGTTCGACCCGACGCACCGATGCACACCGATGCCGAAGCTGAAGTGCCGGTTACCCTTTCGGTCCAGTATCACGTCATTGGGCTTCTCGAACACCGACGGGTCACGGTTGGCCATCGCCCACGACAGCCACAGCCGTTCGCCCTCCTTGAATCGGTGTCCCTCCAGCTCGACGTCCGCGGAGAACGTGCGCCCATCGCCGGGTGCCGGGGTGTAGTAGCGCAGGAACTCTTCGGTGGCGGGGTCCAGCAGGGTGTTCCGCTCGCGGCTGAGGCGTTCCCGTTCCAGCGGATGCTCGCTGAGCCATTCCAGCGAATGCGCGGTCAGCGCGGTGGTGGTGTCGAAGCCGCCACCGATGATCAGGCCGAGATTGCCGAGAATCTCCAGATCGGGCGCCGGCTCACCGTCGATGCGCAACTGCAGCAGTGCGTTGACCAGACCTGGCCGCGGATTCTCCCGGACCTCCATCATCGTGGTCACCATGTCGAGACCCATCTGCCGGTTCATCTCCGCGACGCGCGGGGCATCCGGTGAGTGCTCCGGCGTGGACACCGACAAGTGGGCGGGCTCGCTGTACACCGGCCACTTCTTCAGCTTGATGCCCATCATGGCAAGGGTGAGCACCGCGGGCACGATGTTGGCTAGGTCATCGACGAAGTCGATGTGCCCCGACTCGATCTTCTCGTCGAGCGCCGCGCGAACGATCTCGTCGACGAACGGCGCCCACCGCTTGACGGCGGCGGGGGACAGGTACGGGTTCAGCGCCCCCCGGTACGAACTGTGTTCGGGCTCATCCATTTCCAGGATTCCCCCGCGAACCACCGTGGCACGCTGGGCCTTGGGGATCGTGATGCCCTGGTAAGGTGTCTCGCCCGTCAGATCGTGGTGGTTGGAGACCGCAGGACACCGCGCCAGCTCGAAGACCTCTTTGCTGCCCGCCGCCACCCAGTGGCCGTTGTAGACATCGGTCCACGCCATCGGGCACCGGGACTGCATCTCCTCGGTGATCTTCTCGAATTGCTGCCGATACTCCGGCGTGTGCCGATCGAAGTGGTAGGTCGGCTGCTTTCGTTCGGTGTCGTCAGTGACGTCATCGATACTCAAGGCATTGTCTCCCTTGATGTTTAGGGGGCAATTGAAGATCAATCCTCGTCGATGAGGATCGCTTGTTCAGGACAGGACTGTGCGGCTTCGCGCACGGCGTCGATCTGGTCGGGCGGGACCAGCTCGGTAACTGCTGACGAACTGCCGTCGATATCGTTGAGCTCGAACATGTCTGGCGCGATCATCGCGCACAGGGTGTGCCCCTGGCACCGCTCCTGGTCAACCCGAACCTTCACGGATTCCCTTTCAGATCTCTTGAATTGGTGTCTAGACGTGGTAGTCGTACCACTTGAGGTAGCCACCTGCGTCGACGCGCAGCTGCATGCCGGTGACGTAGCGGGCCTCCTCGGACGCCAGCCACAGCACGGCGTTGCTGATGTCCAGTGGCTCGACGAAGTTGACCTTCATCGCCTGCTGAACGCCGAAGACCGGTTCGGCATCGGCGCGGGTCGGGTGCTCGAGGTCCGGGCGGAACGACCGGTACATCGGCTCGCTCTGCAGCATGTCGGTGTTGCAGTTGGTCGGATGCACCACGTTGGCCCGAATCCCGCGCACCGCAAGCTCGGTCGCGAGATCGTGCACGTAGTTCGACAGCAGCCGCTTGGCGACCATGTATGCCATGCCGCCGGGGTCGCCGCCGGGATTGGCTTTCTGGTGGGCGTCCATGAGCGCGGCGGTCGAACCCGTCGCGATGATCGAGGCGCCCTCGGAAAGATGGGGGAGCGCCACCTGGATCGCGTTGATGGTGCCGATCAGGTTGGTGTTGATGACGTCGCACCACGCCTGCAGCGGCGGCTCGCCCTTCATTCCGGCGATTCCGGCCTGCGCCACGACGATGTCGACCTTGCCGAACTCGGCCAGACCCTGATCGAGCGCTGCCTTGAGCTCGCCGGCCTCACGCACATCGGCCTGCACGGTGACGATGCCGCGGCCGGTCTTCTTGACCAGTTCGGCGGTCTCATCGAGGTCCTCCGGGGTGGCCATCGTGTAACCGATGGACTCGATGTCCTTGCACAAGTCGACAGCGATGATGTCGGCGCCCTCTTCGGCCAGCCGCAGGGCATGGCTACGGCCCTGCCCGCGCGCGGCGCCGGTGATGAAAGCAACCTTGCCCTGGACTCGTCCCACAGGTCTTCCTCTCTGTTGTCTATCGCGAATTTGGGTGGCGCTCAGGTGTTGCGCGGGTTGGCGACATAGAAGTCAGACTCGGCGCCCACGCCGCCGCCCGTTACCGACGCCGTCTTCACCGGCAGTCTCCGTAAGGGTCGAGAAACGCCGGATTCGCCTCACCACGGCGTCCGCTTCCGGTAGCGTCGCCGATCCAACCGATCTCGGATGTCAAGAATCGCCCTTTCTGATATGAGAACGCTACTCTCGGTGTGATCAATTTCGCAAGACACTTCGGCGCAATGTGTCTAACTGCAGAGATGCTGTGCCGCACGGCCACCGCGGGTCGCGAGGAGGGTGTGACGCGTTCCACGAAGGCCGCTTGAGTTCTCATCGGCCGAATGTATGATTCGCCGGAGATGAGAACCGAGTTATCGACCCACTGGAGGAGTTGCTGATGCCGGTCCAGGACACGTCGGCAACCATCGCGAGCCAGGCGCAAGCGGAGGAAAGCCAGGTGTCCGAGCGGCACATGCTGATCGACGGCCAGCTGGTCGGTGCCGGAGAGGTCTACCCGTCCATCAATCCGGCCAATGGTGCGGTCGTGGGCAACGCCCCCAATGCCGACGTGGCCGACGCCGAGCGGGCGATCGCCGCCGCCCGACAGGCCTTCGACACCACCGACTGGTCGACGAATGTCGAACTGCGAATCCGATGCCTTGAGCAGCTGCACAACGCGCTCGTGGAGCACAGCGACGAGCTGCGCGCGCTGACGATCGCCGAAGTCGGCGCCACCAAAGCCCTGACCGAGAGCGCCCAGCTCGACGACCCGATTCGGATCGTCGGGTATTACGCGAACCTGCTGAAGACGTACCCGATGAGCGAAGACCTCGGCGAGATCGAGAGCCGCGGGCAGCGCCACCACCGATGGGTGGAGAAGGAAGCCGCCGGTGTGGTGGCCGCGATCATCGCTTACAACTATCCGAACCAGTTGGCACTGGCCAAGCTCGGTCCCTCGCTGGCGGCCGGCTGCACGGTGGTGCTCAAGGCCGCGCCGGACACTCCGCTGACCACGCTGGCCCTCGGCGAGGTGATCGCGAAGTACACCGACATCCCGGCCGGTGTCGTCAACGTGATCAGCTCCACCGATGCCGCGGTCGGTGCCGCGCTGACCACCAGCCCGGATGTTGACGTCGTGACCTTTACCGGGTCGACGGCCACCGGGCGCAAGATCATGGCGGCGGCCAGCGACACCATCAAGAAGGTGTTCCTCGAGCTCGGCGGCAAGTCGGCCATGATCGTGCTCGATGATGCCGACTTCAACACCTGCGCGATGATGGCGGCGTTCATGATCTGCTCGCACGCCGGCCAGGGTTGCGCGATCACGACCCGGCTGCTGGTGCCCCGCACCCACCACGACGAGATCGTCGAGCTGGTCAAGAACTTCATGGGGATGGTCCGTTATGGCGACCCGGCCGACCCGGCCACCTATATGGGGCCGCTGATCAACGACACTGCGCGTGACAAGGTCCACAGTATGGTCCAGCGGGCGGTGGCCGCGGGCGCGACTGTGGTCACCGGTGGCAGGAAAGTCGAAGGGCCGGGCTTCTTCTATGAGCCGACGCTGATCACCGGAGTCGACCCCGACAGCGAGCTCGCCCAGGAGGAGATCTTCGGACCGGTGCTGGCCGTGATCGCTTACGACGATGACGACGACGCGGTGCGGATCGCCAACAACTCCATCTACGGGCTCAGCGGTGGCGTGTTCGGTGGCGATGACCGGGCACTCGCGATCGCCCGCCGGATTCGGACCGGCACGATGGGCATCAACGGCGGCAACTACTTCGGCCCGGACAGCCCCTTCGGCGGCTACAAGCAGTCCGGTGTCGGCCGTGAGATGGGTGTGGCCGGCCTTGAGGAGTTCCTCGAGCGCAAGACCCTCGCGACGGTCGTGTCGTGAGGCCGCTCGACGGGGTCCGCATCCTCGAGGTCGCGATGTACGGCTTCGTGCCGTCGTGCGGTGCGGTGCTGCGCGAGTGGGGCGCCGAGGTCATCAAGGTCGAGCACGCGGTGACCGGCGACCCGCAGCGCGGATTGCGTCAGACCGGGCCGTTGCGGGTCGAGGGCGACCCGAATCCCAATGTGGAACATGCCAATCGGGGCAAGCGCAGCATCGGCCTGGACATGTCCGTGCCGGAGGGCAAAGAGGTGCTCTTGGAGCTCGTCCGCCGGTCGGATGTGTTCTTGACCAGCTTCCTTCCCGGCCACCGCAAGAAGTTCGGGATCGACGTCGACGACATCCGCGCGGTGAACCCGAAGATCATCTACGCGCGCGGCAGCGCTTTCGGGCCGCGCGGGCAGGAGGCGGAAAAGGGCGGCTATGACATGACCGCGTTCTGGTGCCGGGCCGGGACCGCGGCCACGATCACGCCGCCGGGAACCGAGGGCATGATCGCTCCGCCCGGCCCCGCCTACGGCGACACGATCTCCGGCACCAACCTGGCCGGCGGAATCGCGGCAGCGTTGTTCCAGCGCGAGCGCACCGGAGAACCGTCGGTGGTCGACGTGTCGCTGCTCGGCAGTGGCCTGTGGGCGATGGGACACACCATCGCCTTGACCCAGCACCTCGGTGAGCGGCTGGTGTCCCCGGTGCCCGGCGTGCACGGCTCACCTATCAACCCGCTTGTCGGCCTCTACGAGACGGCCGACGGCCGCTACATCTCGTTCGTGATGATGCAGCCGACCAAGTTCTGGGCCGACGTCTGCCGACACATGGACATCACCGAGTACATCGAAGACCCCCGCTTCGCCAGCGCCGAGCAGATCGCAGAGCACACCGCCGACGCCGTTGAAATCCTCGGTAAGGCGATGGCCACGCGCACCCTGTCGGAGTGGTCGACGCGGTTCGCCACGCTGGCCGGACCGTGGGCGCCGGTCCAGGACACCCTGCAGGCCGCGGCCGACGCCCAGGTGCGCGCCAACGAATACCTGGTGAAGGCAGGGGAGTTGGAGCTGGTGTCCAACCCCGTGCAGTTCGACGTCGCCGCACCGCAGAGCGGGCCGGCGCCGGGCTTCGCCGAGCAGACCGACGAGATTCTCGAAGAGCTCGGTTTGGACTGGGACCGCATCATCGAACTCAAGACCGCCGGCGCGGTCACCTAGGTCGCGCCGGAGAACTCATGCCTTACATCGTCGCCATCGGCACCTACCTACCTTCGTGGGGGTGTGATGTACATCGCATTGCCGGTGATGACGAGGATGCGATCACACTCGCGGTGGAAGCGGGCCGGGCGGCGCTGTCCGAGGGCGGCGCCGTCGAGCGGGTGGTACTGGTCAGCCGCGATCTGCCGCTGCTGGAAAGCAGTAACGCCGCGGTGCTGCTGGCGGGGCTTGGCCTGGACCCCGAGCTCGAGGTCGACGAACGGCTCGGCGGCGCGCCCGCGACGCTGGACGCCGTCAGCTCGGCCCGGCCGCGCACGCTGGTGATCGGGACCGATCTCGATCCGGCCGGCGCGGCGGCGATTCTGACCGCCGACAACGGGCTGCAGGTGCGCACCGCGGCGCGGGTGGCCCGCAGCCTTCCGGTCCGCACCCGCACCGCGAGTGGGGTGGTCCATGACTACGGTGACCCGCGTCTGCTCCACGAACGCGGCCTGGTCGCCTCCCTGGCGGCGGCATGGCTCGATACTCCGGTGGCACTGGCCGGAGTGGACCACGACCGCGCCGTCGAATTGTGCGGCGGCGACCCGCCGGTGGTGCCGACCGCGGGCGCCAGTGCCGGGTTGTTCGCGCTGGCGGCCGTCGCCGAGTCGGGCGCCAACGGGCCGCTGGTGGCCGTCGAGCAGGCCAGCCTGTCCGGTGTGACGGTGGTTGGCGGTGGTGCCGCGGTCTACCGTCGCGAGCCGCAGGCGCGACCGCGACCGCAGACCAAGATCGTCGCCGGCCCGGAGATCCCGATCTCGCTGGCCGCCTACGAGCGCGCCTTCGAGGCCAAAGTGCGGTGGGAGGCCGGGCGGTACAGCGGTAGCGAGGAATTGGACTTCCCGCCGCGCTACCGGCTTGATGACGGGGGCCGGCTCGCCACCGATTACGAACTGGTGCCGCTGCCGCGTGTGGGAACCGTCTATACCGAGGTCACCGTGCACATCCCGGTGCCGGGCCTGCGCACCCCTTACTCGTTGGTGATCGTCGAACTCGATGGTGTCGCCGTGCGCGCGCTCGTCAAGGTGACCGGGGTCGAGGCGGGCGTGGTGCGGATCGGTGACCGGGGGCGGCTCACACTGCGCCGAGTGGCCGTGCGCTCCGGGGTGCCCGACTACGGCTACGCGTTCGAGCCGTACGCGCCCGCGTCTCCGCGGGAACCCTCGGTCCGGTCGTGGGGTGCGGCATGAGGCGGGTCGCGATTGTGGGCGCCGGTATGACCCCGTTCGGGGAGCACTTCGCGCTCGGGCTCAAGGACCTGCTGCCGATGGCGTTCGCGGAGTGCGCAGCCCGGGTTGACAAGGGCGTCAACAAATCCGAGATCGATGCGGCCTGGTTCGGCGCGATGGGCACCCCCGATGGCTTTCCGGCGGGCATCCTCGCCGATTCGCTCGGCTTGCCCGATCTGCCGGTCACCCGCATCGAGAACTCTTGCGCGACGGGCAATGACGCGGTTCGCAACGCCCTGTACGGGGTCGCCTCCGGCGCCGCCGACGTCGCGCTGGTGATGGGTGCGGACAAACTTCGCGAGACCGCTTCCAAGCAACTGCTGTGGGAGTGGGAGGCGATGGCCCGCGACATGGCGTGGGATTACCCACTGGGGCTGGTCGCGCCCGCCGGGTTCGCTCTGCATGTTGCGCGTTATTTGCACGAAACTCCCGCCACCCGTGAGCACATGGCGATGGTCGCGGTGAAGAACCACCGGCACGGGGTGTCCAACCCGAAGGCGCGGCTGCGGTTCGAGGTGACGATCGAGGAGGTGCTGGCGGCGCCGACCGTCGTCACCCCATTCGGCGTGTACGACTGTGCACCCCAAAGCGACGGCGCCGCAGCGCTTTTGCTCGCCGCCGAAGACGTGGTGGACCGGTTCACCGACCGGCCGGTGTGGATCCGGGGGGTTGGCCTCGGGTTGGACTCGGTCATGCACCAGCACAAGGCGGACATGACGACGTTTCCGGCGACGATTCGCGCGGCGAAGAGAGCGTTCAGTATGGCAGGCATGACGCCTGCTGATATCAATGTGGCTGAAGTTCACGATTTCTTCACCGGCATTGAGCTGATCAGCTATGAAGATCTCGGCTTCGCCGAACCTGCGGAGGCCTACAAGTTGATGGAGGCCGAGGTGACTTGTGTCGGTGGAGCTTTGCCGGTGAACCCCAGCGGCGGCTTGAAGGCCAAGGGGCACCCACCCGGCGCCACCGGGGTGGCCCAGTGCGTCGAGCTCTTCGATCAGCTGCGCGGGGAAGCGGGCAATCAGGTGGATGGGGCCCGAATCGGGCTGGCTCACAACATCGGTGGGCCGACGGCAGTCGCTGCGGTGACGATTCTGGAAGGACCGGGTACCGATGGCGGGTAAAGGACCGGATCGTTGGTCCCCTGGCATTGCGTTAAGCAGTGCGGCCGGTCCGATGCAGGCTATTGGTGGTTTGTTTGCGATGTCTGCTGATGCGGTGCGGTTTGTGTTCCGTAAGCCGTTTCAGTGGCGGGAGTTTTTGGAGCAGTCGTGGTTTGTGGCGCGGGTGTCGTT
>JAEZIA010000177.1 GCA_023416315.1 Actinomycetes bacterium
TGGCACAGAAGTGGGATCTGACCGCCACTGAACTGGCCCGCAACGTGCACACCCACCCGACGCTGTCGGAGGCACTCCAGGAATGCTTCCACGGTCTCACCGGCCACATGATCAACTTTTGAGGCCAACACTGATCGCCGGGATCGGCGGACTCGTGGTCGGCCACATCCTCTGGCTGATCGGCATCTCCGTTGCCACGAACGGCGCGAACGTCAGCTTCTGGGTGCTGGTCCTGTCGGCAATCATCGCGGTGGCCTCGGCCGCTGTGGGCTACCTGGCCTGGCGCAGTTATCAGCACAGGAAGATCGTGTGGGCAGCCTTCCTGGGCTGCCTGCCGGTCTCTCCGGTGATCTTCACGCTGATCGTCCTCGGCGTCACGTACCTGTAGCGCGGTCTGCCAGCAGTTCGGCAGCTTCGTTTCAGGCTGGCACCAGCAAGATGGCGTCCACTTTTCCCATCCGGTGTCAGACGGGCGCCGATGGGGGACGGGGGTTGCGATGGCCGAGCGCACCAAGATTCTGATGGCGGTTATCGGCGGTGGTGCCGTGATCGCGATGGGAGGGGTAACCGTCGCCTTCGACGGCGGCGTTCCCGCGGACTCACCCGCGGTGGCTGCCCCGATATTGCCGGGCACGATGACGCAGGGCGACACCGTGACGACGACGGTCGTGCCGGTCGCACTGCCCGGCACTGTTCTGCCGACGGAGAAGGCGGTCGTGACTCACAAGGCCAAGCCCTACAAAGGATGAGGCCTAGTCGGGGAAGTCCATCGGCACCCGCAGGGTGGCCAGGATCGCCGCGATCGCGTCGTAATGACCTGCCAGGGCGCAGAATTCGATCATCTGCTGGCGGGTGAGATGCGTGGATAGGTCGGCGAACGTGGCGTCGGACAGATCGCGGTTCAGCACGAATTCGTCGACCGCCGTCACCAGCGCGCGCTGACGGTCGGTCAGTCCCGGCGCTGTCGGTCCGGCAAAGATATTGTCCTGCAACGCCGTATCGACTCCACGCGAGCGCGCCAACCGGCGGTGCTGCTGCAGTTCGTACTCCGAGTTGCGCAGATGGCCGACTCGCAGGATCACCAGTTCCTTGTCCCGTTTGGACAGCTTGCCCGCGTTGAGCAACACGTGCGAATACGGCAGGAACGACAGGAACAACGATTTGTGCTGACCCAGCACCTCGAAGAGGTGCATGTGCGGGGCACGGATGGCGCGGGCGCCCAACCGGGAGATGCTCCAGTTGAGCAGTCCGAGTTCGCGTCGGCTGCCGGGCGGAATGCGTTGTCCCATCACGACTCCTTGACCAGATAGGGCGACACCGTGCTGCGGTGTTCGTCGAGATCCAGCGCCCGGCCCAGGGCCGGGAACGCGCGTTGCGGGCAGTTGTCGCGTTCGCACACCCGACAGCCCGCGCCAATCGGTGTCGCGCTGTCCGCCGACAGGTCCAGACCCTTCGAGTAGACCAGTCGGCTGGCGTGCCGCATCTCGCAGCCGAGGCCGATCGCGAAGGTCTTGACCGGCTGACCGTAGCGCGACGCACGTCGCTCGACGGTGCGGGCCACCCACATGTAGTTCTGCCCGTCGGGCATCTGGGCGATCTGCACCAGTATCTTGCCCGGGTTGGAGAACGTTTCGTAAACGTTCCACAACGGGCAGGTTCCGCCTGCGGAGGAAAAGTGAAAACCGGTGGCGGACTGGCGTTTCGACATGTTGCCGGCCTTGTCGACGCGGACGAACGAGAATGGGACACCGCGATTCGAGGGCCGTTGCAGCGTCGAGAGCCGGTGGCAGATCGTCTCGTAGCTCACCTGATAGAAGGCCGAGAGCCGTTCGATGTCGTAGCGGAAGCTCTCGGCCATGGCGTGGAACTGCCCGTACGGCAGCACCGTCGCGGCCGCGAAGTAGTTGGCCAGGCCGAGCCGGGCCAGCTTGCGCGACTCCTCGCTGGTGAACTTGCCCTCGTCGACGAGTTTGTCGATCAGGTCACCGCACTCCAGGTAGGCCAGCTCGGTGGCCATCTTGAAGACCTGCTGGCCCGACGACAGGTGATTGCTGAGTTCCAGAGTGCGGGTGGCGGGGTCGTAGCGATGCAGCACGCTGTCACCCATATCGGTGCGCCGGATGATGTGCACGCCGTGCACCATCGTGAGCCGGTCGGCCAGCTCCCGTGGCAACTCCGCGCGGTGCATGCGCATGCGGATCGTGAGATCCTCAGCGGCGGTGTCGAGTTCGTGCAGATAGTTTTGCCGTTGATAGAAGTAGTCGCGGACTTCCTCGTGCGGCATCGAGATCGACGCGGAGCCACTGCCGCCGGTGTTGAGGTTGAACCGGTCCTCGGTGGCCGCCGCCAACTGCGCGGTGGTGATCCGGTAGCGGCGGTGCAGATTGACGATGGCCCGCGCGATCGCGGGATGGGTGCCGACGATGTCGGCGACCTCGGCCATGTCGACATCGAGATCGAGGTCGCGGTCCAGCGTGACTTCGCGGAGTTCGGCGACCAACCGGGTGTCGTCCTCGGAGGAGAAGAACGTGGCGTCCACCCCGAACACCTCGGTGATGCGAAGCAGCACAGCGACGGTCAGCGGCCGGACGTCGTGCTCGATCTGGTTGAGGTAACTCGGGGAGATCTCCAGCATCTGCGCCAGCGCGGCCTGGCTGAATCCTCGTTCGCTGCGCAGTTGTCGTATCCGGGAGCCGACGAACGTCTTGGCCACGGACTCAGCCTACCGACGGCTTGCGAAGACGGCTTCGCAGCGTTGGCAAACCAGATTGGTTGGCATTCATGTGGGCCTTTGGCATGATCGCGCTGGGACGGGATGGGGAGAGGACGGCAGCGCGCATGACCACCAGCACCACCAACACCGGATTGGCGAAGGTGTTGATGCCGGTCCCCGATCCGCATCCCGACGTCTTCGACCGCGAGTGGCCGCTGCGCGTCGGCGACATCGACCGGGTGGGCAGGCTGCGGCTGGACGCCTCATGCCGGCACATCCAGGACATCGGCCAGGACCAGCTGCGCGAGATGGGCCACGAGGAAACTCATCCGCTGTGGATCGTCCGCCGCACGATGGTCGATCTGATCCGTCCGATCGAATATCCGGAGATGCTCCGGCTGCGGCGCTGGTGCTCGGGCACCTCGAATCGCTGGTGTGAGATGCGGGTGCGCATCGACGGCCGCAAGGGCGGGTTGATCGAATCCGAGGCGTTCTGGATCAACATCAACCGGGAGACCCAGGGTCCGGCCCGCATCGCCGACGACTTCCTCGAGGGGCTGCAGCGCACCACCGATGTGAACCGGCTGCGCTGGAAGGCCTATCTGAGTGCGGGCTCCCGGCAAGACGCCAATGAGATCCGCGATTTCCCGATCCGCGTCAGCGACATCGACCTCTTCGATCACGTCAACAACTCGGTGTACTGGAAGGTCGTCGAAGAGTTCTTGGCGCCCCAGCCAGAGCTGTTCGAGTCGCCGCTGCGGGTGACGATCGAGCACGACGCCCCGGTGGCCTTCGGCGACAAGCTCGAAATTTTCCTGCACGTGTATCCGCCCGGATCCACCGACAGGTTCGGTCCGGAGCTCGCGGATCGCACTGTTAGAACGCTCACATACGTCGTCGGCGAAGAGGTCAAAGCCGTCGCATCGATCTTCGCCCTCTGAGTCGCGCCGTTTAACAGTACGGGCGTACTGACCTGCGCATATTCGTTACCGGGCGGTAACTTCTGCATCGGTTCAGTGTTGGCTGTCTTCGCAATCTTCGCAGGGTTAACGCACCTGTTGGCGGAAATTGGCACCCATAACGGCTTGAAGTGCACTAATGGTGCGAGGCATGCTCGACTCAGCACACCAGCACAGCTGCGTTGACGTTAACAGTTCACTTCCCGTCAACGCTCGATGGAGAAGGAGCAGGCGATGTCCAACGTTGGCCAGCCGAAGAGCGCAGAAGAAATCCAGAAGGACTGGGACACCAACCCCCGCTGGAAGGGTGTCACCCGCACCTACACCCCGGCCGACGTCGTCGCGCTG
>JAEZIA010000228.1 GCA_023416315.1 Actinomycetes bacterium
GGTGTCGGACTCCCGGGCCGGGGGGCGGGGGGGTGGGCCCCCCGGCATCACGTTCATCGGGCCCGACGCCGGGATCCTGGAGCTCACCGGAAACAAGGCCCGCGCGATCGCCGCCGCCCGCGAGGCCGGCCTTCCGGTCCTGGCTTCATCGGCGCCGTCGGCGTCCGTGCAGGAACTGGTCGACGCCGCCACGACGATGGACTTCCCGTTGTTCGTCAAGGCCGTCGCCGGTGGCGGCGGGCGCGGCATGCGCCGGGTCACCGAACCGTCGGCGCTGCCCGAGGCCATCGAGGCGGCCAGCCGCGAAGCCGAATCGGCGTTCGGTGATCCCACGGTGTTCCTGGAACAGGCGGTGGTGAATCCCCGCCACATCGAGGTGCAGATCCTCGCCGACACCCACGGCAACGTCATTCACCTCTACGAGCGCGACTGCAGCGTGCAACGCCGGCACCAGAAGGTCATCGAGCTGGCGCCAGCACCCAACCTGGATCCCGCTCTGCGCGACCAGATTTGCGCCGACGCGGTCGCATTCGCGCGGCACATCGACTACAGCTGCGCGGGCACCGTCGAGTTCCTGCTCGACGAACGCGGCCGGCATGTGTTCATCGAGATGAATCCCCGGATCCAGGTGGAACACACCGTCACCGAGGAGATCACCGACGTCGACCTGGTGTCGGCGCAGCTGCGGATCGCCTCGGGGGAGACGCTGGCCGACCTCGGCCTGAGCCAGGAGGCGATCGCACCGCACGGAGCGGCGCTGCAGTGCCGCATCACCACCGAGGACCCGGCCAACGGGTTCCGGCCCGACACCGGCCGGATCACCACCTACCGGTCACCCGGCGGGGCGGGCATCCGGCTCGACGGCGGCACCCACCTCGGCGCCGAAGTCACCGCGCACTTCGATTCGATGCTGGTCAAGCTGACCTGCCGCGGGCGCGATTTCGCCACCGCGGTGGCCCGGGCCAAGCGCGCGGTCACCGAGTTCCGCATCCGCGGCGTGTCGACGAATATCCCGTTCCTGCAGGCGGTTCTCGACGATCCCGATTTCCAGGCCGGGCGGATCACCACATCGTTCATCGACGAGCGCCCGGAGTTGTTGACCTCACGCGCGTCGGCCGACCGTGGAACCAAGATGCTCAAGTTCCTGGCCGAGGTGACGGTGAACTCGCCCTACCGGGACCGGCCGCGGTATTACCCGCAGGACAAGCTGCCCGATATCGACATTACGGCGGCAGACCCGCCGCCGGGCAGCAAGCAGCGCCTCGACGAGCTGGGTCCCGAGGGATTTGCCAAGTGGCTCAAGGATTCTCCCGCCGTCGGCGTGACGGATACGACGTTCCGCGACGCGCATCAGTCGCTGCTGGCCACCCGGGTGCGTTCGTCGGGTCTGCTGAAGGTCGCTCCCTACATCGCCCATATGACACCGGAGCTGCTGTCGATCGAGTGTTGGGGCGGCGCGACATACGATGTGGCACTGCGTTTCCTGAAGGAAGACCCGTGGGAGCGGCTGGCATCGCTGCGGGAGGCGATTCCCAACATCTGCCTGCAGATGTTGCTGCGCGGCCGCAACACCGTCGGCTACACGCCGTACCCGGAGACGGTGACGCACGCATTCGTCGACGAAGCGGCCCGCACCGGCGTTGATATCTTCCGAATCTTCGACGCGCTCAACAATGTCGACTCGATGCGACCGGCCATCGATGCGGTGCGCGCGACCGGTTCGGCGGTGGCCGAGGTCGCGATGTCTTACACCGGCGACCTGTCCGATCCGGGCGAGACGCTGTACACGCTGGACTACTGGCTGCGGCTGGCCGAGCAGATCGTCGACGCCGGCGCGCACGTGCTGGCGATCAAGGACATGGCGGGTCTGCTGCGACCGCCCGCGGCGGCCACCCTGGTTTCGGCACTGCGCAGCCGCTTCGACCTACCCGTGCACGTGCACACCCACGACACCCCCGGCGGTCAGCTGGCCACCTACACCGCCGCCTGGCATGCCGGGGCCAGCGCGGTGGACGGGGCGGCCGCCCCGTTGTCGGGCACCACCAGTCAGCCGCCGCTGTCGGCGATCATCGCCGCCGCCGCGCATACGCCATTCGACACCGGCATCAACCTCGACGCGGTCTGCGACCTGGAGCCGTATTGGGAGCTGCTGCGCCGGGTCTACGCGCCGTTCGAGGCGGGTCTGCCTGCGCCGACCGGGCGGGTCTACCACCACGAGATCCCCGGTGGTCAGCTGTCCAACCTGCGCACCCAGGCCATCGCGCTGGGCCTCGGCGAGCGGTTCGAGGACGTCGAGAACGCCTACGCCGGCGCCGACCGCATTCTGGGCCGGCTGGTCAAGGTCACGCCGTCGAGCAAGGTGGTCGGGGACCTCGCGCTGGCGTTGGTCGGCGCGGGGATCACCGCCGAGGAATTCGCCGAAGACCCCGCCCGCTACGACATCCCGGACTCGGTGATCGGCTTCCTGCGCGGTGAGCTCGGTGATCCGCCAGGTGGTTGGCCAGAGCCGCTGCGCACCAAGGCATTAGAGGGGCGCGGCTCCGCGAAGCCGGAGCAGCCGCTGTCGGTGGAGGACGAAAAGATCCTCGGTGAACCGGGTGTGAAGCGCCAGGCCACGCTGAACCGGTTGCTGTTCCCGGGCCCGACCAAGGAATTCGAGGCCCATCGCGAGGAATACGGTGACACCTCCGGGCTGAGCGCCAATCAATTCTTCTCCGGCCTGCGCCACGGCGACGAGCACCGCATCCAACTCGAGCGTGGTGTCGAGCTCATCGTCGGGCTGGAGGCCATCTCCGATCCCGACGAGCGCGGCATGCGTACGGTGATGTGCATCATCAACGGTCAACTGCGTCCGGTTTTGGTGCGCGACAACAACATCGCCGAGACCGTGCCCGCCGCGGAAAAGGCCGACCGGAGCAACCCCGACCACGTCGCCGCCCCGTTCGCCGGGGTGGTCACCGTCGGCGTGGCGGTCGGCGACACGGTGGAGGCCGGCCAGACCATCGCCACCATCGAGGCGATGAAGATGGAGGCCGCGATCACCGCCCCCAAGGCCGGCACGGTCGGCCGGGTCGCTGTCGGCAGCACCGCGCAGGTGGAGGGTGGCGACCTGCTGGTGGTGATCGGGGGTAAGTCCTGACCCGGATCGTCGGAGGCAGCGCGGGCGGCCGGCGCATCGACGTGCCTGCCCGCGGCACCCGGCCCACCACGGACCGGGTCCGTGAGGCGCTGTTCAATGTGCTTGCCGCGCGCCGGGATTTCGACGGGCTACGGGTCCTCGACCTCTATGCCGGGTCGGGTGCGCTCGGGCTGGAAGCGTTGTCGCGCGGTGCGGCCTCGGCGCTGTTCGTCGAAAGTGATTCGCGCGCAGTCGGTGTCATCAAACGCAATATCGCCGCACTCGGACTGCCGGGCGCGGCGGTGCGGCGCGGTGCGGTCGCGGCCGTGCTGGCAGGCACCGCCGATGTGCCGGCGGACTTGGTGCTGGCTGACCCACCGTACGAGGTCTCGACGCCCGAGATCGAGGCGCTGCTCGATAATTTGGAGCGCCACGGCTGGGTCGGACCGGGCAGCGTCGTGGTGATCGAGCGGCCGGCCTCTGCGCCGGAGATCCGCTGGCCGGACGGTTGGACGGCGTGGGACAACAGACGGTACGGAGATACCCGGGTTGAACTGGCGGCCTGCTAGCGTCATCCGCTATGAGTGGCGCGGTATGTCCGGGGTCGTTCGATCCAGTGACGCTGGGTCATGTCGACGTTTTCGAACGGGCCGCGGCCCAGTTCGACGAGGTGATCGTGGCGGTGCTGATCAATCCGAAGAAATCCGGGATGTTCGACATCGACGAGCGGATCGCGATGATCGAAGAGGCCACCGCGCATCTGCCCAACCTGCGCGCCGAGTCGGGGCAGGGTCTGGTCGTCGACTTCGTCAAGCAGCACGGGATGACCGCGATCGTCAAAGGTCTGCGCACCGGAACCGATTTCGAATACGAGCTGCAAATGGCGCAGATGAACAAGCACATCGCCGGCGTCGACACCTTCTTCGTGGCCACCACGCCGCAATACTCGTTCGTCTCTTCATCGCTGGCCAAAGAAGTCGCGACCTTCGGCGGTGACGTCTCCGCGCTGCTGCCCCAAGCGGTGAACCGCCGCCTGCAGGCCAAGCTGGCCCAGCGCGCTCACTGACGTTTTGGGCCCCTGTGCCCCGGGTATCGCGGTGGTTGGCGCACAGCCCAGCGCCGACAAGCCCTGATGCAGCGGAGGTATTGCTGTGGTTGAAACGTTCGTACAATCGACGACCGACGTCGTCGACTTCCTCAAGGATCAGCACAACCTGATCAAGGACATGTTCGAGGAAGTTCTGCACGCCTCGGATCCCAAGGCCAGGGAAACGGCGTTCGTCGAGCTGCGGCAGCTGTTGGCCGTCCACGAAACCGCCGAGGAGATGGTGGTCCATCCGCGTGCGCGGGTCGAGGTGGCCGACGGCGACAGCATCGTCGACGCCCGGCTCGCCGAAGAACACGAGGCCAAAGAGCAGCTCTCGGCGTTGGAGAAGATGGACATCGGCTCCAACGAGTTCCTCGACTCGCTCACCACCTTCCGTGACGCGGTGATCGAACACGCCGAACATGAGGAGACCGAGGAGTTCAGCAAGCTGCAGGCCGAACTGGACGCGCCGGACCTGGAGCGGATGGTCGGCGCGGTACGTGCTGCCCAGTCGATCGCGCCGACCCGGCCGCACCCCGGCGTCGAGTCGGCCAAGCTGAATTTCGTCGTCGGCCCGTTCGCCTCGATGCTTGACCGCGCCCGCGACGTGATCTCGGCAGCCCTCAAGTAGCACCGGATCGCGGCGCCGGGGCGTCGGGGCGGCCCGGGCCGGACGCCCTGACCGGTGCGGTTGCCGAAAATGTTCGGCCGACACACCGGCACGCCAGCACTGTCACAGGCGTAACACCAGGCACACTGGTCACTACCAACTACGCCAGGAGGACGGCGCCGTGTACCGAGTTTTTGAAGCGCTCGATGAGTTGAGTGCGATTGTCGAAGAGGCCCGCGGCGTTCCGATGACGGCTGGTTGCGTGGTGCCGCGCGGCGACGTGCTGGAGCTGATCGACGACATCAAGGACGCGATCCCCGGCGAACTCGACGACGCCCAGGATGTGCTGGACGCCCGCGATTCGCTGCTCAAAGAAGCCAAAGAGCACTCCGACTCGATGGTGTCGAACTCCACCGCCGAGGCCGACTCGCTGCTCAGCCACGCCCGCGCGGAGGCCGACCGGCTGCTGGCCGACGCCAAGTCGCAGGCCGACCGGATGGTCGCCGAGGCGCGTCAGCACAGCGAGCGCATGGTCGCCGAGGCTCGTGAGGAAGCCTCGCGACTGGCGGCGACGGCCAAGCGGGAGTACGAGGCCGCCACCAGCAGGGCCAAGGCCGAGGCGGATCGGCTCGTGGAGAGCGGCAACCTCTCCTACGAGAAGGCCGTGCAGGAGGGCATCAAGGAGCAGCAGCGGCTGGTGTCGCAGACCGAGGTGGTCCAGGCGGCCAACGCCGAGTCGACCCGTCTGATCGACACCGCCCACGCCGAAGCCGACCGGCTGCGCGGCGAGTGCGACATCTACGTCGACAACAAGCTCGCGCAGTTCGAGGACTACCTCAACGGCACGTTGCGGTCGGTGAGCCGGGGCCGTCACCAACTGCGCACGGCCGCGGGGACCCACGACTACGTGCAGCGCTGACCGGCGCGGCCGACGCCTTAGGGCCCAGACGTCCTACGCCGGGTTTTAGAATTGAATTTATGGCGACGCCAAAGAGTGCCCAGACCAAGCACAAATCGCGGTCGCCGCTCGTGTTCGACATCTCGCGGTTGGGGCGGCGCCCCGGTGCAATGCTGGAACTGCACCAGACCGTGCCCAGTCCGGCGCGGATCGGGCTGGATCTGATTGCGATTGAACCCGGTGCGGACCTGACGCTGGACCTGCGATTGGAATCGGTGTCCGAGGGAGTGTTGGTCACCGGCACGGTGCAGGCCCCGACCCGCGGTGAATGTTCGCGCTGCCTCACCGAGGTCACCGGTGACGTGGAGATCTCGCTGACCGAGCTGTTCGCCTACCCCGACAGCGCGACGGAATCCACTACCGAGGAAGACGAAGTCGGCCACGTCGTCGATCAGACCATCGATCTCGAACAGTCGATCGTCGACGCCGTCGGCCTGGCGCTGCCGTTCGCGCCGCTGTGCACCGACGACTGCCCGGGGCTGTGCCCGCAATGCGGAGTCGCGTTGGCCACCGCCGAACCCGGTCACCAGCACGACGTGATCGACCCGCGCTTCGCCAAGCTGGCTGGCATGTTCCCCACCTCGGATGAGGAGAACACCCCTGAGCGGGGGTCGGGCGCTTCGTGAGTCCGCCACGGGAACATCTGCTGAAGGCGTTGGGCGTCGACATGCCCGAGGAACTGCTGACATTGGCGCTCACGCACCGCAGCTACGCCTACGAGCACGGCGGTTTGCCCACCAACGAGCGGCTTGAGTTCCTCGGTGATGCGGTGCTCGGGCTGACGATCACCGACGAGTTGTTTCATCGCCACCCGGAGCGCACCGAGGGCGACCTGGCGAAGTTGCGGGCCAGCATTGTCAACACCCAGGCGCTGGCCGACGTGGGCCGTCACCTCACCGACGAAGGCCTTGGTGCGCATCTGCTGCTGGGGCGCGGCGAGGAGAACACCGGCGGGGCGGACAAGTCCAGCATCCTGGCCGACGGCATGGAATCGTTGCTGGGTGCGGTGTATCTGCAGCACGGCATCGAGGTTGCGCGCGAGGTGATTCTGCGGCTGTTCGGCACCTTGCTGGACACCGCGCCGACGCTGGGCGCGGGGCTGGACTGGAAGACCAGCCTTCAGGAGCTCACCGCCGCCCGCAGTCTCGGGCCGCCCTCCTACGTCGTCACGTCGACCGGACCCGACCACGACAAGGAATTCACCGCCGTGGTCATGGTGATGGACACCGAATACGGCCACGGCGTGGGCCGGTCGAAGAAGGAAGCCGAGCAGAAGGCCGCCGCGGCGGCCTGGAACGCGCTGGACAACGCTTGACGCCCAACCGCATTCGGCACTGCTCCGATGCCTGAGTTACCCGAGGTCGAAGTCGTGCGGCGCGGTCTGCAAGACCACGTCGCCGGCCGGACGATCACCGCGGTGCGGGTGCACCATCCGCGAGCCGTGCGGCGCCACGTTGCCGGCGCCGCCGACCTGACGGCCCGGCTGCTCGACACGCAGATCATCGGAACCGATCGGCGTGGAAAGTACCTGTGGCTCAACCTGTCTGATGACACGGCGTTGGTGGTGCACCTGGGGATGAGCGGGCAGATGTTGCTCGGGCCGGTGCCCAACACCAATCACCTTCGCATCGCCGCGCTGCTCGACGACGGCACCGCACTGAGCTTCGTCGACCAGCGCACGTTCGGCGGATGGCAGCTTGCCGACCTGGTGGATGTCGACGGCAGCCGCGTCCCGGTACCGGTCGCCCATATCGCCCGCGACCCGCTTGACCCGCGCTTCGATCGCGACGCCGTGGTTACGGTGTTGCGCCGCAAGCATTCCGAGATCAAGCGGCAGCTGCTGGACCAGACCGTGGTCTCGGGTATCGGCAACATCTACGCCGACGAGTCGTTGTGGCGGGCCAAGATCAACGGCGCGCGGTTGGCTGCCAACCTGACCCGCCGCCAGCTCGGCGAGCTGCTCGATGCGGCGGGTGAGGTGATGCGCGAGGCGCTCGGCCAGGGTGGCACGTCGTTCGACTCGCTGTATGTCAACGTCAACGGCCAGTCTGGCTACTTCGACCGGTCGCTGAACGTCTACGGCCGCGAGGACCTGCCCTGCCCGCGCTGCGGCACCGCGATCCGCCGGGAGAAGTTCATGAACCGCTCGTCGTTCTACTGCCCGAAATGTCAGCCCCGTCCTCGACGTTGACAACTGGGCGCCGAGACAGACGTTTTGGCGTGATTTACTCGCACTTTCTCGCCCGTGCGTTGGTGTGGGCGAACAGGAAGGGAACATGACTGATCTGTGGGTGGAACGCACCGGCGTCCGGCGCTACACCGGACGCAGCAGCCGCGGCGCGGAGGTGCTGATCGGCTCGGAGACCGACGAGGGGGTGTTCACCCCCGGCGAACTGCTCAAGATCGCGCTGGCCGGCTGCAGCGGCCTGAGCAGTGACCAGCCGCTGCGCCGCCGCCTCGGTGATGACTATCCGGCGGTGATCCGGGTGTCCGGCGCCGCCGACCGGGACCAGGAGCGTTACCCGCTGCTGGAGGAGAAGCTCGAAATCGACCTGTCCGGGCTGTCCGCCGAGGAGGTTGAGCGCCTGGTGGTGGTGGTCAACCGGGCCATCGAGGGCGTCTGCACGGTGGGCCGGACCCTGAAATCCGGCACCGAAGTGCGCTTCGAGGTGGACGACGTTGGCCGATCCTGACACTCGTCTGACCGCCTGGGTGCACGGCCAGGTCCAGGGCGTGGGCTTCCGCTGGTGGACCCGCTCGCGGGCGCTGGAGCTGGGCCTGACCGGCTACGCGGCCAATCAGGCCGACGGCCGGGTGCTGGTCGTCGCCCAGGGCTCGCGTGACGCATGTGAACAGCTGTTACAGCTGCTGCGTAGTGGGAAAACGCCGGGGCAGGTCGACAACGTTGTCGTCGACTGGTCACCGCGCGGCGAACCCATCAGCGGCTTTTCCGAGCGGTAGTCTGGCACGCCGTGTACCTCAAGAGTCTGACGCTCAAGGGCTTCAAGTCCTTTGCCGCGTCGACGACTCTGCGCCTCGAGCCCGGCATCACCTGCGTGGTCGGTCCGAACGGCTCCGGCAAGTCCAATGTCGTCGACGCGCTGGCCTGGGTGATGGGCGAGCAGGGTGCCAAGACGCTGCGCGGCGGCAAGATGGAAGACGTCATCTTCGCCGGCACGTCGTCGCGGGCACCGCTCGGGCGTGCCGAGGTGACTCTGACCATCGACAACTCCGACAACGCGCTGCCCATCGAGTACTCCGAGGTGTCGATCACCCGGCGGATGTTCCGCGACGGGGCCGGTGAGTACGAGATCAACGGCAGCAGCTGCCGGTTGATGGATGTCCAGGAACTGCTGAGCGACTCCGGCATCGGCCGCGAGATGCACGTCATCGTCGGCCAGGGGCGGCTCTCGCAGATCCTCGAGTCGCGGCCCGAAGACCGCAGGGCCTTCATCGAAGAGGCCGCGGGCGTGCTCAAGCACCGCAAGCGCAAGGAAAAGGCGGTCCGCAAGCTCGACTCGATGTCGGCCAACCTGGCCCGGCTCACCGACCTCACCACCGAGCTGCGCCGCCAGCTCAAACCGCTGGGCCGGCAAGCCGAAATGGCCCGCCGGGCCCAGACCATCCAGGCCGACCTGCGCGACGCCCGGCTGCGACTGGCCGCCGACGACCTGGTGACCCGCCGCGCCGAATTCGCCGGCGCCGACGACACCGAGACCACACTGCGCCGCGAGCACGACGACGCCGCCGCCCGACTGTCGGTGGCCAGCGAGGCGCTGAGCGCCCACGAGGCCGCCGTGGCCACGCTGTCCGAGCGCACCGACGCCGCCCAGCAGGCCTGGTTCCGGCTCTCCGCGCTGGCCGAGCGGGTCAGCGCCACCGTCCGCATCGCCACCGAACGCGCCCAATACCTCGACGCCGAGCCTCCCGCCAGCACCGGGCCGGACCCCGACGCCCTGGACGCCGAGGCCGACGAGGTCGCCGCGCGCGAGCAGGAGCTGCTGGCCGAGCTGGCCGAGGCCC
>JAEZIA010000390.1 GCA_023416315.1 Actinomycetes bacterium
CCAACCGGCGGGGACGCACGGTTGAGGTCCACGTCCACCCCGATGACCTCGGCAAGGTGATCGGCCGCGGCGGTCGCACCGCGACCGCGTTGCGCACCCTGGTCGCCGGTATCGGCGGCCGGGGCATCCGCGTCGACGTGGTGGACACCGACCAGTAGGTCTTCTGTGATGGAACTCGTCGTCGGACGCGTTGCCAAAGCTCACGGGATCACCGGTGAATTGGTGGTCGACGTCCGCACCGACGACCCCGACGAGCGGTTCGCCGCGGGAAATCGGTTGCAGCTGAGGCCTTCTCGAGGTGGCGCCGGTCAGCAGGTCGTCGTCGATTCGGTCCGCCCGCACGGCGGCCGCCTTCTGGTCCGGCTCAGCGGGGTGTCCGACCGCACGGCCGCCGATGCATTGCGCGGCCACCTGTTCGTCGTCGACTCCGCCGATCTGCCGGAGATCGAGGACCCCGACGAGTTCTACGACCACCAGCTCGAAGGGTTGGCCGTGCGCACCGTCGACGGTCGCGCGGTCGGCTCGGTGGCCGAGGTGCTGCACACCGCGGGCGGGGAGCTGCTGGCGGTCCGCAACGCCGACGGCGCCGAGGTACTGGTGCCGTTCGTCGGCGCGATCGTGACCTCGGTGTCGCTGGCCGACGGGATCGTCGAAATCGATCCTCCGGACGGCCTTTTGGACCTGGACGGCCTGAGCTGAGATGCGCATTGACGTCGTCTCGATCTTTCCCGAGTATCTCGACCCGGTGCGACAGTCGTTGCCGGGCAAGGCGATTGAGTCCGGCATCGTGGACTTTGCCGTCCACGACCTGCGCCGCTGGACCCATGACGTGCACCACTCCGTCGATGACGCCCCGTACGGCGGCGGCCCCGGCATGGTGATGAAGGCCCCGGTCTGGGGTGAGGCGCTCGACGAAATCTGCACCGAAGAAACACTTCTGGTGATTCCGACTCCGGCGGGCCGGTTGTTCACCCAGAACGACGCACAGGCCTGGACGGGGGAGCGGCACCTGGTTTTCGCTTGCGGCCGTTATGAAGGCATCGACCAGCGGGTGGCCGACGACGCACGCCGCCGGATGCGGGTCGAAGAGATTTCGATCGGCGACTATGTGCTGGCCGGCGGCGAGGTGGCGACGTTGGTGATGATCGAGGCGGTGGTTCGGCTGCTGGCCGGCGTGATGGGCAATCCGCGCTCCCACCAAGACGATTCGCATTCCCCAGAGAAAGACGGGCTACTTGAGGGTCCGAGCTACACCCGCCCGCCAACCTGGCGCGACCTGGCAGTGCCCGAGGTGCTGCTATCCGGCGACCACGCCAAGGTCGCGGCGTGGCGCCACGAGCAGGCGGTGGCGCGGACCCGGGAACGTCGGCCTGATCTGTTGGGGGACTGACTGCCAGGTTATGCGCCACCACCGCCGGGTATGAAGGATGGGTGACTCGTCCATCCACCGGCGCTCCGCCAGCACCGGCGGCTGCGCAGGTGACCGGGCGCCAGCGGAACCTCGTATTCCTGGCCGTCGTGCTTGGCATGCTGCTGGCCGCTTTGGATCAGACCATCGTGGCCACCGCGCTGCCGACCGTCGTCGCCGACCTCGGCGGCGCCGGCCACCAGTCCTGGGTCGTCACCAGCTACCTGCTGGCCTCGACGATCGTCACGGCGGTGGTCGGCAAGCTCGGTGACACCTTCGGGCGTAAGACGGTGTTCCAGGTCGCGGTGCTGTTCTTCCTGGTCGGCTCGGTGCTGTGTGGGCTCGCCGGATCGATGGAGATGCTGGTGGCGTCGCGGGCGCTGCAGGGCATCGGCGGCGGGGCGATCACGGTCACCGCGGTCGCGGTCATCGGCGAGGTCATCCCGCTGCGCGAACGCGGCCGCTACCAGGGTGCCCTCGGGGCGGTCTTCGGCGTGACCACCGTGGTCGGTCCGCTGCTGGGCGGGTTATTCACCGACCACCTCGGCTGGCGGTGGGCGTTCTGGATCAACGTGCCGATCGCCGTCGTGGTGATCGCCGTGGCGGCGTGGGCGATTCCCACGCTGGGCCGGACCAGCCGACCGGTCATCGACTATCCGGGCATCGTGCTGGTCGGCCTCGGCGCCGCCGGCCTGACCCTGGCGACGAGCTGGGGCGGCACCACCTATCCCTGGGCTTCGCCGACGATCATCGGGTTGTTCGTCGGTTCGATCGCCGTTCTGGTGGCGTTCGTGTTCGTCGAGAAACGCGCGGCCGAACCGATCCTGCCGATCCGGTTGTTCGCCGACCCGGTGTTCACGGTCTGCTGCGTGCTGTCGTTCGTCGTCGGCTTCGCGATGCTCGGCGCCCTGACGTTCCTGCCGACCTACATGCAGTTCGTCGACGGGGTATCGGCCACGGTGTCCGGGTTGCACACGCTGCCGATGGTGGCGGGCCTGCTGGCGACGTCGCTGACCAGCGGTGTGATCGTCGGCCGGACCGGGCGCTACAAGATCTTTCCGATCGCCGGCACCGCGATCATGGCTGCGGGCTTCGTCCTGCTGTCGCTGATGGACGCAGGCACGTCGACGTGGGTGCAGTCGCTGGATCTGCTGATTCTGGGTGCAGGGATCGGTCTGAGCATGCAGGTGCTGGTCCTGACCGTGCAGAACACCGTCGACTTCACCGACCTCGGCGTCGCCACGTCCGGCGTCACCTTCTTCCGCACGATCGGAAGCTCGTTCGGCGCCGCAATCTTCGGCTCGCTGTTCAGCAACTTCCTGGCTGACCGGTTGCCCTCGGCGTTGGCCGCCAGCGGCGCGCCACCCGAGGTTGCGGAGTCCCCGCAGGCGCTGCACAAACTTTCGCCCGGCGCCGCCGCACCGATCATCGACGCGTACGCCGACTCGCTGAGCAAGGTGTTCCTGTTCGCCGCGCCCGTCGCGATCGTCGGCTTCGTGCTGGCCCTGTTCCTCAAGCAGGTGCCGCTGCGCGACGCGGCCGCCACCGGCAGCACCGACCTCGGCGAAGGGTTCGGCATGCCGACCACCGAGCCGGCCGAAAAGGTCCTGGAAGTGGCGGTCAGCCGGTTGCTGCGGGAAACCCGTGGCCAAAACCTGCCCGCCCTGGCCAGGGCCAGCGGCACCCGCCTCGACGTGCCGCTGATGTGGGCGGCATTGCAGATCTACCGGCATGCGCAGGTCGCCGGCGCGGCCGATGTGAGCACCGTCGCCGCGCAGCACCGGGTGCCGGTGGAGATCCTGGAACCGACGTTCGACCGGCTGGTCGCGGCCGGCTATGCCCAGCGCAGCGGAGACCAGTTGTGGCTCACCGCGACCGGGGCCGCGGAGGTGAACCACGCCCGCAACCTGCTGGCGAGCTGGATCACCGACACCCTCACCCGTTCGCCCGCCTTTGAGGGGCGGCCCGACCGGATGCAGGTGCAGGGCGTGATCGAGCGGATCGCCCGCAGCGTGCTGGAACAGAACGACGACGAGAGTGCGCACGCCACCCGTCCGCTGGTGCTCGGCCCGCAGCGTGCCGCGGCGACGCCGACCGCGCCGACGACGCGCATACCCAGCCCGATCGCCAGCGGGAGTGCGGTGGCGACCACCGCGGGCAACGAACCGACGCGGCCTTTCCGGGCGCGTGCCGAATTCCGTCAGCCGCCGCCGAGACCGCCGCGCCGTTAGCGCGGGCGCCGGCTCAGATGTGCCCGCCGGGGAACATCGTCTTGACCGCCTGGGTCATCGTGTTGCGTGCCGTGGCGTCATCGACGGGCTGCAGCGCGGCCATGGCCAAGACGAAGCGACGGTCGGATCCGATCACGCCGGTCGACATGTGCAACCAGTTGCCGCCATTCCAGCAGCACATCCAACCTTGCTTCACCGCGACGGGTTCGGCGAACAGCCCGTCGGGGATGCCGAACCGCTGCGGGTAGCCGTCGACGCCGGTGGGGGTTGACGCCGACAGGTCACCAAGGATGAGGGCGGCCTTGTCGGAAGGCAGACCGCCTGCGCCGTCGAGCAGCTCGTCGTAGTAGCGCACCAGATCAGCGGTGGTGCTCATGGTGTTCCACCAATTGCCGTCGTACGGCGCGCTGGTCGAGGTCAAGCCGTACCGCTCGGCGACCCGGCCGATGATGGCGCTGCCGCCGCTTTCGCTCCAGAACACCTCGGCGGCGCTGTCGTCAGAGGAGCGCAGCATCACGTCGAAGGACTGCTGTTCGGCGGGGGTGAGTTGACGTTGGCCCTTGGCCACCTGCAGGAGCAGATCGTCGGCGATGAACAGCTTGCTCACCGAGGCCACCGGGAAGGGGGCGTCGTCGCCACCGCTGATGAGCCGTCCGGTGGAGCGGTCGAGCAGGGTGAAGCTGATGTCGGCGCCGTCGTGCGCGGCGTCGGTCGCAGCCTCCTTGGCACGCACGTCCAGACCGATGGTCGGATCCGGCGGCGCAGCGGGCAACGCGGGGGCCTGCGGGATGCCGTTCGGGTCGGCGGAGAGTAGGTTCACCGGGCGCGACGCGGAGCTGTCGTCGGGGCCGGCGTTCACCTGAGCGGACGAGGCGGCCACCAGGACGCCAATCATTGCCGCTGCGGTGCCGGTGACCAGCATCGACAGATGCCGTCGCATGTCCATCTCCTCGGGGCCTGGTGGAACGCCGGAATCCCGGGTGCCGCGTTGCCGCCCGACTGTATGCCAGGTTAACG
>JAEZIA010000478.1 GCA_023416315.1 Actinomycetes bacterium
ACCACGCCAAGCAGATCCTGCGGATGCAGTCCGGGTCGAACGACTGGGATCAGGCCAAGTCCGACATCTTCAGCGAGGAATTCCTGCTGTCGCGGCCGCTGCTGACCGCGATCCGGCGCACCGAGCCCACGGTCCTGCTGATCGACGAGACCGACAAGGCCGACATCGAAATCGAAGGCCTGCTGCTGGAGGTGCTGAGCGACTTCGCGGTCACCGTCCCCGAACTGGGCACCATCACCGCTTCGCGCACCCCGTTTGTGGTCCTGACCTCCAACGCCACCCGCGAGCTGTCCGAGGCCCTCAAGCGTCGCTGCCTGTTCCTGCACATCGACTTCCCGGATCCCGACCTGGAGCGGCGCATCCTGCTGTCGCGGGTGCCCGAACTGCCCGAATCGCTTGCCGCCGAACTGGTCCGCATCATCGGGGTGCTGCGTGGTATGCAGCTCAAGAAGGTGCCGTCGGTCGCCGAAACCATCGACTGGGGCCGCACCATCCTGGCCCTGGGCATGGACACCATCGACGATGCCACCATCGCCGCGACGCTCGGCGTGGTGCTCAAGCACCAGTCCGATCAGCAACGCGCCACCGGCGAACTTCGGCTGAACTAGGAGTCCGCAGATGGCCGTCCGTAGGGTGCGCCCCCCACAGCCGCTGGCCCCGCACGGGCTGCCGGGGCATCTGGTCGGCTTCGTCGAAGCCCTACGCGGCCAAGGGATCTCGGTAGGGCCGTCGGAGACCGTCGACGCCGGACGGGTGATGACGGTACTCGGCCTGGGGGACCGCGAGGCGTTGCGCGAAGGACTGGCCTGCGCGGTATTGCGCCGTGCCGACCACCGGCAGACCTACGACGCGTTGTTCGATCTGTGGTGGCCCGCCGCGCTCGGTGGTCGCACCGTGCTGGTCGACGAGGATGCCGACGCCGACAGCCAAGAAGGATTGCCGCCGGAGGACATCGAGGCCATGCGGCAGATGCTGGCCGATCTGCTGACAGAGAACCCCGACATCGGCGACATGGACGACCGCTTGGTCGCAATGATCGCCCAGATCGTCGAGGCCTACGGTCGCTACACCTCCAGCCGCGGCCCGTCGTACTCGTCGTACCAGGCGCTCAAGGCCATGGGCCTGGATGAGTTGGAGGGCAGGCTGCTGGCCGGCCTGCTGGCGCCGCACGACGACGACCCGACCCCCACCCAGGAACAGATCGCCAAAGCGCTTGCCGCGCAGAAGATCGCGCAGCTGCGCCGGATGGTGGAAAGCGAAACCAAGCGGCGCACCGCCGAGCAACTCGGCCGCGACCACGTCCAGATGTACGGCATTCCGCAGCTGGCGGAGAACGTCGAGTTCCTGCGGGCCTCCGGCGACCAGTTGCGCGAGATGCGCAAGACGGTACAACCACTGGCGCGGATGCTGGCCACCCGGCTGGCGGCCAAACGCCGGCGTCACCGCGCCGGTGCGATCGACCTTCGTAAGACGCTGCGCAAGTCGATGTCGACCGGCGGCGTACCGATCGACGTGGTGCTGCGCAAGCCGCGCCCGGCACGCCCGGAACTCGTTGTGCTCTGCGATGTCTCGGGCTCGGTGGCCGGTTTCAGTCACTTCACGCTGCTGCTCGTCAACGCGCTGCGCCAGCAGTTCTCCCGCGTCCGGGTCTTCGCGTTCATCGACACCACCGACGAGGTGACCCACCTCTTCGGTCCCGATGCCGACCTCGCGGTGGCGATCCAGCGCATCACCAGAGAGGCGGGCGTCTATACCCGCGACGGGCACTCCGACTACGGCAACGCATTCGTCTCGTTCACCGAGAACTTCCACAACGTGCTCTCCCCGCGCAGTTCGTTGCTGGTGCTCGGCGACGGCCGCACCAACTACCGCAACCCGGCCGCCGACATCCTGGCCCACATGGTGACCTCGAGCAGGCACGCGCACTGGCTCAACCCCGAGCCGCGGCACCTATGGGGCAGCGGCGATTCGGCGGTGCCGCGCTACGAAGACGTCATCACCATGCACGAATGCCGTTCGGCCAAGCAGCTTGCCGCCGTGATCGACCAGCTGCTGCCGGTCTAGTCGGCCTTCTTGGCAGGCCGCGCGCTGCGGCCGGTGGATTTCTTCGCCCCATCGCTGCCCGTCGACGCGCTGGACGCAGACGAGGCGTTCTTCTTGGCGTCGGCGGCCTTCTTCTTCGGTGTGCCGGCCTTCGGGGTGACCGCCGCCGGGGTGCTCACCGCGGGCTCGCTCGTCACCTCGGGCTCGACCACCGCGGCGGGCGCGGTGGTCTTCTGTGCGGCACTGGGCAGCGCGGGCAACTTGATCGGCGGGAACAGCTGCGCACGGGTCGGCTTGCTGTAATCGCTGCGGTCGTAACCCATTTCGATGAGGTTGCGCAGGACAGGGTCGATGGCGCCGAGAATGGGATCCGGCACGATGCCCTTCAGCGGCATCAGCAGCGGCACCAGCGGGGTGCGGATCAGGTAGTAGGTGGAGGTGCCGTGCTCCTGGTAGTACGCCTTGCCGCCTGCCTTCGCGGCTTCGATGTCGGCGGCGGTCAGCTCGGTCTGGGTCTGCCCGTGCACCAGCACCATCCCCATGATCGCGTTGACCGTCGCCAGCACGTTCAGCGGGTAGGTGGGGAAGTCTGCCCAGCCGTCGTACTGGCGGGCCACGTCGATCGTGATGTCCCCGTTGTCGGGGGTGGCGCCGGTGAAGCTGACGTCGAGGATCGGAATGTAGAGCCCCCGGAACCGTTCCATCACACCGCCGTTCGGCCGGCTGGGATTCTCGACGAGGACGAAGGTGTTGCCGGTGCCCTCGGGATGTGCGGCCAGGTAGCGCGAGATCACCACCGAACCCTGGGAGTTCCCGAAGACGACGTCGTCCTGGGGGTCGCGGTCCTCAAGGCGCGCCACACCTTGCGCTACCGACTTGTTCCACGTCAGATCGAAGAGGTAATTGTTCGACACCGGCCAGAAACCGGCGTTGTAGTTGACCAGACCGCTCGAGGTCGGCGCATCGGCTGGGGTGTCGGTGCCGTCGAGCACCCGGGAGATGAAGTCGCGATACTCCTGGTCGGTGGGCGACCAGCCGATGTTCGTGCCGCGCAGATAATCGACGGTCGCGGCCGCGAGTACCGGTGCGCTCGACACCGTCGGGGTCAATCCCACCGTGACTGCGGCGGCCACAGCGGCCACGCCCGTCATGGGTAGCGTGATGCGCCGGCTACCGAACCTTTTCACTTGTGTGCCCCCTGTCGGCATAACTCGACTCAACCGGAAAGGCTACCTGAACCGGAATGATTCCCCGCCGGAATCTTTGCCAGCGCATCGTTGTCACAGCCCGTCCCGAGCGTGGCGAAACTGCGCAGCGCCTCCCGTAAGCTGGTCAATCGTGGTTTCCTCGGCTCGACGCAGGCTCGGCGTGATGGGTGGGACGTTCGATCCCATCCACCATGGGCACCTGGTCGCCGCCAGCGAGGTGGCCGACCAGTTCGAGCTGGACGAGGTGGTGTTCGTGCCCACCGGCCAGCCGTGGCAAAAGACCCGCGAGGTGACCCCGCCCGAGGATCGCTATCTGATGACGGTCATCGCCACCGCCTCCAACCCGCGCTTCTCGGTGAGCCGCGTCGACATCGACCGCGGCGGACCCACCTACACCAATGACACCCTGCGCGATCTGCGGGCGCTCAACCCCGACGCCGACCTGTACTTCATCACCGGTGCCGACGCGCTGGCGTCGATCCTGTCCTGGCAGAACTGGGAAGAGCTGTTCGCGCTCGCCAAATTCGTCGGTGTCAGCCGGCCCGGCTATGAACTCAACGGCCAGCACATCGTCGCCGCCTTCGACCAGCTGCCCGAAGAGGCGCTGAGCCTGGTCGAGGTGCCCGCCCTGGCCATATCGTCCACCGACTGCCGGCTGCGCGCCGCCAAGGGTAGGCCGATCTGGTACCTGGTGCCCGACGGTGTCGTGCAGTACGTGTCCAAGCGCTGCCTGTACCGCGACCTGAGCCCGGCGGACCGGATGTCCGTCAGCACAATCGAGGAGAGTCCCACGTGACCGCGTCCGACGAAGCCGTCCAGATGGCAGAGGTGGCGGCCCGTGCCGCCGCCGCCAAGCTCGCGCAGGACGTCGTCGTGATCGACGTGTCCGGCCAGCTGGTGATCACCGACTGCTTCGTGATCGCGTCGGCATCCAACGAGCGGCAGGTCAACGCGATCGTCGACGAGGTCGAAGAGAAGATGCGGCTGGCCGGGTACAAGCCCGCCCGCCGGGAGGGCACCCGGGAAGGGCGCTGGGTGCTGCTCGACTATGTCGACATCGTGGTGCACATCCAGCATCAGGAAGAACGCACCTTCTATGCCCTGGACCGGCTGTGGCGGGACTGCCCGTTCGTGCCGGTGAACCTCGACGACGTACGCATTGAGGAAGCCCCGTGAGGGTGCGCCGGTTGGTGATGCTGCGCCACGGCCAGACGGAGTACAACGCCGGTAGCCGCATGCAGGGTCAGCTCGACAGTGAGCTCACCGACCTGGGCCGCGCGCAGGCCGTCGCCGCCGCCGAAGTCCTGGCCAAGCGTCAGCCGCTGCTGATCGTGTCCTCCGATCTGCACCGCGCCTACGACACCGCCGTGTCGCTGGGGGAGCGGACCGGCCTGCCGGTGCAGATCGACACCAGGCTGCGCGAAACACACCTCGGGGACTGGCAGGGGCTGACCCACCTTGAGGTGGACGCCGCCTCACCGGGCGCCCGGCTGGCTTGGCGCGACGACGCGGCATGGGCCCCGCACGGTGGCGAAAGCCGCGTCGACGTCGCCGCCCGAAGTGTTCCGCTGGTTGCTGAAATCGTTACCGGACAACGTGATTGGGGAGTAGAGGAGCCCGACCGCCCGGTCGTCCTGGTGGCTCACGGCGGCCTGATCGCGGCGCTGTGCGCGGGGCTGCTCGGCCTGCCCGTCGAGAGTTGGCCGGTGCTGGGCGGGATGGGTAACGCCAGCTGGGCGCAGCTGTCCGGGCACAGCGACGACGATGCCGGATTCGAGGGTATCCGCTGGCGTCTCGACGTGTGGAACGCTTCGGCGCAGGTGGCCAACGATGTCCTCTGACCGCCCGACGCTGCTGATCTTCGCCGACTCCCTGTCCTACTACGGGCCGCAGGGTGGACTGCCGTCCGACGACCCGCGGATTTGGCCCAATATCGTTGCTCGCCAGCTGGATTGGGATATCGAGCTGATCGGCCGGATCGGCTGGACCAGTCGCGACGTGTGGTGGGCGGCCACCCAGGACCCGCGTGCCTGGGCCGCGCTGCCGCGCGCCGGTGCGGTGATCTTCGCGACCAGCGGCATGGACTCGCTGCCCTCGCCGCTGCCCACCGCATTGCGCGAGCTGATCCGCTACGTCCGCCCACCGTGGCTGCGCCGGTGGGTTCGGGATGGCTACGGCTGGGTTCAGCCGCGGTTCTCGCCGATCGCTCGGCCGGCGCTGCCGCCACATCTGACGGTGGAATACCTCGAAATGACCCGCGGGGCACTGGACTTCAACCGTCCCGGTATCCCGATCGTCGCCTCGGTACCTTCGGTGCACATCGCGCCGACCTACGGGATGTCACACCGCGGACGGCCCGGCACCGTCGCCGCGATCAACGAATGGGCGGCGCAACACGACATTCCCGTCGTCGACCTGAAAGCCGCGGTGGCAGAAGAGGTTCTGGCCGGACGCGGCAACCCCGACGGCATCCACTGGAACTTCGAGGCGCATCAGGGCGTCGCCGATCTGATGCTCAAGGCGCTCGCCGAGGCCGGCGTCCCGCTCGGCAACCCGCGGGACTGATCCGTGGGCGTCGTCGTGGTCACCGATTCGTCGGCTCGGCTGCCTGCCGAGGATGTTCACGCCTGCGGTATCCGCGTCGTGCCGCTGCACATCCTCGTCGAGGGCCGCGACCTGCGTGATGGCGTCGACGCCATTCCGGCCGATCTGTACCAGCGCGGGCACGTGACCACGGCCGGTGCGACGCCGAGTGAACTGGCCGAGGCCTACCGGGCGGCATTGCGCGACAGCGACGGCGACGGGGTGGTTGCCGTACACATCTCCGGCGAGCTGTCCAGCACGCTGGGGGCGGCCGAGTACGCGGCGCGCGAGTTCGATGGGGCCGTTCGGGTGGTGGACTCGAAATCGACGGCGATGGGCACCGGCTTCGTCGCGCTGGCCGCCGCCCGCGCGGCGCACACTGGGGCCGACCTGGAAACGGTTGTGGCCGAAGCGGAGTCGACGGTGTCCCGGGTAAGGGCATACATCGTCGTGCAGCGACTGGACAACCTGCGCCGCAGCGGCCGGATCGGCACCGCGGCCTCCTGGCTGGGCACCGCGCTCGCGCTCAAGCCGCTGCTGCGCATCGACGAACAGGGCCGGCTGGTGCTCGCGCAGCGGGTGCGGACGGCATCCAAAGCGCAGGCGGCGATGGTCGAGCAGGTGCTCGAGGTGGTGGGCGAGCAGCGTGCGGCGCTGGCCGTCCATCACATCGACGATCCGGCTACCGCGGCCGACGTGGCCGCCACGCTGGCCGCGGCCCTGCCGGGCTGTGGGCCCGCGGTCGTCACCGATCTCGGCCCGGTGCTCGGTGTGCACGTGGGAACCGGCGCGGTGGGTATCGTCGTCGCCGTCGAACCCACCCCGCCGGATCGTCTCACGCCTGCTTGAGCGCCTCGATCTCGAGGGTGATGGTGACCTTGTCGCCGACGACCGCTCCGCCGGTTTCCAGCGGCGTCTCGATGTCGATGCCGAAGTCTTTGCGGTTCAACACCACTGACGCCTCGAACCCGGCGACCGCACCGTGGCCCATGCCCGGGTTCACGCCGTTGAACTGCACCGGCAGGCTGATCCGCTTGGTGACCCCCTTGAGGGTGAAATCGCCCTCCACCCGGTATTCGTCGCCGTCGGCGGTCACCGATGTCGAGGTGAACGTGGCGGTCGGGAACTTCTCGACGTCGAAGAAGTCGGCTGCCCGCAGGTGGGCGTCGCGCTGCTCGTTGCCGGTGTAGACCGACGCCACGTCGATCTCGGCGGTCACCGATGGGGTGCCGTCGGCCGCCACGGTCACCGCGCCGCTGAAGGCGCCGAACGTTCCGCGCACCTTGCTCACCACGAGGTGGCGTACCGAGAAGCTGATCGACGAGTGGATCGGGTCGATCGCCCAGGTTCCGGTGAGGTCGGTGGTCTGAGTCGCTGCGGTCATCGTAGGGTTCTCCTTGATCCGGTAGTGCCGGGCCCGCTGCCCGACGCCTCACCCAGGAGTAACCGGACCGCAGTCCGGATTCATTCCCACCTCCGGTCAGGCGGGGCTGAATCGCCCGGCATTTTGGGGCGGTCCCAGTCTCGGCTGGCCTCCAGCGACGCTCGCGTCACCTCCGGTCAGCCTCGCTGAATCGCCCGGTGATTGGCGGCAGATCGGCCAGCGTGACGATCCCCGGCGGCGCCGCGACGACGGCAGGCACCGCGTTGGTCACCGGCAGCGCGGTGTAGATCATGCCCAGCCCCATGAACTCGGGCTCCGGCCAGTTCTTCGGCGGCAGGCAGTGCAGCACGGTCCGCATGTTGGGCACTCCGAACACCTGGATGACATGGCCGTGCTCGAGCGGCTTGGGCGGCACCACGTGGCTGCCCATGATCCAGTTGAAGCCGACGCTGACGACGTTGCGGTCACCCACCCAGCCGCGGTGATAGCCGTACACGCCACCGACGGTGCCCTCGGGGATCGTCATGAACCCCAGGTCGCTGTCCCCGGTAGCCGTGGTGAACGTGACGTCAAAGGTCATCCTGTCCAGCTGCGCACCGATCGCGTCGGCCATCATCGCCGCGGATTCGGCGAACACTTCACTCTCCACCCGCACGCTCTCGGCGAGTCCCTCGGTGTTCGGGTCGCAGCCGAACCCCATCGCCGACTGGGTCCCCGCCGACTCATACGTCGAACAGTCCACCGACTCGGTGATCCGGATTTCGTCGACGCGCTCGCAGGCGCCGGAGAGCACCATGCCGACCATATTCGACATGCCGGGGTGCGCGCCGCTGCCGAAGATCGTGGAATTGCCGGTCTCACAGGCTTTTCGGATCCTGGCCAGATCGCCCGGGGTCTGCTTGCCGCCGGTGATCCAGGCCGCCGACGAACACACGTTGACCCCGGCCTCCAGCAGCCGCACCAACTCGTCGATATTGGGCCACAGCGGGTTGTAGCAGCAGGCATCCGGCTTGGCCGCCAACAACGCGTCGATGTCGTTGGTCGCGGTCACGCCGGTCGGCTCCGGCCAGCCGGACAACTCGGCGGCGTCGACGCCCAGCTTGTCGGCGCCATGTGCGTACACGCCGACCAGCTCCAGGTCCGGCCTGCCGATGATCGCGTGTAGGGACCGCCGGCCGATGTTGCCGGTGGTCCACTGGATCACCCGGATCGGGCGGTCGGTGATGGCGGTCATGAAGGTCCTCCTCGGTTACGACGGGTGTATCACCCCTGCACCGGACCCGGTAGCCGTTGTCTCATCCGGGCGGCCGCGCCGGCTGGGGAAATCCTGTGAGAGCGAGGTCACAGGGGGGCGGTGAAATCTCGTCGGCGTGGGGTCGTTCATACCTACAGGGGCACTTCGTCGAAAGAGGAACCAGCGATGGCCGTAGCCGATATCGGGCCCGACCGTGAAGACCGGATTGCCGAACGGATCGCTCTGCTGCTGGCCAACGACGAGCAGTTCCGAACGAGTCGCCCGGACCCCACTCTCGTCGGTGCGGTGAGCCGGCCAGGACTGCGCCTGGCGCCGCTGCTGGAAACGCTGATCGAGGGCTACGGAGACCGTCCCGCGCTCGGTGCGCGGGCCCGCGAACTGCGCACCGATCCGGACACCGGCCGCATCACGGCGCACGTGCTACCCCGCTTCGACACCATCAGTTACCACCAGCTGTGGTCGCAGGTCCGTGCCGTCGCCGCCGAACTGCGAAGGCACGCCAGCGCTCCGGTGACCGCAGGCGACGTGGTCGCCACCATCGGTTTCGCCAGCCCGCACTACCTGACCATCGACCTGGTCTGCGCGTATCTGGGACTGGTGACCGTACCGCTGCAGCACAATGCCGCCGCGTCCCGGATGGCACCCATCATCACCGAGGTGGAGCCGACGGTGGTCGCGGTCAGCGCCGAATATCTCGATCTGGCAATCGAATCCATTCGCGGTAGTTCCTCGGTGCGCCGGCTGTTGGTGTTCGACTATCTGTCGCAGGTCGACGACCACCGCGAGGCGCTCGAGCGGGCCTATCAGAGCCTGTCCGCCGCACGGATGGCCGTTCACGTCGACATCATCGACGACGTCATCCAGCGCGGTTCGGTACTTCCCCCCGAGCCGCTATACACCGGTGCCGACGACGAGCGCCTGGCGATGATCATGTACACCTCCGGTAGCACCGGCACACCCAAGGGTGCGATGTACACCGAGCGGATGCTGTGCTCGCTGTGGACGGCACCGTTTCTGGCCCAGCCGAATCCGGTGTTCAACGTGAACTTCATGCCGCTCAACCACCTCGGTGGACGGCTGCCGCTGGTGTCGGCGTTCCTGGCGGGCGGCACAAGCTATTTCGTCCCGGAATCGGACATGTCGACGCTGTTCGACGACTGGGCGCTGGTGCGCCCGACCGATCTGCCGGTGGTCCCGCGGGTCGTCGACACGCTGTTCCAGCGCTATCGCAGTGCGGCGGACCGCATGATCGCCGACGGCATCGAGCGTGGCATCGCCGAGTCGCAGGCGATGGCCGAGATCCGGGACGGCGTGCTGGGTGGCCGGGTTCTCGGGGGGTTCGTCGGGACGGCGCCGCTGGCCGCGGAGATGAAGGCGTTTCTCGACGAATGCCTCGACGTCCGCATCTTCGACGGGTACGGCCTCACCGAGGTAGGCATGGTCAGCCGCGACGGGGTGATCAGCCGGCCTCCGGTGAGCGACTACAAACTCGTCGACGTGCCGGAGCTGGGGTATTTCTCCACCGACAAGCCGCATCCGCGCGGTGAGCTACTGGTCAAGTCGGACACCGCCTTTCCCGGTTACTTCAAGCGGCCCGATGTCACCGCGGACGCCTTCGACGCCGACGGGTACTACCGGACCGGTGACGTGATGGCCGAACTGGCACCCGATCACCTGGTGTACGTCGATCGGCGTAATAACGTGCTGAAGCTATCGCAGGGTGAGTTCGTCGCGGTCGCGCGGCTCGAGGCGATCTTCGCCGGTGCGCCGCTGGTGCGGCAGATCTACGTCTACGGCAACAGTGAACGCTCCAGCCTGCTGGCAGTGGTCGTGCCGACTGCCGAGGCGCTGCAGCGCTACACCGACGACGCGGATGGGTTGAAAGCTGCTCTGCACCAATCTCTTCGCGATACCGGCAAGCTGAATGACCTGCAGTCCTACGAGGTGCCCGCGGACTTCCTGATCGAGTACGAATCGTTCAGTGCCGACAACGGGCTGCTGTCCGGTGTCGGGAAGAACCTGCGGCCCAGGCTCAAGGACCGCTACGGCGACGAGCTGGAGAAGCTCTACGCGGATCTGGCGGCCGCCCAGGTCGACGAGATACGTAGCCTGCGTGACGGGGCAGGCACGCGCCCGGTGCTCGACACGGTCAGCCGCGCCGTCACCGCACTGCTCGGTACGGCTGCGGTGGATGCCGACGCGCACTTCACCGACCTCGGCGGCGATTCGTTGTCGGCGTTGACATTCGCCAACCTGCTCGGCGACATTTTCGACGTCGAAGTTCCGGTCAGCACCATCATCAATCCGACCTCGACGCTGGGCAGCCTGTCGGTTCTGATCGAGCAGGAGCGCGAATCAGCCAGCAGCGGACCGACTTTCGCGTCGATTCACGGCCGGGGCAGCATCGAGGCGAGGGCGTCGGATCTGCGTCTTGATGCGTTCGTCGATGCCGCGACGCTGGCGTCGGCGCCGACTCTGCCGCACGTGACCGGCACTCCGCACACCGTGCTTCTCACCGGCGCCAACGGGTGGCTGGGTCGCTTCCTGGCACTGGAATGGCTGCAGCGACTCGCGCAGACCGGGGGCACGCTGATCACGATCGTGCGGGGCCGCGACGACAACGACGCCCGCACGCGGCTGGAGTCGGTCTTCAAAACCGGAGACGCCGGGCTCTATGAGCGGTTCTGCGAGCTCGCCGCCGATCACCTCGAAGTGATCGCGGGCGATATCAGCGAGCCGAACCTCGGCCTGCATCCTGATGTGTGGAGTTCGCTGACCCGGCGGGTCGACCAGGTCGTGCACCCGGCCGCGTTCGTCAACCACGTGCTGCCCTACACCGAACTGTTCGGGCCCAACGTCGTCGGTACCGCCGAGATCATCCGGTTCGCCCTGACCGCCCAGATCAAGCCGGTGACCTACCTGTCCACCGTGGCGGTCGCGATGACGGTCGACCCGGCCGAGTTCTCCGAGGACGGTGACATCCGCACGGTCAGTGCCGTTCGGCCCGTGGACGACTCGTACGCCAACGGCTACGCCAACAGCAAGTGGGCAGGCGAAGTGCTGCTCCGCGAAGCCCACGACCTGTGCGGTCTGCCGGTCGCGGTGTTCCGCTCCGACATGATCCTCGCGCACAGCCGCTACACCGGCCAGCTCAACGTCCCCGACGCGTTCACCCGGCTGGTGGTGAGCCTGCTGGCGACCGGGATCGCGCCCTGGTCGTTCTACGCCGCCGACGCCAACAGGCAACGGCCGCGGGCACATTACGACGGCCTGCCCGTCGACTTCATCGCCGAGGCGATCACCACGATCGGGTCCGCGACCACCGAGGGATATCACTCCTACGACGTGATGAACCCGCACGACGACGGCATCTCGCTGGACACGTTCGTCGACTGGCTGATCGAGGCAGGGCACCGCATCGAGCGCATCGACGACTACGACACCTGGCTGGCCCGGTTCGAAACCAGCCTGAAGGCGCTGCCGGACAAGCAGAGACACTCCTCGGTACTGCCGCTGCTGCACGCCTACGCCCATCCCGAACGCCCGGTGCTCGGGGCGCTGGCGCCGACCGACGGGTTCCGTGCGCAGGTGCGCGCCGCCCACGTCGCCACCGACATCCCGCACATCGACGCCGACCTGATCCGCAAGTACGCCAGCGACGTGGAGTATCTCGGCCTGGTCTGACCGGCTGTCCCCAGACCGGGGTTCATCCACAGGGTCGGTCCCGACGGGGCCGCAGACGCCGTTGCGGTCGCCGTGCGGACCTACCGTCGCGGCATGGGATCCGATCAGCCGTTGACCAGCCTGCAGCGCCGGCTGCGACCTCATGACGCCCAGCCCGACGACGCCGATAGTGCCGACGACGAGATCCCGGTGCCCAGCTGGATTCCGGATGGACGCGCCGACCGGGGCGGTGGTTGGCTGGCCGCGATTCGCGCCGACCCCGGCCGCGCCGGCGGCATCGCGCTGGCCGTGATCGCGGTCGTGGCGGTGCTCATCACGGTGTTCGCGCTGATGCGCGACGAGCCGCCCGCCGTCGTATCGGCCAAGCTGCCGCCGGTGGAGATGGTGTCCTCGGCCGCCGCGCGGCCCGGCCCGCAACCCGACCAGCCGGTCGTCGTCAGCGTGGTCGGACTGGTCACCAAACCGGGCCTGGTGACGCTGGCGCCGGACGCCCGCATCGCCGATGCGGTATTGGCCGCGGGCGGGCCCTTGAACGGCGCCGACATGCTCGGCCTGAACCTGGCACGCCACCTCACCGACGGCGAACAGATCGTCGTCGGCATCGGTACGCCGGCCGGCCAACCCACCGCCCTGGGCAGCTCGGTCAGCGGTGGGCCGCCCGCCGCACCCGGGCCGCCGGCGGCACCGGGCACGGCGACCCCCACCGAGCCGGTGAATCTCAACACCGCCACCGTCGAGCAGCTCGATGCGCTACCCGGTGTCGGGCCGGTGACCGCTGCCGCGATCGTCGCGTGGCGTGACGCCAACGGAAAGTTCAGCAGCGTGGACCAACTCGGCGATGTCGACGGCATCGGGCCGGCCCGACTGGACAAGCTGCGGGCGCTGGTGCGGGTGTGACCGATGCCGAGGCACGCCTGGACCTGCGGCTGGTGCCTGCCGCGCTGACCGCCTGGGCGGTCACCGCGGCAGGCATCACCTGGGCGATCGGCCCACTGGTGGCCGCGGCCTGCGCAGCCGTCGGGCTGGGCTGGGCGGCGCTGGGC
>JAEZIA010000062.1 GCA_023416315.1 Actinomycetes bacterium
TCGGAGAGGTCGACGTACTTGCCCACCAACGCGATTCGCACGGTCTCCTTGGGCTCGTGCACCCGGCGCAGCAGGTCGTTCCACTGCGTCCAGTCGACGTCGCGGAATGGCAGATTCAGCCGGCGCACCACATAGGCGTCGAGTTCCTCCCGGTGCAGCACCTTGGGAATGTCGTAGATCGACGGCGCGTCAGGGGTGGAGATCACGCCGTCGACGTCGACGTCGCACATCAGCGCGATCTTGTTCTTCAGCGGCTCGGGCACATCGCGGTCGCAGCGCAGAATCAGGGCATCGGGGGTGATACCGATGCTGCGCAGCGCGGCAACCGAGTGCTGGGTCGGCTTGGTCTTCAGCTCGCCCGACGGCGCCAGGTACGGCACCAGCGCGACGTGCAGGAAGAAGCAGTTCTCCCGGCCGACCTCATGGCGGACCTGACGGGCGGCCTCCAGAAACGGCAGCGACTCGATGTCGCCGACGGTCCCACCGATTTCGGTGATCACGATATCGGGCCTGCGACCCTGTTCGTCGGGCTCGGCCATCGCCAGGATGCGGCCCTTGATCTCGTCGGTGATGTGTGGGATCACCTGGACGGTGTCGCCGAGGTATTCGCCGCGACGTTCCTTGGCGATCACCGTCGAATAGACCTGCCCGGTGGTCACATTGGCCGAGCCGGATAGGTTGCGGTCCAGGAAACGCTCGTAGTGTCCGACGTCGAGATCGGTTTCCGCGCCGTCCTCGGTGACGAATACCTCGCCGTGCTGGAACGGGTTCATCGTGCCCGGGTCGACGTTGAGGTAGGGGTCGAGCTTCTGCATCGTCACCTGCAGGCCGCGCGCCGTCAGCAGCTGACCGAGGCTGCTCGCAGTCAGGCCCTTGCCGAGAGACGAGGCAACCCCACCGCTGACGAACAGATGCTTGGTGGCGGTCTGCGGGTGCTTCCGCATGGGGGGCAAGAGCAACCTCCGTGACGTCGGGCAGGGGATCGCGGTGAACTGCCTGGGGCCTGCCTACCCACGGAATCTCACCCTAACACCGACGCCGACAAGCCGGCGCTAACACGCCAGTGGGCTTGGTTACCCCTGCGTTACTCCCCTGCCTACTGCGGGACGGTGACCGACGCTGCGCCCGGTCCGATACCGAACTTGCTCGCCGGTGCGCCGTTGATCAGGTTCTGCAGGGCCAGCACGGTGGTGATCCGGCCTGCCTCGATATTGATGTCGTCGACGGTCGTCACATCGGCGGCCATGCCGGCATCCGAGCGGTTCACCGCCAACGCGGCGGTTCCGGTGGCCGAGCCGTCCCGGCCGGCGAGCACCGTTCCCGACCCGTGCGGCGCCATGCCCGCGGCGAAGCGGGCGACCGTGGAGCCCTGGTTGCCCGCGTCGTCGCCCAACGCTCCCCCGGTGACCACGACGGCGGTGTTGGCCGCGCCGATCTGGCCGCCCTGGAAGGTCAGAAAGCCGGTGTCACGCAAGGCGGCCAGCACTGTCTCGCGCTGGGCGTCGTCCGCCGGCCGGACCGTGGGATTGCGGTTGATCAGCAGCGCGATGCCGAGTAGATCACCGGCCTGCGAGCCCTGGTCGACCAGGGTGGTGCTCAGCTGTGCGCCGGCGGGCACGATCGAAGAGTTGACCACCGAGCGCAACTTCTCGGCCGCGTTGGCCTCGACGAACTGCCTTGTCAGCGCGATCGTTCCGGTGACGGTGCCGCCGGCCTGGCCGATGATCCGGCTCATCGCGGCCATGTCGTCGTCATCGGCATCCGGTGTGCGGAACAGCACCACCGACTTGCCTGCCAGCGCGTCCTTGACGATGCGGCCCGACATCTGCTTGTCGAAATCGTCAGCGGCGGCGAGCTTCTCGTTCAGCGCGTTGCGTTGATCGGTCAGTGAGGTGATCTGTTTGTTCAGATCCTGCTTTTCGGCGCGCAGCCCCGACAGCAGAGTGTCGGAAAGCACGCCGGAGCCCAGGAACACCCCGACGGCCAGCGCGAGGAACACCGCTGCCAGTGAAATGGCATGGTGGCGTAGCGAAATCACAGCGATGAGCCTTTCTGCCCGGCGCTTAGGTCACCCAGCTCTGCACCCACAGGGAGAAGCGGTTCCAGTAGGTGACGATCCAGTCGATGACGAAGGTGTCGGCCCGCGACACCCACAGCGCCGCGATGATGGCGATCAGCACCGCCAGGATCAGCATCGCGATCGCGCCACCGGAGATGTGGTTGCGGTACAGCGTGGCAACGGCTTTCGCGTCGACCAGCTTCTCGCCCACCTTGAGCCGGGTGAGGAACGTCGACGGGTTGCTCTGCTGCCGCGACCGATCGAAGAACTCTTCGATGCTGGCCGAATGGCCTGCCGTGACGATCAGCGAGGCGCCGTGGTGGTCGACGAGCAGCAGCGCCAGGTCGGCGGCCGAACCCGCGGCCGGGAACGTCATCGCGCCGATACCGAGATCCTGGATCCGCTCCAGGCCGTTGGCGTGTCCGTCGGCGTCGGCCGGAAGCACCACCTGCGCACCGCTCTTGAGCACATCGGCGGTCATCTGGTCGGGGTTGCCGACGATCAGCTGCGGCCGGTAGCCGTTCTTCTGCAGCAGGTCGGCGCCGCTCTCCACACCGACGAGCACCGGCTGGTACTCCTTGATGAACGGTTTGAGCGCCTTGAGGTCGTCCTCGGCGCCGGGACCGTCGGCCACCACCAGGACGTGGCGGCGGTAGACGTCGACGTCGATGTCCGGAATGCCGATCCCGTCGATCAGCAGTGGGCTCTCGCTGCGGATGAACTCGATGGTGTTACCCGCGAAGGCCTCGAGGTGTGCGACCAGCCCGGTCTTGGCGTCCTGCATGAGGTCGGCGATCTCTTCATCGCTGCGCTCCACGCCCAGCGCCAGCCGGCGATCACCCGCGTATACCCCGCCGTTGTGCAGCCGGATCTTCGCGCCGTCCTTGACCTTCTTGAAGACCTCGGGGCCCGCGCTGTCGATCAGGGTGATGTTGTTGGCCACCAACACTTCCGGGCCCAGGTTCGGATACCTGCCGGAGATCGACGGGGACGCGTTGACCACGCCGGCGATGTTGGCGTCGACCAGAGCGTCGGCGGTCATCCGGTCCAGATCGAGGATGTCGAGCACGACGATGTCGCCCGGGCCGACGCGGCGCAGCAGGCGGTCGATGTCGCGGTCGACGCGGGCCGTACCCGTCACTCCTGGTCGTGCACCGGTATTTCGGGAGAGCAGCGCTGACATCTTCATGCTGGGATTCTGTCGGCGCGGGTGCGGATATCGGCGGAGGCGCGCCGTAACACCAGCCACACAAGTCACATTTTGTCACAGGAGCAACACGGTTCGGCGACGCGATTCCCTGCCGGACCGGCGCGGACAGGCTACGGTCGGCTGACGAATCGACGGAGCCAACATGACTCGAATACCGCGCCCGGCCTGGGTGAGTGGCGTCCTGGTCGGGGTGGGCCTTGGCGCCGCGCTGCTGGCCGGCGGTGGCGTCGCCCAGGCCGATGCGGCCGGTGTCGGTTCGGCATCCAGCGGATCGAGCGCGTCGGCGAAGTCCGTCGGCCACTCCCGGTCTCCGGCACCCGCGGTGCGGGCCCGTTCGACGTCGATCGCGCGACCCGCGCCGCGCCCCGCGCTGGTGCGGCCGCCGACACCGGCGTTCGTCTCCGCGGTCACGACGTTCTTCGGCGATTTCCACGACGCGGTCACCGCAGCCCCCGAGACCCGCCCCAGCCCGGCCGACGACACCGCGACGTCCTACGGCCGCATCGGCAAATGGATGCTGGGCCCAACGGGGCGTCCCGCCGACTGGCCCAGCCAGCAGTACCCGTTCAAGACCCTCTACCAGCCGATCAACGTGATCATCGTCGACGCGTCCTCGACCACCGCGGCGGAATCGGCAGCCAAGCTCGACGCCGCGCTGACCGCGGCCGGCTTCCCGGCTCAGCCGGTGCATTCCACCGGATATCGGGCGGTCCTCGACGCCGTCACCTACCGGCAGCAGCCGAGCGGGCCGGAGTTGGCGTACGCGAATGCGCATTGGCTGCTGACCAACGACCACGGACGACTGTTCGGCCCGGCTCCCGTCGCAGGCGGCGGTTACGTGTGGACCGCGTCGTTCAGCCGGGAACGCACCGGGCTGTTCTACGTCATCCCCACCCACGTCTATGTGTCGTTCAACCGGGCGCGCGACGCGCTGCGCGCCGCATTGCTGAAGGGCGGGGCGACCGATCTGGGGCTGGTCGACCTGGCCAACGAGCTGGACGGCCGCACACTCACCACCGGCGACCACGACGGCTATGCCGCGGTCATCCGGCTGAGCTGACCCGTTCCTCCTGAGCGGCCTCGAGCAGTTCTCGGGCGTGCGCGCGGCCGGTGTCGGACTCGCCGAGCCCGGCCAGCATGCGGGCCAGCTCGCCGACCCGCTGCTCGGTGTCCAGGCGGCGCACCTCACTGGTCCCGTTGCCTGCGCTGTCGACCACGAGATGACTGTCGGCGTAGGCGGCGACCTGCGGCAAGTGGGTGACGACGATGACCTGGTGGCTGCGCGCCAGCCGCGCCAGGCGGCGGCCGATCTGCACCGCGGCGCGGCCGCCGACACCGGCATCCACTTCGTCGAACACCATTGTGGTGCCCTCGGCCGAGGCGGCCAGCACGACTTCGAGCGCCAGCATGACCCGGGACAGCTCGCCCCCGGAGGCACTCTTGTTCAGCGGCAACACGTCGGTGCCGCGGTGCGCGGTGAAGCCGAACTCGACCAGGTCGATGCCTTCACCGCCGGCGTGCACGGTCTCCCCGGACGGCAACCGCAGCGGCGCGCTGTCATCGTCGCGGGCCGGCATCAGCGACACCGTGACGGAGAAATCGGCGTGCGTCATCGCCAGCCCGGTCAGCTCGGCGGTGATCGCCTTGGCCAAACCCTTCGCCGCCTTGGTACGGGCCTTGGACAAGTCGAGGGCGGCGGTCGCCACCTGACCGGCGAGCTCGTCGACCCGTCGGGCGAGCCCGGCCAACGCGTCCTCGGAGACGTCGAGTTGTGCCAGACGCTCCCGGGATTCCTTCGCCCACGCCAGCACACCGTCGACGTCGGCGGCATACTTGCGGGTCAGGCTGCGAAGCTCGGCCTGGCGGGCGAGCTTGGTCTCCAACGCGCTGGCGTCATCGGGCAGATCGCCGAGGAAGTCGCCGAGTTCGCGGGCCACGTCGCCGACGACGGTCAGCGCGTCGGCCAGCTGCCGGGCCAGGGCACCGAGCGCAGGATCGTCGGTGGAATCCAACAGCGCTACTGCGCGACCCAAAGTGTCTGTCGCCGAACGGGGTTCACCGTCGGCGAGATCGTC
>JAEZIA010000065.1 GCA_023416315.1 Actinomycetes bacterium
AGCTACTACAGCGTCACCGCCGGGGGCACCACGGTCGAGGACGCGATCTGGACCTACGAGGCGCCCTACCCGGCGGTCGCCGCGATCGCCGGGCACGTGGCGTTTTACCCGAATAAGGCCGACATCAGCGTCGCACCGGACTGACGGGTGTCCCCGGAATCGGTACGGGAGCGCACGCTGCGCTTTCCCGGTCCGGCCAGCCCCGGGTTGACGCTGGCGCCGCAACGCCGCGGCCCGGGCGACCCGTGCTATCAACTCGACGCCGACCGGACGATCTGGCGGACCAGCCTGCAGGCCAGCGGCCCGGTCACCGCCCGAATCCGTTCTATCGCCCCGGACACCGTGCGCTGCCGGGCCTGGGGCGACGGCGCCGAGGAGTTCCTCGAGGCGCTGCCCGCGCTGCTGGGCCTCGAGGACGACCCGACCGCCTTCCACCCGCGGCACCCGGTCATCGCGGCCGCCGCCGAGCGGGTCCCGCACCTGCGGTTGGGCCGCACCGGCCGGGTGCTCGAGGCACTGATCCCCGCGGTGATCGAGCAGCGCGTCACCGGTGCCGACGCGTTTCGCGCCTGGCGGTTGTTGGTCACCAAGTTCGGCACCGTGGCGCCGGGACCGGCGCCGGCCCGGATGCGGGTGCCGCCGTCGGCCGAGGTGTGGCGGCGCATCCCGTCGTGGGAGTTCCACCGGGCCAACGTCGACCCGGGCCGGGCCCGCACGATCGTCGGCTGCGCGCAGCGGGCGGATTCTCTCGAACGGTTGGCCGGCCATCCGGTGGCCGCGGCGCGCGACGCGCTGACCACACTGCCGGGCGTGGGCGTGTGGACGGCGGCCGAAACCGCGCAGCGTGCCTTCGGTGACGCCGATGCGCTATCGGTCGGGGATTACCACATCTGCAAGATGATCGGCTGGACGCTGATCGGCCGTCCGGTCGACGATGCCGCGATGGTGGAGCTCCTGGAACCGGAGCGCCCGCATCGCCACCGCGCGGTGCAACTGCTGTACGCCAGCCGCCTGGCCCACGAGCCGCGCCGCGGTGCGCGGTTGCCGGTGCAGCGCATCAGCAATCTGTGACGCCGCTCTTACGGGGGATTACCTGCCCACCAACCCGGGTATGTGGCGTTCGAGAAGAGCTGAGAGGAGCGATACATGGGTTCCAAGTTCACCGTCCCCGGGTTGACCGAGGCGAAGGCCCGCAAAGTGACAGATCTCCTGCAGAAGCAGTTGAGCACCTATAACGACCTGCACCTGACCTTGAAGCATGTGCACTGGAATGTGGTCGGCCCCAACTTCATTGGCGTGCACGAAATGATCGACCCGCAGGTCGAGCTCGTCCGTGGCTACGCCGACGAGGTCGCCGAGCGGATCGCCACTCTGGGTTCCTCGCCGCAGGGCACACCGGGCGCGATCCTCAAGGACCGCACCTGGGACGACTACTCCGTCGGCCGCGATACGGTGCAGGCCCACCTCGCCGCGCTGGACCTGGTCTACGACGGCGTCATCGAGGACCTGCGCAACAGCATCGAGACCATCGAGGAACTCGACCCGGTGACCGAGGACATCCTCATCGGGCACGCCGCCGAGCTGGAGAAGTTCCAGTGGTTCGTGCGCGCGCATCTCGAAAACGCCGGTGGCGCACTGACTCACGAGGGTAAGCAGACCGAGAAGTCAGCGGCCAAGGCGGCTCGCTGACACTCAGCTATCCAGCGCGTCGTCGCGGACCGGACGGTCTGCCAACTCTTCGGCGCGGCCGAACAACAGCGGATAGACAGCCCCCGCGACGGCTGCGCCGACGAGTGGCGCCACCCAGAACACCCACAGCTGCGCCGGAGCGCCGTTGCCGTTGAAGAACGCCACGCCGGTGGACCGTGCCGGATTCACGGAGGTATTCGAAATCGGGATCGAAATCAAGTGAATCAGGGTGAGCATCAAACCAATCGACAAGCCTGCGAAGCCTTTTGGCGCCCGATCGTCGGTAGCGCCCAAGATCACCAGGAGAAACAGGAAGGTCAGTAACACCTCGGCGATCACCACGGCGGCCAATGAGTAGTTGAACGGCGAATGCGCGCCGTAACCGTTGGCGGCCATGTTGCCGGTCGGCGTAAAGTCGGCCCGGCCTTTGGCAATCCAGTAGATCACTGCGCCGGCCGCCAGCCCGCCAACCACCTGCACCACCCAATACCCCGGTAGCGCTTTCCACTCGACGCGTCGTGCCAGCGCCGCACCAAGGGTGACCGCCGGGTTGAAATGTCCGCCCGAAATGGTGCCGAACGCGTAGACGCCGGTGAGCACGGTCAGTCCGAACGCCAGCGACACCCCGAGGAATCCGATACCCACGGATTTGTCGCCGGCCGGGTCGGCCGCGAAAACGGCCGCCCCACAACCGCCCAGGACCAGCAGGAACGTACCGACGAACTCGGCGGCTAGTCGGTGCGCCATCGTAGGAGCTGTCATTGGATTAACCCTTCTCGCCAGTGAAATGGGCCCGACCCACTGTCGATGGTCGCAGTGCCGACGTCCTCGCTGCAGCGGCTTTGGCTGAATTGTGTTGAGACGGTGACCTGAAACCAGGGTTACGTTCGTGGTGCGTCGTCGTCGCGCGTGGGGAGAACCTCCGGCGCCGCAACGTTGACCCGCTCGGCGGCCGCGGTCTCTCGGTTCAGCCGTTGGGCCTGATAGATCGACACCGGTGTGCGAGTGATGATCAGATACGCGATGCCGACGGCGACCATCGCACCGGGAATGACCGCGAACGATCCGGTCATCTCGGCCACCATCAGCATCACGGCCAGCGGTGCGTGCGCCACGCTGCCGAAGCACGCCATCATCGCCGCGACCACGAACACTGCCGGCCCGTCGGGCACCGCCGGTGCGCCGGCCAGATCGGCGAGGCGCCACACCGCGGCGCCGGTGAAGGCGCCGATCACGATGCCCGGCCCGAAGATTCCGCCGGAACCGCCGCTGCCGATCGACAGCGAGGTCGCGATGATCTTCGCGATCGGCAGCGCGAGGATGATCCACAGCGGGATGGTTGAAAGCCCCTCGCGGGTCGTGGCCAGCTGCACCCAGCCGTACCCGCTGGACAGGATCTGCGGAATCACCAGTGCCAGCAGGCCGACCAGCAGACCACCGATCGCGGGCTTGATGATCGTGTTGCCGGGCAGCCGGTGAGTCAGGGCGACCGATCCGTAGAAGACCCGCGCGTACGCGTAACCCACTGCGGCGGAGACGATTCCGATCAGCACGAACCAGCCCAGCTGCGCCGGGTCGAACTGGTAGTCGTGGGCAACGAAGCCGAACATCGGCTCGAAGCCGAGGATCGAGCCGTACACGGCGTAGGCGGTCCCCGAGGTGACGAACCCGGGGATCAGGGCCTTGTAGTCGAAGTCCTCGCGGTAGACGATCGACGCGGCCAGCACCGCACCGCCGAGCGGCGCGCCGAAGATCGCGCCGATGCCCGAGCCGATTCCGAGCGACACCGCGACGCGGCCGTCTGTATCGGGCAGGTCGAACGTGCGGGTCAGCAGCGATCCGAATCCCGCCGAGATCTGCGCGGTGGGACCTTCCCGACCGGCCGAGCCACCGGAGCCGATGGTCAGTGCGCTGGCGACCAGCTTCACCAAGACGGCGCGGACGCGGATCGAGCGGGGATCGGTGTGGACGGCTTCGATCGCGCTGTCGGTGCCGTGCCCCTCGGCCTCGGGCGCGAGCTTGGCGACCAACGTCGCTGAGGCCAGTGCGCCGCCGAACACGATGAGCGGAATGGCCCAGGGCCGGGCGAAACCGGCCGAGCCGGTGCCGCCGCCGTCGGCGACGGCCTCGGGGGGGTGATAGCCGCCGAGATAACCGAGCAGGACCTGGCCGGTGTAGTCCAGGGCCAGATAGAAAACGACGGCACCCAGACCGGCGATGACCCCGATCGCGATCCCGAGAATGAGCCACTTGCGCAGATAGCCGGAGTCACGGAGGAACTCGCCGAACCGTCCGCCCGCCTTGCTGCGCGCTTCGGCCATCCCCGGATGCTAGCAGCCAGGGGTTAAGCGTCGAGGTCTTGCTGAACCAGGTCGGCGATGGTGGTGCACGCGGCCTCGTCTTCGGAGGCGACCGTGACCTGTGCGCCGTTGCCCGCGCCGAGGGTCATGATCATCAGCGCCGAGCCGGCGTCCACCGGCTCGCCACCGTCCACGGCCAACGTCACCGGAACACCGGCGTTGACAACGGCTTCGGAGATGATCGCGGCGGGGCGGGCGTGCAGGCCGATCGCCGAGCCGACGATGACGGTTTTGGTGTGCATGGTTCTCCTTGGGTTGGTTTCTGACTTCGATGCTCAGACTGTGGCTGGGGCGGTGGAGGTGTTGCGGACGAACTGTTTGGCGGCGATCACGGCGAACCCGCCGACCGCGGTGCCCGCCGCCAATGCCACCAGGAACCACACCAGGTTGCCGATCGCGAAGAACACGAAGATGCCGCCGTGTGGTGCCTTGAGGGTGACGTCGAAGGCCATGATCAGCGCACCGGTGACCGCGCCGCCGGCCATCATCGACGGGATGACCCGCAGCGGGTCGGCGGCGGCGAACGGGATGGCGCCCTCGGAGATGAACGAAGCGCCCAACAGCCATGCTGCGCGCCCATTTTCCCGCTCCGGCTCGCTGAACAGGCTTGGTCGGATAGTGGTGGCCAGCGCCATCGCCAGTGGCGGCACCATCCCGGCCGCCATCACCGCGGCCATAATTCGCAGCGAGGCCGGGTCGGCGACGTTGAGCCCGGCGGTGGCGAAGGCGTAGGCCGCCTTATTGACCGGACCGCCGAGGTCGAAGCACATCATCAGGCCGAGGATCACGCCGAGCAGGATCACCGACGCACCGGTGAGCCCGTTGAGCCAGTTGGTCAGTCCGGACGTGATGGCAGCCAGCGGGCGGCCGAGCAGCAGGAACATCAGCAGGCCGACAATCAGCGACGCGAACAGCGGGATGATCACCACCGGCATCAGGCCGCGCGCCCACTGCGGCACGTTCACCCGGCTGATCCACAGTGCCGCAAAGCCCGCGATCAGGCCGCCGACGATACCGCCGATGAAACCACCGCCGACGAACACCGCCACCGCGCCCGCGGTGAAACCCGGTGCGATACCGGGCCGGTCGGCGATCGCGAACGAGATGTAACCGGCAAGGGCCGGCACCAGGAAACTGAATGCGAGGCCGCCGAGGGTGAACAACACCGCGCCGAGGTACTGGGTGAACCCGCCGCTGGGCAGGTCTGTCAACGAGTTGGTGGTGGCGATCAGATTGCCCAGCGACTTGGTGGCGCCGTCCGGAGTGTTGGCGATGTCGTAACCCGCGAACAGGAAGCCCAGCGCGATCAGCAGCCCGCCGGCGGCCACGAACGGGATCATGTAGCTGACGCCGGTCAGCAGGATCTGCCGAATCCGGGTGCCCCAACCGACCCCACCGGCGGGTGCCGCGCCCTCGGCAGCTGTCGCAGTGCCCTCCACTCGCGCGGACTTCGGATCATCCGCTGCGGCAACGGCTTCGGCGATCATGGTGTCCGGCTCGTTGATGGCCCGTTTGACGCCGGAAGCGATCACCGGCTTGCCCGCGAACCGCTGTCGGTCCTTGACGCCGACGTCGGTGGCGAAGATGACGGCGTCGGCGCCGCTGATGGTCGCAGCGCTCACCGGGGTACTGCCCGAGGAGCCCTGGGTTTCCACCGTCAGGTTCACCCCGGCACGCTCGGCGGCCAGCTTCAGCGCGTCGGCGGCCATGTAGGTGTGGGCGATGCCGGTGGGGCACGCGGTGATCGCGACGATCGACTTGGCCTGCGGTGCTGCTGGTTTCGCGACCGGCGCGGCAGCCGGCGTGGTGCCGTCGGGGTTCAGCACACCCTCGACGAGAGCCACCACCTCCTCGGCCGATGTGGCGTTGCGCAGTGACTGCACGAAGTCGGGGCGCACCAGCGCGCGGGCCAGGCTGGACAGCAGCTTCATGTGCTCGGCGCCTGCGCCGTCTGGGGCGGCGATCAAGAACACCAGATCGGCAGGCCCATCGGGCGCCCCGAAGTCGACTCTCGGTGCCAGCCGGGCGAATGCGATTGACGGGGATGACACCGCCGCTGACCGGCAGTGCGGGATCGCGATGCCACCGGGAAGTCCGGTGGCGGACTGCGCTTCGCGTGCCATGGCCGCGGCCTGCAGCGCCGCGCCGTCACTGACCCGGCCGCTGTCGGCGAGCCGGGCTGCGAGCCGGCCGATCACCGATTCCTTGTCCGATCCGGCGTCGACGTCGAGCAGCACCAGATCGGTGCCGATGATCGTGGTGGTCGTCATGGAGGAGCCTTCCGATCTCTAGTGGCGCGCGGGAAAGGGCGATATCGAGGTGACCGCCACGGCGTCGAGGTCGATCTGGGCCGGCGACGGCAGTGCCGACCCGGGAAGTGCGGCGGCGGCGCTGCCGTAGGCGACGGCCATCTGTAGTCGCCGGGGCGCCTCGGCGCCACCGATCTCGGCGCGTACATAGCCGGCGAGGGAGGAATCCCCTGCGCCAACGGTGCTTTTGGGCGTGATCGGAGGTGGAGTGGCCAGCCAGCTTCCGGTGGCGTTCACCAGCACCGCCCCCGCTGCGCCGAGGGTGGCCAGCACGGTGTTGGCGCCGCGTTCGATCAGCTGCTGGGCCGCTTCCACCACTGGCTCCGGATCGCCGTGTGTCAGAGCATCTTCCAGCACCCGGGCATCGACCCCGGCCAGGCTGGCCAATTCTTCGGAGTTGGGCTTGATGACGTCGGGGGCGGCGTCGCCGAAGCCGGCGGCCAGCGCCGCGAGCGGCGCATCGGAGGTGTCCACGGCGACCTTGCAGTCGTAGGACCGCAACCGGGCGACCACCTCGGCGTACCAGCCGTCCGGGATACCGGGCGGCAGCGACCCGGACAGCACGACCCACTGCGCGGCCGCGGCGCGGTCGGTGATGGCTTGAGTCAGCGCGGCCAGCGCCGCTGCGTCGACGACCGCACCCGGCTCGTTGATTTTCGTTGTGGTGCCGTCGGGTTCGGTGATTGCGAGGTTCGTCCGCACCGCGCCGTCGATGGGGACCGGGTAGAACGGAACCGCGCAGGACTCGAGCGCGGCCACGATCGGATCGTGCGCGGCGGCGGGCAGCACCGCGAGGGCGTCCAGCCCGGCCAGCGTCAACGCCCGCGCCACGTTGACGCCCTTGCCGCCGGGCTCGGTGGTCACCGACTGGACCCGGTGCACGGCACCCCGGACCAGTTCGGTGGGCAGCGTCACGGTCCGGTCGATGCTGGGGTTGGGAGTGACGGTGACGATCATGCGTCTCCTCCTGCGATGACGACCTCGACGCCGCGGTCGGTCAGCTCGGCCCGGTCCGCGGCGCTGATCTCGGGATCGGTGATCAGCGCATCGACGCTGTCGATCGGGGCGAAGCTGACAAACTCCTCGTGCCCGACCTTCGACGAGTCTGCAAGTACGACAACGTAATTGGCGGCCCGGACCATGGCGCGCTTGACGGCGGCTTCGTCACTGTCGGGGGTGGACAGTCCGTGGCGCACGGTGATGCCGTTGGTGCCGATGAACGCGATGTCTACCCGAAGCGCGTCGAGGGTGCGCAGCACCGGTTCGCCGACGGCGGCCTGGGTCAGGCCGCGCACCCGCCCGCCCAGCAGTTGGAGGGTGACCGAGGGCATCGCGGCCAGTCGCGCGGCGATCGGGACGGCGTTGGTCACCACCACCAGGTCACGGTCGGCAGGCAGCATGGCAGCGACCCGGGCAGTGGTGGTGCCGGCGTCGAACAGCACCGTGGCACCGGCCATCGGCAGGAAGTCGGCGGCGGCCCGGGCGATGGCCTCCTTGTGCTCAGCGCGGGTGGTCTCCCGCTCATCGACACCCGGTTCGACCACGTGCAGCGCTCGTACCGGGACCGCTCCGCCGTGCACCCGTCGCACCACACCGGCCCGGTCCAGCGCCGCCAGATCGCGGCGCACGGTCTCGGTGGTGACGTCATAGGCCTGGGCGAGTTCGGCCACCGATGCCCGTCCCTGGGACAGCACCTGAGCGGCAATCGCCTGCTGACGTTCTTCCGGATACACGGTTCTCCGTTTGTGTGGGTTATGCCGGGATTGAATGTTGATATGTGTTGTTTTACCCCCGTTCGTGTTGACTTGTCAACGGGATCTTGTAATCTAGTTCACATGACCGCCTCTTCCAGGCCCACTTCACTCGGTACCGGAGCGGTGCTCAGCGGCGTCCCGGTCGTCCCTGGTGTCCGCTACGCCCCGGTGATCCGTCCCGGCCGGTTACCCGCGATCGACGACCTCGATCCGGGTGCGCAGATCGGCGAAGCGCAACGCGAGTCCGAGGCCGGCCGGTTCACCGCCGCCGCGGCCGCGGTCGCGGGCCGGCTGCGTGAGCGCGCCGCGCACGCCACCGGCGCCGCGTCGGAGGTGCTCGCGGCCACCGCGATGCTGGCGCAGGACCGAGCCTGGCTCGGTGCGGCGGAAAAGCGGATCAAAGAGGGAACTCCGGCCGTGCGGGCGACCGCCGAGGCCGTGGCGCAGTTCGTCGACCTGTTCACCTCGATGGGCGGGCTGATGGCCGAACGTGTCACCGACCTGCGCGACATCCGTGATCGCGTCGTCGCCGAACTCAGCGGCCTGCCCGAACCGGGGGTGCCGGTGCCGGACCGGCCCGCCATTCTGTGCGCCGAAGATCTGGCGCCTGCCGACACCGCGGGCTTGGACCCCAAACTCGTTGTCGGACTTGCCACGACACTCGGCGGGCCGACCAGTCATACCGCGATCATCGCCCGTCAGCTCGGCATTCCGTGTGTAGTCGCGGTGCACGGGCTCGACGACCTCGCGGCGGGGGTTGACGTCCTGATCGACGGCAGCCGCGGCACCATCACGGTGTCACCCGACCCGGCGGAGGCCACCGCCGCCGTCCAGGCCGCCGATGCCGCGGCCGCCGCGATGGCCGGGTGGTCCGGTCCGGGCGCGACGGCCGACGGCCATCCGGTGGCGATCCTGGCCAACGTCCAGGACGGGTCCGCCGCCCGCGCGGCGCGGAAAACCCCGGCCGAGGGCGTCGGACTGTTCCGCACCGAACTGTGCTTCCTCAATCGCGATACCGAGCCGACCGTCGAAGAACAAGCCGCGATCTACGGCGAAGTGCTCGACGCCTTCGCCGGGTGCAAGGTCGTGATCCGCACGCTCGACGCCGGATCCGACAAGCCGCTTAAGTTCGTCGGGCATCCCGACGAGGCCAACCCCGCGCTCGGCGTACGCGGCATCCGCATCGAGGCGCTCCACCCGGAGGTGCTGGAGCGACAGCTCGATGCGATCGCTCTCGCCGCGGAGCGGACCGGCGCCGCGCCGTGGGTGATGGCGCCGATGATCGCCACCCCGGACGAAGCCAAGCGATTCGCTGACCGGGCCCGCGAACGCGGGCTCGTCCCCGGCGTGATGATCGAGGTCCCGGCTGCCGCACTGCTGGCCGAGCACATCCTCGACCATGTCGAGTTCCTCTCGATCGGCACCAATGACCTGGCGCAATACACAATGGCCGCCGACCGGATGTCCGCCGAGCTCGCCACCCTGACCGACCCGTGGCAGCCCGGTGTGCTGGCGCTGGTCGCCCAGACCGCGCGGGCCGGCGCCGGCCGCGGCAAGCCGGTCGGTGTGTGCGGTGAGGCCGCCGCCGATCCGCTGCTGGCGTGCGTGCTGGTCGGGCTCGGCATCACCTCCCTGTCCGCGGCCGCTGCGGCGGTGACGGGAGTCGGGGCCAAACTCGCCTCGGTCACCCTGCAGCAATGCCGCGACGCCGCGGCCGCGGTGCTGACCACGGCCAGCGCGGCCGACGCCCGCGCCGCCGCGCTGGCCGTGCTGTGAGGAATTAATCGGACCGCGGTCCGGTTATGTCCGACATGCCAGCAGTTACCGCAGACACGATGACCTTGCCGCGGGTGAGCGCGGCCGCCCCGGCCGACACCGAACGGCCGGTCCGGTCCGTCACCAGCGGACCGCGTGGTTTCGAGGGCGAGGGTTTCCCGGTCGTCCGGGCCTTCGCCGGAGTCAGCGCGGCCGACCTCGACCCGTTCATCCACATGGATCAGATGGGTGAGGTCGAGTACGCGCCGGGCGAACCCCGCGGCACCGACTGGCACCCGCACCGCGGGTTCGAGACGGTCACCTACATGATCGACGGCCGGTTCGCCCATCAGGATTCGCACGGCGGCGGTGGGCTGATCACCGACGGCGCCACCCAGTGGATGACCGCCGGTGCAGGCATCCTGCACATCGAGACGCCCCCGGCCGAACTCGTCGAAAGTGGCGGGGTGTTCCACGGGATCCAGCTGTGGGTCAACCTGCCGCGCAAGGACAAGTTCGCGCAGCCGCGCTACCAGTCGATCGAGGGCCGGGCGGTTCGCCTGCTCGCCTCGGATGACGGTGGGGCGCTGCTCCGCGTGATCGCCGGCGCAGTCGATGGCCTGGACGGGCCGGGTATGACGCACACGCCGATCACCTTGGCGCACGCCACGATCGAGCCAGGGGCGCGGCTGAACCTGCCCTGGCCACGGGATTACAACGCCCTGGTCTACGTGCTATCCGGTCGCGGCACGGTCGGTCCGGTGGGCCATCCGATCCAGCAGGGTCAGCTTGCCGTGCTCGGACCCGGAGACCGCATCACTGTGGCCGCCGCCACCGAGCAGGACTCCAACCGGCCCGCGATGGAAGTTCTTCTGTTGGGCGGCAAGCCGATTCGTGAACCGGTGTTCCACTACGGCCCGTTCGTGATGAACTCCAAGTCGGAGATCGTCCAGGCGCTCGAGGATTTCAATGCCGGCCGGTTTGGCACCATCCCGCCCGGTGCGCTGATGCCACACCGGGCAACGTAGGCCCGAAATCGACCTCATGGTCGTACCTCGCGATCTGGCAGCCCTCAGGTCGATCTCGAGCGGACCGGTTCGGCGGCCACCGCCGCCGGGTAGGTCAGCTCGAGCTCACCGAGATGGGCCGCCGTGGTGACCAGCGGCAGCGCCGCCGACACCGCGAGCTCGTCGTCGCCGGCCTCGGCACGCAGCGCGGGCACCAGGTCGTCGCTGATCGGCACGGTCAATCCACTGCCGCCGCTGCCGTCGAAGCGTGCACAGATCGCGGCGGCGTGCGCTTCGAGCACCGCGCGCGCCCGGGGGTACACCGCCAGCGGCGGCGGCACGATATCGGCGATCAGGTCGGCGGCCGCCCGCAGCCGCACCGCCCGGCTGGCCGACCGCACCACCGGAGCACGCGAATCCGTCGGACCGCCACTCTCCGAAAGATATTGGCGTACTGCGTCATCCAAGGTGCGCGAGGCGGTCAAGGCGTCGTGACTGAGCGCATTGACCTGGTTCTCGGCCTGTTCGAAGGCGCCGCGGGTGACCCGCAGGACCGCCGCGCGAAGATATCGGGCGCCGACGTCGCGGGCCGTGTCGATCGCGTACTGCACCGCGGTCCTGGCGCCGCGCGGCCACAGCAGCAGCGACACGATGACGCCCACCGACGCTCCGACGACGACGTCCTCGATCCGGATCAGGCCGACAGCCCAGCCGCTCGGAACGATCAGGTTGAACACGATCAGCACCATCATCGTGAACGCGGCCTGGGTGGCGGTGAACGATCCGATCTCGGGGACGTACGCCGAACCGAAGGCGACCACCGGCAACAGCACCCACAGCACGACGGGGTCGACACCGAGCAGTTCGATCACGACGGCCCCGAGCAGGAAACCGATCACCGTGCCGGCGACCGCACGCACGACCGTGGTGCCGGTGGTCAGCGCGCTGTTGCGTAACACCGACAACGCCCCGAGCACCACCCAGAACCCGTGCTGCACCGGGAACACGACCGTGACGAGCACAGCCAGCGCCAGACCGAGGCCGGTCCGCAGGCTGTTACGAGCGGTCACCGAGCGAGTCGCCAGATGCCCGCCCGTCAGCGCGGTGACGGCCTCGGTCTCGGAATACACCCGATCGGCGATCCCGGTCGCCGGAAGGCGCCGCCCCAGCACCCGCGCCCACACCGGCCGCGCATCGGCGGCGGCGGCGCTGGCGATCAGCCGCCCGGTCACGCCGGTCG
>JAEZIA010000078.1 GCA_023416315.1 Actinomycetes bacterium
ACGACGCGGGCGGGCAGGTCTACGTCGACGGCGCGAACCTCAACGCGTTGGTCGGGCTGGCCCGGCCGGGCAAGTTCGGCGGCGACGTCAGCCACCTGAACCTGCACAAGACGTTCTGCATTCCGCATGGCGGCGGCGGTCCGGGCGTCGGCCCGGTGGCGGTGCGCTCACACCTGGCCTCGTTCCTCCCCGGCCACCCGCTGGCCGAGGAATTGCCGAAGGGCCATCCGGTGTCGGCCGCTCCCTACGGGTCGGCGTCGATCCTGCCGATCACCTGGGCCTACATCCGTATGATGGGCGGCGACGGCCTGCGCAATGCGACGCTGACGGCGATCGCCTCGGCCAACTACATCGCCCGCCGACTCGACGAGTACTACCCGGTGCTCTACACCGGCGAGAACGGCATGGTCGCCCACGAGTGCATCCTCGACCTGCGGGGCATCACCAAGGCCACCGGTGTCACCGTCGACGACGTCGCGAAGCGGTTGGCGGACTTCGGCTTTCACGCGCCGACGATGAGCTTCCCGGTGGCCGGCACGCTGATGGTGGAGCCGACCGAAAGCGAGAGCCTGGCCGAGGTCAACGCGTTCTGCGAGGCGATGATCGCGATCCGCGCCGAGATCGACAAGGTCGGTTCGGGGGAGTGGTCTGCTGACGACAACCCGCTGCGCAACGCGCCGCACACCGCGGAGTGCCTGCTGGTCGACGAGTGGCCCCACCCGTACACCCGCGAGCAGGCGGCCTACCCGCTGGGCAAGGGCTTTCGGCCGAAAGTCTGGCCGCCGGTGCGCCGGATCGACGGTGCCTACGGCGACCGCAACCTGGTGTGCTCCTGCCCGCCGGTGGAGGCGTTCGCCTAGTCCACTACGGGGTGTAGCAGGGCTCCGAGCCCGGGGTGTAGTACTCCAGTCCGGTGGGCGAGACGCACGGCGCCTCACCAGGGAACGCCGGAACCAGCGAGTACGCATAGTTTTCCGGCAAGCCGTAGCGGACCCAGTCGCCGGCCACGGCGGCGCCGGCGACATCACCGGCGATGCCCGGAGTGCACCCACCGACGTTCACGTGCCGGCCGCCGACATCACCGCAGATATCGGCGTGCGCCGCGGGGGCGATCGCCGCAGGGAGTGCCGACAAGGCGGCCACGCTCAGCAGAATCGCTGCAGATTTCTTTGCCATGTCGTCACTGTCGCGGGTGACCAGGCCCGCGTTACACGACGGTGGTTGCTGCAGCGCTACGACAGCAGCGTCGTCACGGCGCTCGCCAGGTCGGGCGAATCCGAGCTCGGAACGTTCTGGTATGTGCCGCCCGACGCCTCGGCGACCGCCTCCCAGGTGGCACGATCGGAGTCGTCACCGAAGTCGATGACGTTGATCGCGACCGGCTTGGCCGGGTCGACCGCGGACTTGACGTACTGCACCAGGCCCGGGCCGTCCAGAGTTTGGTCGGTGTGCGGCCCCTGGGTGATCACCAGCACCGAATTGGCTTGGCCCTGACGGAAGTTCGCCAGCGCTTCGCCGTAGACCAGTCGCAGTGTGGTAAACGACACCGCGCCGCTGCCCGACGGCGACAACCCGCCCAGCGTGCCGGTCAGCGCGGCCGACCGTTGCTGCTCACCCACCTGATCGGTCAGCGGTCCCATCGGGACTGCCGAGCGACCCTCCACCCCGTTGAACGTCCACAGTCCGACCGCCGCATTCGACGGCAGTGCGCCGATCCGATTGGTCAGCGCGGCCACCACATTGGCCAGCCGCGACTTGCCGCCCTCGTCGGCGCCCATCGCCTGATTGAGCATGATCGTCGTGGCCGACCCGGCGGCCGGCGTGGACACCGCGGCGGCCAGCGTGGCGCGCACCGACTCGTCGTCGATCGTCAGCGGCGACCCCAGCTCCGGGAAACCGACCACGTCGTTGCCGGGCGGGGTGGTGCCCTCGGCCCGGAACCCGGCTTTGGCCAGCTCGCTGAGCTGTTCGGGTTTGCGCATGAACCGCGCGAATTGGCTGGCCGCGCTGACCTGTTCCTCGGACAGCCAGCTGCCCGCCAGCAGGACGGTGGGGTAGTCGGCCAGTGCGACGGGGCCCGACGGCAACCATTCGGCGACGCTGTTCTTGGCCTCCGGCGCCGACGACGCACGGGTGAACAACTGCTGCTCGGTGGTCACCACCGCGTGCACGGGTGCCTCCGCCGCGTCACCGGAATTCAGCAGCTCGTTCCACGCCGTGTCGGCGGTGTGGTCGGCCAGCTTGGGTTGGCCGGCGAGAAGGGTGTTGACCGCACCGAGGCCCGAGGTGGCGGGTGCGTCGGCGGGCGCCGCCGCCGCGGCCACCGCTTCCGCGGCCAAGTAGGTGGCGTCGGCACCGCCGACGGTGGGCAGCGCCAGTCGCAGCGAACCCCAGCCGGGCAGGTTCAGCCCGTCCAGCGCCGTCGGGTTGGTCTGCAGGTTCGGCAACGCCGACCAACCCTGTTGACCCAGCGCGTCTTTGAGTTGCGGACGGACCGCCAGGACCACCGGGGAGCTGACCAGTGATCGGGAGTCGCTGACCGCTTCCTTGCCCGCGCTGGATTGCAGGCGCGCCTCGGCGATCGAACTGGCCGGGATCCACAGCGCTGGGCGCTGCCCGAGATCACCGGGCCAGCTGGAGACGAAACCTTCCACCACGCGATCCGAATCCGCAGCCGTGACAACCATTTTCACGCAGCGGTCACCGACCGGCGTGACGGTGGCATTGAACCCCTCGGCGATCTTGGAGACGCTGTCGGCGATCGTCGGATCGGCGACTACGCCGACATCGAGGGTGCCGGCCAGGCACTTCTGCGCAGCCTCGGTCGAGCGGTGTGACAGCGCGTCACCGAAGAACCGCCACAGGATCACCGCGCCGACGACCACCACCACGGTGATCAGCGCGACGATCACCCCGACGCTCACGCCTCGGCGACTGGCCTCGTTGCGGTGGCCGCCTTCGAACGCGATTCTGCGCCGGGCGGTGTCGGTCAGCGGCGACGAACCGGTGTCGGTGTCGACATCGGGTGCGTCGCGATCGTCGTCCGGCACATCGGCAGGCTCGTCACCGAAAGACCCACCAGGACCCGGTTTGCTGTGCCTGCCCATGGCGGTGCCTAATCCTCTTTCGTCTTCAGATGCGGTGCGCGCGTGGCGTCAGGCGCCGACGCTGGCCTTGTACTCCCGGCGACGCCGATGCAGGATCGGCTCGGTGTAGCCGTTGGGCTGCGCGGCCCCGGCCAGGATCAGCTCCTGCGCGGCCTGGAACGCGATGTTGTTGTCCGGGTCGGTCGCCATCGGCTTGAAGTCCGGATCCTTGGCGTTCTGCTCGTCGACCACCGCGGCCATCCGGCGCAGGCTCTCGCGCACGTCGTCCTCGGTGATCACCCCGTGGCGCAACCAATTCGCCAGCAGCTGGCTCGAAATACGCAGCGTGGCACGGTCTTCCATCAACGCGACATCGTGGATGTCGGGCACCTTCGAGCAGCCGACTCCGGCGTCGATCCAGCGGACCACGTAGCCCAGGATCGACTGGCAGTTGTTGTCGACCTCTTCGCGGATTTCCTCCGGCGCCCAAGCGAGTTCCTTGGCCAGCGGGATCGTCAGCAGCTCATCGAGACTGGTGCGGGTCTTGCCTGCCAGCTCCTTGTGCACCTCGTAGACGTCGACATAGTGGTAGTGCATGGCGTGCAGCGTCGCCGCGGTCGGGGAGGGCACCCACGCAGTGGTGGCACCCGCCTTCGGCTGACCGATCTTCTGCTCGACCATGTCGGCCATCAGGTCGGTCATCGCCCACATGCCCTTGCCGATCTGCGCCTTGCCGGAGAACCCGGTGGCCAGGCCCACGTCGACGTTCTGGTCCTCGTAGGCCTTGATCCAGGGCTGGGTCTTCATCGCGCCCTTGCGGATCATCGGGCCGGCTTCCATCGAGGTGTGGATCTCGTCGCCGGTGCGGTCGAGGAAACCGGTGTTGATGAATGCCACCCGGTCGGCGGCGGCCTTGATGCAGGCCTTGAGGTTGGCCGAGGTGCGGCGCTCCTCGTCCATGATGCCGACCTTGATGGTGTTCTGCGGCAGGCCGAGCACGTCTTCGACGCGGCTGAACAGCTCGCAGGTGAACGCGACCTCGTCGGGTCCGTGCATCTTCGGCTTCACGATGTAGATCGACCCGGTGCGGCTGTTCTGCCGCGGGCTGCCGTCCTCGGCCTTGAGCCCGTGCACCGCGATCAGGCTGGTGAACAGCGCGTCCTGGATGCCTTCGGGGATCTCGTTCCCGTCCGCATCCACAATCGCGTCGTTGGTCATCAGGTGACCCACGTTGCGGACGAACAGCAGGCTGCGGCCGGGCAGCGTCAGCTCGCCGTCGCCGGGCGTCTTGTAGGTGCGGTCATCGTTGAGCACGCGGGTGAAGCTCTTGCCGCCCTTGCTGACCTCTTCGGCCAGGTCGCCCCGGTTCAGGCCGAGCCAGTTGCGGTAGCCGAGCACCTTGTCGTCGGCGTCGACGGCGGCCACCGAGTCCTCGAAGTCCATGATCGTGGTGATCGCGGACTCCAGCACGACGTCCTTGACGCCGGCCTTGTCGGTCTTGCCGACAGGCGATTCGGGGTCGATCAGGATCTCGATGTGCAGGCCGTGGTTGACCAACAGCACCGACCACGCGGGTTCGCCGAGCTCGCCGGTGTAGCCGACGAATTTCTCCGGGTCGGCCAGCCCGGTGGACTCGTCGCCCAGCGCGATCTCCAGGACGCCGTCGGCGACGCTGATGCCGGTCGCGTCGGCCCAGGAGCCCGACGCCAGCGGCACCGCCTTGTCGAGGAAGTCCCGGGCGTAGGC
>JAEZIA010000104.1 GCA_023416315.1 Actinomycetes bacterium
GGCGTGGCTGCGTTCGGCAAGATCGACATCGTCGTCGCCAACGCCGGCATTCTGCCGATGGCGATGGGCAACCCCGACCCGATGGGATTCGTCGACGCCTCCGACGTCGATTTGGTCGGTGTGATGAACACCGTCGCGGTCGCCATCCCGCACCTGCCCGATGGCGCGTCGGTCATCGTCACCGGCTCCACCGCGGGCATGATCCGCGGCACCACGACTAGTCCGGACATGGGCCCCGGCGGGGCAGGATACGGGTGGAGCAAGCGGATCGTCATCGAATACGTCGAAGAGATGAGTCTGCACCTGGCGTCACGGATGATCCGGGTCAACGCCATCCATCCGACCAACTGCAACACCCACCTGCTGCAGAACGAGGGCATGTACGGCGTGTTTCGGCCTGATCTCAAGGCCGAAGGCAAGACGCCGACCCGCGAGGACGCCGAACCCCTGTTCTCGCTGTTCCAGGCGATGCCGATCCCGTACATCGAGCCCGAGGACATGGCGAATCTCGGGGTGTTCCTCGCCAGCGACGACAGCCGCTACATCACGGGACAGCAAATCCGGGTGGATGCCGGGTCCCTGCTCAAGTGGCCCAACGGCCCCGGGGGATAGCGGTATTCAGCCGGGCCGGTGCAGGAACCCGTGCAGGGTGGCCTGCACCAGCTCGTCGATGATCGCCTCGCGCGACGGTGGCTTGTTGCCGAAGAACGTGGACCGCAGCGCCACCATGCCGACGATCATCGCCACCGTGGAATGCGCGGGCATATCCGGCTGTTCGGAGTGCATGCCGCGCAGGCGCATACCTTCAGCGCTGATCTGGCCGAGCATGCTCAAGGCGCGGCGAATGTCGCTGATCCCGGCGGCCTCGATCTCGTCTTCGGTCAGCCCGTCGGATGCCACCAGCGTGCGCAGCAGTCCCTGGTGGGTGGCCAGCATGTCGTACAGCGGGCCGACGAATTGGCGCGACAGTTCTTCCTCGTCGGTCTCCTCAGGGACGATCGACTGCCACGTCTGCCGGAACTCGTCGAGAAGGCTGGTGAACGGCACGACCAGGGCCTCGCGGAACAGGCCGGCCTTGGAGCCGAAGTACCGGAACAACAGGTATTCGGTGACGCCGGCGGCCTCGGCGATCTCGCGGGTCGGAGTTGCGCGATAGTCCTTGCGCGCGAACAACTCCCGCGCGGCGTCGAGAAGGAGCCGGCGCGCCTCGCCCGGCAGGCGGCGGGTCGTCGATGAATTCTTGTGGGGCACCGGTTTTCACCATAGTCGTCCCTTGACCACCGCTACCGTAATAGTGTCCACTATTACGGTAGGAAGGAGTGCCCGTGGGAGCGGTCATCATGCTCGGCACGTTGTTCGGATTGATCGTGCTGATCTTCGGACTGGTCATCTACTTCGATCCGGAAGCCCGCGACCGATGACCCCGGTGATGATCGCCGGCCAGACGTTCGCCTACGTCGGCGGCTTCGTGTTTCTCGCCGTAGGCGTCTACCTGAGCGTGCGGCGCGGGCGCATCCATCCGCTGCTGCTGGTGTCGATCTCGGCGATCTCCATCTCGTGGATCGAGGCCCCGTACGACTGGGCGGTGTACGCGCAGTTCCCACCGGAACTCCCGCGGATGCCGTCCTGGTGGCCGATGAACATGACGTGGGGCGGTGGGCTGCCGTCCGCGGTGCCGATCGGCTACATCGCCTACTTCGTGCTCCCGGCTCTGATCGGTGCGGCGATCGGCCGATGGCTGGTGAAGCGGTTCGGCTGGCGCCGACCCCAGACCCTGCTCATCGCCGGTTTCGCAGTCGGGTTCAGCTGGGCGCTGTTCTTCAACGCGGTGGTTGGCGCCCAGCTCGGCGTCTTCTACTACGGCTACGTGATCCCGGGCCTGGCGATCTTCGAGGGCACCAAACACCAGTACCCGATCTATGACTCCGTCGCGATGGGCGTGCAGATGATGGTGTTCGCCTACCTGTTGGGCCGCACTGATGAGCAGGGCCGCAACGTGATCGAGGCGTGGGCCGACAAACGGTCGTCGAGTCGGGTCGGATCCGGGGTGCTGTCGGTCGTGGCCGTCGTGATCGTTGGACATCTCCTCTACGGCGCGGTGTTTGCGCCGCACCTTGCCACGAAGCTGGCCGGCTACGTGAACGTCGGCCCGACCGAGCAGCTGTTCCCGGGTGTACCGAATCAGCCCCAGTAGATACGGGACGTAGCAGCGCTGCGGGGGTCCGATCGCGACGATTTGCCGATCCGCCGATCGGGGGATAGCCGGCGCGCATACTGGACGGGCGACGACAGGGGGGCGCATGCGTACAGCGAGTTATCTCGGCGGACTGGCCGTGGCGCTGGGCGTCGGGGCGGCAGTGACCGCAGGCTGCGCGGTGGCCTCGGCCGACTCGGCGGCATCCGGATCGACGTCGACGCACTCGGCGTCGTCGGCCCGTTCGGGCGTCGGACATGCGCAGCGGGCAAAGCCCAAGGCAAAGCCGCCGAAAGTCCTGCCCGCCAATCGTTCCCGTGCGGCGGCAGCGGTGACGGCGCCGATCACCACCAAGGTCGGCTGGGTGACTGGACCGAACACCGCGACTCCTGGCCGTTTCGGCATCGCAGGCACCGACCTCGGCATCATGTGGGACAACGGGATGGCCGGTGACAAGCGCCAGGTGCTGATGATCTTCGGGGACACCTTCAGTGCCGCCGGGATGCGGGGCGCCTCGCGCTCGAACGTGTTGCTGCGCACCACCGACCCGCTCAACCGCGTCTTCGAGCCTGGGTCGACGACGGACCCGTTCGCCGGTTCGCCGCTGAGCTCGCCCGGGATGAGCAAGCAGGTGATCGCGGGCAGCGCACGCAATCTCGGGGTGTTCGGCTCCCAGGTGACGGTGATTCCGACCGCGGCAATCTCGGTGCCCTACGACAACGCCTTCGGCGCACGCCAATACGTCAACTTCATGTCGGTGCGGTCGTGGGATTTCGGTGGCAGGTGGACCACCAACTATTCGGCGATCGCCTATTCCGACGACAACGGCCAGAACTGGACGGTCGCACCGGAGACGATCCGCGCGGCGAGCTGGTTACGGTCGAGCACCCCGTTCGTCTACGGAAATCAGAACTTTCAGCAGGGCGCCTTCGTCAAGCCGCCCGCCGACTCCCCGGACGCCGGCTACGTCTTCTCCTACGGCACCCCGTCCGGGCGGCTCGGCTCCGCCTATCTCTCGCGGGTGAAAGAGACCGACATCCTCGACCTGTCGAAGTACGAGTACTGGAACGGCACCGACTGGACCGTCGGTAAGCCCGGCGCGGCGGTGCCGATCCTGCCCGCGACCCGCAGCAACCAGTACGCGGGCGGAATCCTCGGACAGCTGGGGCTGATCTTCGGCGGCTGGGTGTCCGGCCTGTTCGGGGTCGGCGGACCCAGCGGACATGTCAGCGAGCTGTCGGTGCAGTACAACACCTACCTGAACAAGTACGTGGCGATGTACTCCAGCAGCGTGGGCAGCGTGATCATCCGCACCGCCGACACGCCGCAGGGCACTTGGTCGGCACCCACGACGCTGGTCACCTCGGCGCAGTATCCGGGGCTCTACGCGCCCATGATGGATCCCTGGTCGACCGGCCAGGACATCTACTGGAACATGTCGATCTGGGGCAGCTACAACGTTCTGCTGATGAAGACGACGCTGGGAGCCGCCGCGGTTCAGGCCTGAGCCGGCGGCGCGAAGAACTCGAGCGTGATCCCGTCGGGGTCGCGAAAGCTCAGCCCGGAACCGTAGTGCGCATCCACGATTCCGCCGTGCGCGATCCCCAGTTCGTCGAGCCGGGCCTGCCAGCGCTCGAGTGCGGCGTGGTCCGCGACGCCGAACCCGACGTGGTCGAGGCCCACGTTGTGCTCACTGAACGGCTGATCTGACGGCGGGGTGGTGTGCTGGTGCAAGCCGAACAAGGTGTCGCCATCGAGCAGGAACACCGAATGTCGGAACCCGGCGTCGGTGTCTTCCTCGAGAAGCGGGTCCGAACCGATCAGTGCCCGGTACCAGGGGACGCTGACCGACAGGTCGCGAACCGTGACCGCGACGTGGGTGAGGGCGGGAAACGTCATGGCGATCCTTCCGTTGTCGGTCAACAACAAGTGTGCCGCGGATGGTCGGCCAGGTGGGCGTGTGCGGCAGGATCGGTGCCGCTGATCGCGCCGACGAACGAGGCCAGGTTGATCCGCTCGCCGCTGAGCCAAGTGCCGCTCACCGTGGCCTTCTCCGCCAGCCGCTCGGGATCCACCGCGTAGGGATCCGCGGCCAACTCGGTGAAATCAGCCAGCTTGCCGACCTCCAGCGAGCCGATCAGCCTGTCGCGGTGCAGGGTTCGGGCGGCGTCGATGGTGTGCGCGCGCAACGCCTGATCCAGCGTGATGCGTTGGTTGTCGCCGTGGACGGTGCCGGCCCTGGTCCGCCGGGTGACCGCGGTCGCGATGTTGAGCACGGGTGTCGGCGGGGAGACCGACCCGTCGTTGTGCAGAGAAACCACCGCACCTGCGGCCACCGCGTCGGCGAACGCCGCCCACTGGCTGCCGTGCTCATGGTCGAAGATCTGGCCGTCCAGCAGGTCGCCCCAGTAGTAATACTGGAACGGCGCCATGGAGACGTGCACACCGAGGCGCGCCGCCCGCTCGAACTGGGTGCGGGTTCCGGCGCCGAGGTGCTCGAGGCGCCAACGATGATCGCTGCCAAGCAGATCGTGCCGGCGCAGCGCGCCCTCGTAGGCGTCCAGTGCGAGCTCGACGGCCAGGTCGCCGTTGGCGTGGAAAGCCATCTGCCAGCCTGCCGGTGCAGCGACGTCGAGGACCGCGCTCAGCTGGTCCAGCGAGTAGTTCATCGACTCACGCCCGCCCGCCACCGCGGGATCGATGCCCGCGGTTCTGGTGGCCTCGGTGCTCAGGTAGGGAAACGAGATCGCGATGTTGCCGATCCACGGCGAGCCGTCGGTCCAGAGCTTGACGCCCTGTTTGGTCAGCAACGTGTCTGCGGCGCTGAATGTTTCGACGTCGTTGTAGGTGTCGGTGGTCGACATCTCCCACATGCTGACCCGCAGCGGACATGACGGGGCGGCGGCCAGCGCCTCGTAGGCGGCCTTGAACTTCGGGTCGTAGGTCATGTCCGAGGTCGATGTGTAGCCGCCGCGGGCCATCCAGGCGTAGTACTGCGCCGCACTCACCAACGGGTTGCCCAGCGCTGCCAGTACCGGCCCGGCCACCGTGATCAGCACCGGCGTCTCGAACCCCTGCCCGTCGAGGCTGCCGTCGGGGTTGCGGCCGAAGTGCCCGCCGACCGGGTCCGGTGGCGCAGTACCGTCCCACCCGTGCTGCTTGATCACCGCGGTGTTGAAATACACGCCGTGGCCGGAGTTGTCGGTCACCACCGCGGGCCGGTCGCCGAAGATGCGGTCGAGTTCGGCGGCCTTCGGCGACGGCCGCTTGAGCAGCAGCGCGTCGAAACCGGCGAACAGCAAGGGGGTGCTGGGGTCGGTGTTGGCTTTCGCGTCGGCGAAGATCGCCTCGACGTCCGACCACGTCGGGGCGTCCCACGGCGCGATCGAGCGGGCCGGCGGCTGGGTGGCGATCCCGCTCATCACCGGATGACTGTGCGGCTCAACCAGTCCGGGCAGCAGCGCGGCAGCGCCGGTGTCGATCAGCTCGGCGTCCGGACACTGCGCCTGACACTGTGCCACCGAGCCCACCGCCACGATGCGACCGTCGGACACCGCGACGGCCTCCGCGCGCGGCCGGTTCGGATCCATGGTGATGACCGTTGCGGCGGTCAGAATCTTTTTCGACATCAGACGATCCGCCGGCCCCGCCGCGCCCTGGCTCGCATATCCCAGAGGTAGAGCTGATAACCGAAAATCCAGGCCTGGTGCGGGATCAGCTTGTCGGCGAGCCGCAGCGCCGCCAACAGCCATCCGAAGCGGCGCTGCTGGGCTGGACCCCACGGTAGATTCATCATCGCCCGGAACTCCGGCGGCAGGAAACCGGCGGTGGCGAACAGGTTGAAGCGGCCGAGTGTCTGCGGGATCGGAAACGGCATGAATGCCATTGCCGCAACGCCTTTGAGATGCTCGCGGACGGGCGGGTCGATGCGCAGGTCGTCCAGCGACCGTTTCCAGTACTCGTCGAAAGCCGCCCGGTCTGCGGGCCACATGCTCTCGCGGACCTGCAGTGTGGTGCCCAACCGGCTGGCGTCGGCGTAGACCGCGTCGGCCGAGGCGTCGTCCAGCGGGCCGTAGAGGAACTCGTGCTGGTCGACGTAGTAGCGGTACAGACAGGCCGCCACCCACAGTTGCAGCTGGGGGTCGAAGGCCCGGTAGGCCACCGGGCTGTCCGGTGTGGAGCGGACTTGCGCGTGCGCGGTGTCGACGGCGGCGCGGATCAGCTTGCGGTCGGCGTCGGTGCCGATCGTGGCCGCCGCCAGATAGGTGCCGGTGGTGCGGGCCCGCTTGATCGGATGCTTGTAGACGTTGCCGCTGTCCACCGGGCTCTCCAGCACGCCGTAACCGACGCCGGGGTGGGCGAGCTGCATGATCACGTTCGCCGCCGGTGCCAGCACCGCTGCCGGATTGAGCAGGTCCGAAACCCGTCTGGGATGTCGCGTCATCGCGGCCTCATGAAGGCAGTACATCACGTGTGAGAGAGTGCCGGGGTGTTTGCGCGCAGAGGCTGGCGGGGTGTCGGCATCCTCACAGCCCAGCTGGCCGACGTGGTCCTCGGGGACCCGGTGCACGGCCATCCGGTCGCGGGGTTCGGTTGGTGTGCAGCAGCACTGGAAAAGCTGACCTACCGGGATAGCCGGGCCGCGGGCGCGGTGCATACCGGTGTGCTGCTGGGTGGACTCGCGGTCGCCGGTGTGCTGGCCGAACGCCGCGCCCGCGGTGCTCGCCTGGCGCTGTCGACCGCGTCGGCCACCTGGGCGGCACTGGGCGGGACCACGCTGGGCCGCACCGGCGACCGGCTTGCCGACCTGCTGGCCGCCGGTGACATCGACGGCGCCAGGGCGCTGCTGCCGTCGCTATGCGGCCGTGACCCGTCCGCACTCGACGTCGACGGGCTGGCCCGCGCGGCGCTGGAGTCGGTCGCTGAGAACACCTCCGACGCGCACGTCGCACCGCTGCTGTGGGCGGCGGCCGGGGGAGTGCCCGGCGTTCTGGTGTACCGCGGGGTCAACACGCTCGATGCGATGATCGGCCACCGCTCACCGCGCTACGCCAGGTTCGGTTGGGCGGCAGCACGATTGGACGACGCCGCAAACTTCGCGGCGGCCCGGGTGGCGGGTGCGCTGGTGGTGGTGTGCGCGCCGCTGGTCGGCGGGTCACCGGGCGGGGCGCTACGGGCCTGGCGCCGGGACGCGGCACGGCACCCGAGCCCGAACGCCGGTGTGGTGGAGGCGACCTTCGCCGGTGCGCTCGGGGTACGTCTCGGCGGCCCGACCCAGTATCGCCATCAGCTGGAGATCCGGCCGACCCTCGGGGACGGACACATCCCCGGCGTCGACGACCTGCGTCGCGGGGTGCGGCTGTCGCGGGCCGTTCAGGTCGCCGCTGCGGTGCTCGCGGTCGGGCTCACTGCCGTCGGCCGTAGCGGTCGGCGAGTTTGTCCTCGACGGTGACGGGCGCCGACGACTGGCCTGCGGCCGCGGCGTTCTCGCGGCGACGCGCACGGATCTCCGAGTAGACGAAGTAGCCCAGCCCGATCGGAGCGACGATGCCGAACGCGATCCACTGGATGCCGTAGGACAGGAACGGCCCGGAATCCAGGTGCGGCAGTTCAGCGACCCCGAGCCCACCCGGCTGGTTTTCCACCAGCTGCAGATACGAGCCGGCCAGCGGCACCCCGGTGGTCGCCGCCACCAGAGCGGTGTCGATGGCATACACCTGGGTGAATCCGCCTTCGCGGAATGGCGGCTTGTCCGCGGGCGCGGTCTCCGAATCGCGCAGCCGCGCGGTGATCGTCACCGTGCCGGTGGGCACCGGCGCGATCTCGGGCACCTTCGAACCCTGCACCGCGAGCACATAACCGCGGTCCACCAGCACCGTCGGGCCACCGTCGACGATGAACGGCACCAACACCTCGAAGGCCGGTGAGCCGCCCACCACCCGCAGCCGCGCCAGCACCTCGGCCGAGGGGACGTAGCGCCCGGTGGCCGTCACCCGCCGCCACTGCGCGTCGGGTGCCGACGAATCCTGGTGTGGCAGAAGCGTTGTCACCGGAACGACCTCCGCGTTGAGCGAGGAGGCGATCTGGCTGTTCTCCCGGTTGGTCTTGGTGTTCTTGCCCAGCTGCCACGGCGCCAGCACGGTGAAGCAGAGGTAGGCGAACGCGACGACCACCAACGCC
>JAEZIA010000116.1 GCA_023416315.1 Actinomycetes bacterium
CGTCAGACACACTCCTCGCCACGGCAGTTCGCTTCTGCTATACGTCTGTATAGCATAGTCGGTCGCGCGGCTAGCGGTCTTCGATGATGAAATCGGCAGCCCGCCATGCCATCGCCATGATGGGGCCATTCAGATTGCCGGCCACCATGGTCGGCATCACCGAACAGTCGACCACGCGCAATCCGTCCACACCGCGCACGCGAAGCCGGCTGTCCACCACATCGCCATCGTCGGGACCCATCGCACAGCTTCCGACGGCGTGGTATCCGCAGTAGCCGCCTTCCAGTGCCGCGGCGACGAATTCATCGTCGCTGCGGACGGTGGCGCCGGGATAGGTTTCGCGACTGATCCGCTCGGCGATCGGCGATTGGGCGAACAGTTCCCGCATTCGGCGGTAGAGGTTGGCCGCGGTCTCGCGGTCGTAATCGCTGTCCAGGTAATTCGGGTCGATGCGCAGCGGGGCATCCGGTGTGCTGGAAGTGATCTCGCAACGTCCCACCGAGGTCGGCCGCAGCACCATGCCCAGGCATGAGACGCCGGCCTGGCGCGGGACCGCGACGGAACCGCCGGTGTTGTAGGGCGGGATTGTCCACGGTCCCAACAGCAGCTGGCCGTCCACCCGTTCGGAGTCGGGGCGGGACTTCACAAACGCGACCACGTCGAAAGACGGGGTGGCCAGCGGCCCCTTGCGGGTGGCCAGGTATCGCATTCCGGTCAGGGCCTGACCGATGTTGCTCGATAGCTTCCGGTTGTAGCCGAGGTCGTCCTTGAGCTCCAGCCGCAGGGCGGCGCATCGGTGTTCACGCAGGCCGCGGCCGACGTTGTCCCGCTCCAGATACACCGTGACCCCGGCATCGGCCAGAACCTCACGCGGTCCGATACCGGAGAGCTGCAACACCTTCGGGCTGTGCAGGCTGCCCAGCGAGATGATCACCTCGCGGTTGGCACGGATGTCCTCCGAACCGTTCTCACCGATGACGCGCACCCCGGTGGCGCGGTCCGTGTTCAGCAGGATCCTCTCGACGGTGGTGCCGGTCCGCACCGTCAGGTTGGGCCGATTGCGTACCGGCTTGAGGAAGGCCCGGGCCGCGCTGACGCGCCGGCCGTTCTTGATGGTCGCGGTGGCGTAACCGATGCGCGGGTCGTCGGTCTCGTTGATGTCGGTGACCCGCCGCAGGCCGATGCCCGCGCCTGCGTCGATCATCTCGTCGCACAGGTGGTCGGGCTCGGGGGGTGTCGAAATATGCAGCGGTCCGCCGGCGCCACGAATCGGCGAGGCGCCGAATTGGTTGTCCTCGAAGGACTTGAAGATCGGCAGAATCTCATCCCAGCCCCAACCGGGGTTGCCGAGGCGCACCAGTTCGTCGTAGTCGGCTCGGTTGCCGCGGTTGTAGACCATGCCGTTGATCGAGCTCGAACCACCTATGACCTTGCCGCGCATCCAGCGTTCGGAGTGCCCGGTGGGCCCGAACGGCGTGGTCGTGTACTGCCAGGTGTACTTTTCGTTCTCGAACACCAGACCGGAGGCCTTCGGGATCGAAAACAGCGGGCTGCGGTCGGATCCGCCGGCCTCCAGCAGCAACACGGTCACCCCGGGGTCCGCGGACAACCGGTTGGCCAGCACACAGCCGGCCGAGCCCGCCCCCGCGATGATGTAGTCGAAACCGGTCATGTCGTCACTCCCGCCAGCCAGCCCATGTCAAATGCTGTACGAGCGTACGGCACCGGTCAGTCTTTCTTGTCCCGCTTGGGCCGTGCACCTCCCCCGTACACGATGTCGGCCCGCTCGGGATCCCAGCGATTCCGGAACACCACGTCAGCAAGCGGGCGCCGGCGTACCGGTCCGTGCCTGCCCCGCGGCCAGCCGACCACGACGTGCCCGGCCAGGACCCATTCGTCGGGCACTCCGATGGCCTCGCGCAGGACTTGTTCGCCGGCATAGGACGCCCAGCTGGTCAGACATGCCCCCAGGCCCTGAGCGCGTGCGGCCAGGTAGAAGTTCTGCATCGCCGGATAGATGGAACCACCTTGCAGGAAGTCCGACGCGAACTCGTTCTTGTAGGCGGTGAACAGCACCGAGGTGTGTTCCCCTGCGCGGTCGTGGAGTTCGTAGGTCGCTCGGTTGTTACGGGCGGCGCGGCTGTGGTCATCGGGCGCCGGGCGCGTCATCCCATAGATCTTCTCGATCGTTCCGAGCGCGATCTGCGCAGCCTGGGCGACAGCGGCGCGCTGTTCGGGCGCGGACAAGACGATGAACCGCCACAGTTGCGCATTCGCGCCATTGGGCGCCCAGGTGGCGGCTTCCAGACAGCGGTTCAGCGTCTGATCGTCAACGGGCTCGCCGGTGAACCGGCGCACCGACCGCGCCGTCGACAGCACTTCCCATACGTCAGCGGTGGAATCCGGCATGCCACAGATGTAGTCGATTCCGACGGCCATGTCGAGCATGTCGCCCATGCTGTACAGTCGTATTGCAATTGGCGGCGGCAACGACAGGGAGTGGTGTTGTGAGCGACAGGTTCTCGATGGACGGGCGGGTTGCCGTCATCACCGGCGGTGGCACGGGGATCGGCCGCGCGTCGGCGCTGGTCCTCGCCGAGCACGGGGCCGACATCGTGCTCGCGGGCCGCCGGGAAGAACCCTTGAAGTCGACGGCCGCCGAGATCGAGGCGCTCGGTCGACGGGCCCTGGTGGTGCCGACAGATGTCACCGACGCCGCCGCGTGCCAGGCACTCGTCGACGCGTCGATCGCCGAATTCGGCCATCTCGACGTGCTTTTGAACAACGCCGGTGGCGGCGAGACCAAGTCGTTGATGAAGTGGACCGACGACGAGTGGCACCAGGTGTTGGACCTCAATCTGTCCAGCGCGTGGTACCTCTCGCGGGCCGCGGCCAAGCCGATGATCGCGCAGGGCAAGGGCGCGATCGTGAACATCTCGTCCGGTGCCAGCCTGCTGGCCATGCCGCAAGCACCGATCTACGGTGCCGCCAAGGCCGGATTGAACAACCTCACCGGTTCGATGGCCGCGGCCTGGACCCGCAAGGGTGTCCGGGTCAACTGCATTGCCTGCGGCGCCATCCGCACCCCCGGCCTGGAGGCCGACGCCGAACGTCAGGGCTTCGACATCAACATGATCGGGCAGACCAACGGCTCCGGGCGGATCGCCGAGCCCGATGAAATCGGCTATGGGGTGCTGTTCTTCGCCTCCGACGCATCCAGTTACTGCTCGGGCCAGACCTTGTATATGCATGGCGGCCCCGGACCGGCGGGAGTCTGAGATGCCGGTGACGATCAGCCATCTCGGCTTGCGGGTACGAGACCTGCCGACGATGCAGACGTTCTACGAGGCACTCGGCTTCAGCGAGGTCAACCGCATGACGGTGCCCGACAAGCTCGCGGCCGCCCTGCTGGGCCTCGAGCCGCCGATCGGCTTCGAGGCCGTGTATCTGGACAACGACGGCTTCGTGCTGCAGTTGCTCACCTTTTCCGGGCATCCTGCGCCGCACGACGGCGAGCGTTCGATGGTGTGCGCGGGCCTGACGCATCTGTCGATCGCGGTCGACGACTTCCCTGCCGCGCAGGAGGCGGTGACTGCCGCCGGTGGCAGTGTGGTCGCCGATCCGGGCGGCGGGTTCGCCTGCATGGTGCGTGATCCCGAAGGGCAACTGCTCGAACTGGTCCACTCCAGCGTGCGGCCCGTGCCGAAGGGTTAGCCGCGCAGCTCCCCCGCCATCTCGGCGTAGCGATCGAGGAACGCCATCGTGGTCGACGGATCCAGCGCGTCGCGGCGTCCACCGCCGATCACCACCCGATTGAACCCCAGGTCGCGGTAGGCGGACAGCCGCTTCAACGACGGGTCACCCCAGGCCATGATCGTCAGATCCAGATCGGCGGCGTCGCGGTCCAACTCCCCGGCGGTGCGGCGGAACTCTTGCAGCGCGGTGGGTAGGTCTCGGTACGCGGCGTCGCCCGGTAGCCACCCACCGGCCCAGGGTAGGCAGCTGCGGATCGCCTTGGCTCCCGTCGCAGCGGCCAGCAGCGGCGGATACGGACGCTGCATCGGCTTCGGATGGGACCACACCGGGCCGAAATCGAGGAATTCACCGTGATATTCGGCTTCGTCCTGGGTCCACAGGGCCTGCAGTGCCCCCACGGTTTCAGCTAAAACCCGGTAACGGTCCCGCCAATCGATACCGGGGCGCGCGAGTTCGAGCTCGCCGCGGAATCCGACACCGACGCCGAGCAAGAGCCGTCCACCGCTGATCTGGTCAAGTGTCGCAACCTCCTTGGCGAAGGTGAACAGTTCCCGTTCCAGGGGCAGTGCGACCGCGGTACCCAGCCGCAGCGTCGGCGTCGTCGCCACGGCGGTGGCCAACGACACGAAGGGGTCGAGGATGCATTTCTGCGCGGGCAACAGTGCGGGATGGATGTTTTCGGCAGCGGAGACCGGGATCTGCGGGTGCTCGCCGACCCAGAGCGACTCGAAGCCGCGCGCTTCGAGTTCGGCGCCGAGGCGTGCCGCGGCGATGTCCCCCGGAGTGTTCAGCGAGACGTATCCCAGCTCCATCGGCTCCCCTTCAGCTCATCCGCATGCGGTGACACCGCCGTCCGCTGTACGATCGTACAGCAACGCGTGATGTCGATCCGGCAAAGACGAGGAGTGCCATGCAGGCGGTGACAGAGGGCCAGCTTTCCTACGACCCCTATAACGTCGAGATCGACGCCGATCCCTATCCGACGTATCGGCGGCTGCGCGACGAGGCACCGCTCTATTACAACGAGAAGTTCGACTTCTGGGCCTTGAGCCGGTTCTCGGACGTCGATGACGCATTGCGTGACCTCGACAACCTGAGTTCCGCCAAGGGCGACATCCTCGAAGTGGTCAAGGCCGAACCGGAGATGCCACTGGGTGTGTTCATCAACGAGGACCCACCCCTGCACACCGTCCATCGGCTGTTGGTGTCCCGCGCGTTCACCCCGCGCAAGATGAACGCCATCGAGGACCAGGTACGCGCATTCTGTGCCGCCTGCCTGGACCCGCTATCGTCCGGGGACCGGTTCGACTTCACCCTCGACCTGGGGGCGGAGATGCCGATGCGGGTGATCGGCATGCTCGTCGGCATGCCCGATTCGCTGCAGCGCAGCGTCCGCAAGGTGGCCGGCCAGCGATTGCGCAACAAGCCCGGCGAACCGCTGCCGGTGAGCAAGACCAATTACTTCAACGGCAACATGTTTCGCGAGTACGTGCAGTGGCGAGAGGAGAATCCCTCCGACGATCTCGTCACCGAACTGCTGGCGGCCGAGTTCCGCGATGTCGACGGTCGGCTGCGGCGGTTGACGACCGAAGAACTGTTGGTCTTTCTCGGCGTCATCGCCAACGCGGGCACCGAGACCGTCGGGCGACTGTTCGGCTGGCTCGGCAAACTGCTCGGCGAACACCCCGACCAGCGCCGCCAACTCGTCGATGATCCCGACCTGATCAGCGGTGCCGTCGAAGAGGTCATGCGCTTCGAACCGCCGGTGCACAATATCGCCCGCTACATCACCAAAGACGTTGCGTATCATGGCCAGACGGTCCCGGCGGGCAGTGCGCTGCTGCTGATGGCCGGGGCGGCCAACCGCGACGAGCGCCACATCGAGAACCCCGACCGGTTCGACATTCACCGCAGCGCCAACCATCTCGCGTTCGGCCGCGGTGCGCATTTCTGCCTCGGCGCCGCACTGGCCCGACTGGAGGGCCGCGTCGCCCTGGAAGAGATCCTCAAGCGCTGGCCGGACTGGACCGTCGATCTCGATGCGGCGGTGCGCGCCCCCACCGCTACGGTGCGCGGCTGGGACAGCATGCCGACGGTGCTCGGGTGACCTAACCTAACCCCGGCTCCGCAGTGGGACGTTCAGCAGGCTGTCGGGGCCGGCGATGTCGGCGAATTCCATCGCCCAGGCCGGCTTTCCGTGCTGCACGATCCACGTCGATCCGGTGGCCTCGATTGGTGATTTCGCGGCGGTCAGGACCGCGTCGGCGATCGATTCCGGTTCCATCACCGGCACACCGGCGCCCTCCACCAGGCGGCGTCGGTTGCCCAGCACACCGGTCTCGGTGATCCCCGGGCACACGGTATGCACGGCAATGCCCTCGGGCGCCAGATTGGGCGCGATGGCGCGCATGAAGCCGACCACCGCGTGTTTACCCAGCGAGTACACCGGGTCCGGATGCCACGGCAGAATGCCGGCCAGTGACGCCGTCGCGACAATGGCCCGCCCGCCGGTCCCCGGGCGACTCCGCATTGTTCGGACCGCCGCGCGGGCGCCGAAGACGACGCCGTCGAGGTTCACCCCCACCGATCGGCGGTACTCGGCGTCCTCGAGCTCGCCGATGTCCCCAGACCAGCGAATGCTGATGCCCGCGTTGAGGAACGCGAGGTCCAGCGATCCGAGTTCGGCCGCACACGAGTCGAACGCCGCGTCCACCTGCCGGGAGTCAGACACATCGCACGCCAAGCTCAGCCCGCCGACCTCGTCGGCAACCGCGCCCGCGGCATCGGCGTCGATGTCGACGACACATACCCGCATGCCGCCCTCGGCCAGTGACTGTGCAGCGGCCCGTCCGATACCCGAACCGCCGCCGGTCACCAAGGCCACCCGGCCATCGAGCCTCACCGCGTCACCAGCGGTCGACGGGAACGTCTTCGATCGTCAGCGGCCGCGCATATGACGCATCGGTGCGGTCCCACTTGCCCTTGATGAACCCCTTGACCGCACCGGAGGCCAGCACCGAGGAATCGCCGCTCATCATCCATTCGAGCGTGCACCGGCGCAGCGCGATCTTCCAGACCCCGTCGCGACGCTCCAGTCGGTCGAGGTAGCGTCCGCCCATCAGCGACACGATCTTGCCGCCCTTGGCCCGCATCGCGCCCATGACATAGCTCTCGGCATGGGCGACGTCACCGTCGATCTCGCAGGTATGGGTGGTGATGTTGTGCAAATGGTCCTCGAACACCATGCTGTGCGCATTGTTGGCCCAATCCCCGTACTCAGGGCCAAGTTTCACCGTCGGGCCGTGCTCGTCCACGCCGTCGTCGAAGTACACGCTGCCCATCAGCTCCGCATCGTGGCGGTCGTGGCCACGGGACTGGTTCATCACACAGTCGAGGATGGCGGTGCGGTCTTCGAGGTACTGCACCCGCTCCTGCAGCTGTTTGAGTTCGTCGGCGTTGGTCACGGCGGTCCTTCCGGTCATGTCGAT
>JAEZIA010000193.1 GCA_023416315.1 Actinomycetes bacterium
CTGCGCATCGTGCTGGGTTCACCACCCCACGCATCGCAGATCCCGCTGGTCTACGGCGTGGATCACTACGGGGCCGACTTCGGGCTGACCATCAGCGTCGAGCGAAACGTGACCACAACGGATTCCCACACCAGCGCGGTGGAGACTTCGCTCGGCGGCACGGACCAAGTGCTGGCGACGTCGGTGTCCGCGATCCTGGCTGCACGCGAGCGGGGCGAAAACGTCAAGATGTTCTGCCCGTACGTCAGCATGGACGACTTCGTCTTGGCCGGGGCCAACGGTGTGAACAACGCCGCCCAATTATTCGAACCGTCGACTCGGGTGGGCATCGACAGCCCGGGAGGCTCCGGAGCCATCGTCCTCAACGCGCTGTTGAGCGGCCTCGGCGAACAACGCGACGTCCACGAGATTCCAAATCAGGTGATCCTCGAAAGCTCGAGCGCCCGATTGGCAGCGTGGACTTCGGGCGACGTCGACGCCACGGTTATCCACGACACGCAATACGACGGTGCCCACGCAACGGTGAACCAACCGGTGCTGATCGGCACCCTCTACGACAACGCCCCCGACTTCATCAAAGTGGCTCAGGCCGCCCGAGCGGACTGGCTCCAACAGAATCGAGAACTCGCCGCCCGATACTGCGCCACGACGTTGCGGGCAATGAAGGCCCTGAAGAGCGACTACGCCGTATTCCGGACTGCGGTCGGCCACTACGTCGAGCAGGTACCGTCGGAGGAATCGCTCAGGGAGTTGTTCGCGTTGATCGAGCGGTACCCGTTCTGGACCGAGGACGGTGGCCTCAGCGACCACAGCGTGGCATTCATGATCGACATCGCGCGGGAGTCCGGCGTTCTCAGCCGAACCATGAACGCCGCCGACGTTATCGACCGTGAAACACTAAATCGCGCAGTCGAACTCGCCGCTACCGGATAGTCCCTGTTTCGCTCCCCCGGGTCGCGGTGCGTCAGCCGTCGGGGCGCGTCGCTTCTCGCAGCGCCACATAGACGAGCCAACCACTCATGCAGAGCAGCTGTAGCCGCTGAGCAACGCCCAGGGCACCGCCTAGGTCAGCACTGTCGAGGATGACGCTGACCACGGTCGCCACTGTGGTCAAAACAAGTCCCACAAATACCCACAGTCCGAATCGGTGCACCCTCTTGCTGATGTGCTCCTCGGTGTCGACGCGCAGGAACGCTGCGAGTGAAATCAGCGCCGCGACAACCGCTATCACGCTGCTCACGGTGTGCAGGTGATGTGTAATGGGCACCGCGCCGGCCGCTTCTCGCGCAGCGCAAGCAGGATCGGCGTGCGGCGCGCACGACATCGCCCACGCACTGTCGAGTGCGGTGGCGACCGCGAACAACGCCAACGTAGCCCAGGCAATGGCGGCCACCCCGCCCCGACGCCGTCTGCCGACCACGCTCACGACGACACCGAACCCGACCACAGCGGCCGTCGCGAAGTCGGCCCCACGCAACAGCCCGCTCAGAGGCTGGTCGGTCGCGATGAGTTCGCTGACATAGTCGTTTGGCCGCGGGGCACCGAAGAACATTGTGATCAGCCAGCTGCCGTACAGCACGGCGCCGATAAAAAACGCTGAGGCCGCGACGCGTGAGGTCCGCGGCGATCGCACCTGGCCAGGCTAGGTGATTTTCGCGAGCCCGCTGTGGATTCGAGACAGATGCTGGTGAATCCACGGACGGGCGTCAGTGATGATGAGCCGCCAAGCTGCGTTCCACACCGGCGGTCGCCACTGCTGCCAAGTCCGCCACCGACGCGTCACGCGCTGTCGAGAAGGCCATCAGGGCGGAGCCGCGCAACAGCCCGACGATCGCCACGGCAGCCGTCTGAGGGTCGACATCGGATCGGATGGAGCCGTCGTCGATGCCGTCGATGATGTGCTGCGCGAGCATGTCACGGAACCGAACGTCACGTTCGGCGAAGATCGGGGCCAGTGACGGTTCGGCGCCCGCCGATTCAGTCCACAGCTTCAGGAAGGCTTCCGAGCGCGGCGAGCGTTCATGCAAGCCGCCCAGATAGGCGCCGACGAAGTCCGTCAACCGGCTCAGTCCCGTCGCGGAGTCCACCGGGACATCGAACGTCTGGGTGTACTTGATGAGCTCCTCGAGCAATTGCACCTTGCTGCCGAAATGATGGTGGACGATGCCGCGGCTGTAACCGGCCGCCTCCCCGACGGCAGCCAACGACATAGCCCGTGACCCATGGGCCGCAACCAGCGATGCGGCCGCCTGCAGCACCCGCTGCCGGGCGTCATCGCGGCGTTCGGCTTGGGTCCGGCGAACCGCTTTCACCTCCTGCATGCCCTGGTCTCCCTTCCTGTGGACCGAACTTGTCGGTGCCCGCATGTAACTTGCGTGTTGTCCAGCAAGTAAGTTACCAAAAGGAGAAGTCATGTCTGCTCTTGACGCGTCCGCACTCGAGCGTTTCGTCGCCGCCGATCCCAGCTCACCGGTGGTGATGCTGAACCTCGTGAGGTTCGCGCCCGGGGGCGCGGATAAGTACACGCAATACATCGAGAAGTTCACCAGCTCCGGCATCAAAGAGCGGTACGGGGTGACACTCGTGTACGGCGGTGAGGGGCATCCGTCTCTGGTCGCGGCCGAGGGCGGCGACTGGGACCTGGTGGCGTTGTTCCGCTATCCCAGTCGGCGCCACTTCGTCGAGATGGTGAACGATCCCGACTACCAAGCGTTCGAGCACCTCCGGGCAGAGGCTGTCGCCACCGCGGTTCTGCAGCCGACCACACCTGCGCTCTAATCGGGTGAGCCGGCCCTACCGCGCTCCCCCGATCGCGGTGCGGAACCGGTCGCGGTACGCCTTCGGTGACACTCCCAGATGTTCGACGAACGCCCGCCGCAGCGTCTCGGTACTGCCGAAGCCGGCAAGGTGCGCCGTCTCACTCACGGTGCGTCCGGCATCCAGCGCTGCGCGGGCGGCATCGATGCGGACCCTCTCGACATAGTCCGCCGGTGTCGTCCCGAGCTCGGATCGAAATAGCCGGGTTAGCTGTCGGGTACTCAACGAGGCCCGCAGCGCAAGCGATTTCACGCTGTGATCCGCGGCCGGGTCGGCGCCGATCGCCTCGGTGACCGCCCGCAGTGCAGATTGCGGCGGCGCGTTCGTCTCCACCAGAGTTGAGAATTGGGACTGTCCCCCAGCCCTTTTGAGGTACACCACCAACCAGCGCGCCACATCGCGCACCAAATCGGCGCCGTAGTCCTGTTCCACCAACGCCAGCGCCAGGTCGATGCCCGACGACACCCCGGCGGAGGTGAACACCTCGCCGTCCCGCACGAACAGCGCGTCCGGCTCGACGGTCACGTCGGGGAACGCGCGGGCGAGCCGCCCGGTCTCCCGCCAATGCGTGGTCGCCCGCCGTCCGCTGAGCAGTCCGGCCTGCGCCAGGATGAACGACCCCGTACAAATCGAGCCCAGCCGCCGGGTGCGGCTCGCGACCGATTTCACCGCGTCCACGAGCGCGGGGTCGATCGGGCGCGCCGGAATGTTGTCGCTACCGGCGACCAGGACGATATCGGCGGACTCGATGCACCCGATGCTGTCGGTGACACCCAGACGGACGCCGATCGAGCTCCGCACGTCGCCGCCGTCCACCGAGGCGATCTTGATCGCGTAATCGCCGCCGAAGCGGTTGGCCTCGGCGAATACCTCACCCGCGCCGGCGACGTCGAGCATCGTCACGTCGTCGAAGACGACGATCACCACCACCTTTGAGCGGGCACTCGCCACCACAGCGCCATTGTGTCCCATTTTGTGGACCGGACGGCTCAATCGCCGTGTGTGCACGACCCGCCACCTGCGTTGACTCAGTCGCAAGAGTCCAGTCGCAAGAGTCCAACTGAGGAGGTTGATCATGAGTACCGAGTCCATCCAAACGATTGCCGGCATCGCGATCCCCGACAGCACCCTGGTGCGCGCGGCCACCGAGTACATCCGCGACGCCGAAGACGATCTGCTCTTCGACCACTCGCGCCGGGTGTTCCTGTTCGGTGCGTTGCGCGGCCAGCGCCTCGGGCTGCAGCCCGACCTGGAACTGCTCTATGTGGCGGCAATGTTCCACGACATCGGCCTCACCGAGCGTTACCGCACCTCCGACCTTCGCTTCGAAGTCGACGGCGCGAATGCCGCACGCGACTTCCTGCTGCAACACCACATCGACCCCGCCGACGCACGCAAGGTGTGGCTGGCCATCGCGCTGCACACCACTCCGGGGGTGCCGCAGTTCCTCGACCCGGAGATCGCGTTGGTCAACGCCGGCGTCGAGGTCGACGTCATCGGCGTCGCCCGCGAGGAACTCTCCCCCGAGGCCGTCGCCGCGGTCACGTCGGCCCACCCCCGTCCCGATTTCAAGAAGCGCATCCTGTCGGCGTTCAACGACGGCATGAAGCACCGCCCGGACAGCACGTTCGGGACGATGAACGCCGACGTTCTGGCGCACTTCGACCCGACGTTCCAGCGCCGGGACTTCGTCGACCTGATCTTGAACAACAGCTGGCCCGAATAGCGGAAGGACCAGTGACATGGACATCCACGAGGCGCTCTACACCACTCGGATGATGCGTCGGTTGCGGCCCGACCCGATTTCACTCGACACTCAGGCCCGAATTCTCGACGCCGCGGTTCGGGCACCCAACGGGGGCAACACCCAGCGCTGGCACTTTGTGGCCGTCGACGATCCGGCGCTGATCCGCCGGTTCGGGCAGCTGTTTCGGCAGGCCCGCGACCTGGAATACCAGAAGTTCAGCGCCGGGACCGGGCCGATGGCGGCGACGGCGCCGGGCGCGGACAGCGCCGCCCACGCCGAGGCGATGCGGCGTATGAAGGGGTCGGGTGACTATCTCGCCGATCACTTCGACGAAATTCCGTTGCTGCTCTTCGTCTTTGCGATCGACGACCTCGGTGGCGCCAACATCTACCCCGCGATCTGGAGCGCCTTGCTCGCCGCCCGCGCCGAGGGTGTCGGCGGGGTCATGACGATGGTGCTGCGCAATTGTGAAGACCGGGTCGACGAGTTACTCGGTGTTCCGACCGGGCAAGGCTGGAAGATGTCCGCCATGCTCGCGCTCGGGTATCCGATCGGCCGATGGGGTGTCGCCACCAATCGTCGCCCCGTGCACGAGGTCTCATCGCGCAATCACTGGGACGCACCATTCGGAATCGAAGTGCCGCAACCCCTGTGGTCACCGCACGACGCGGCCGTCTTGGCCGAAGCTGGATGAAGGGAGACTCACCATGTCTGTGACACACGTCGCCGAGCTCACCGTGGTACCGCCCGGCGCAGGCGAGACCGTCACCATTCCCGGATTTGGAGCCGTCCTCAAACTGACCAGCCAGACCACCGCCGGTCTGGTGTCGATCGTCGAGCATCCCTTTCCCGTCGGGACGATCACTGCCGCGCATCGGCACACCCGTGAGGACGAGCACTCCTACGTCCTCGCCGGCGAGATCGGTTTCCGGTCTGATGACAGCGAGGTGGTTCTCGGACCGGGCGGCTACATCACCAAGCCCCGGGGTCAGATGCATGCGATGTGGAACGCGGGACGCGAACCAGGGCGGATCATCGAAGTGATCACGCCCGGAGACGGTTTCGAGAACTACTTCCGCGAGTTGGGTGAGCTGCTCACCTCCGGTGCCACCTCGAGTACCGGCGCTCCGCTGCACGAATCGGTTGAATTCATCGACCTGGCAACGAAATATGGGCTGACCTACAGCACACCGGATTGGCTCGATGACGTGGTTCGCCGCTACGCGCTCTCACCCGCGACACACTGACGGCTCCTACGCGCTGCCGGCCCGCACCAACTGACTCTTCACGTCCGCCTCCACGGTCTTGACGGTCGCGGTCAGCCGCTCGACCAATTCCTCGAGCTCGGTATCGGTGGCCACGAAGGCCGGTGCCAGCAGCGTCTGATCGCCGGCGAAGCCGTCGCGGGTGGGTTGGGTCGAATAGACCAACAGCAGACGGCGCAGCGCCTCCTCATCGATTCGCTTCGCCAGCTGCAGGTCGGGATCGAGCAACCGCTCTCCGTCGTGCGGGTCCACATAGCTCACACCGAGCAGGAATCCCCGGCCGCGCACCTCGCGGACCATCTCGCAACCCTCCAACGCCCGCCGCAACTCGCCAAGCAGCCACGGTCCGCGTTCCCGCACCGAGTCCACCAGGCCGGTGCGCTGCAGGTGCGCGATCACCGCCGACCCCACCGCGCACGACAGCGGCGCACCATCCCAGGTGTGGCCGGGCTCAAACGAGCGCGAGCCGTTGGCCACCGCCTCGTACACATGGTCGGCGACGAGCATCGCGCCGATCGGGAAAAAGCCCGCGCCAAGCCCTTTCGCGGTGGTGATGACGTCGGGGCGGATCGGCATCTGATCCGCGGCGAACCAGGTACCGGTCCGGCCCAGGCCGGTGACCACTTCATCGAACCACACCAGGAAGCCGTGTTCCCGGCGACGCTCGTCGAGCCCGCGCCAAAATGCCTCCGGCGGTGAGTATCCCGGAAGCGCGGCGGCGCTGACCGGTTCGAGCAGGAAGGCGGCGATCCGGTCGCCGTCGCGGGCCAGGATCTCGTCGAGCGCCGCCAGTGCCTGCTCGCCGGTCGGGTCGAACAGCCACGTCGACGGCGGGATGTGCGGATGCTGCTGAATGTAGGGCTGATACGGCGCCTGCAGGCCGGGACGGCCGGTGAGGCCGAAGGTCGCAATACTCGCGCCGTGGTAGGCCTGCGCCGGTGACACCACGAGATGGCGGTTCGCCTCACCACGTTCGACGTGATAGCTGCGCACCATCCGCAGCGCAAGCTCGTTGGCCTCGGTACCGCCCGAGACGAAGTGCGCCCGCGAGAAGCCGTCCGGCGCAACCGAGGCCAGTTCGTACGCGAGTCGTTCCTGGGCGGGCGTGGTCGCGTGCACGTTGTACAGGAAGGAGATCGACTCGGTTTGATTGACGACCGCCTTGAGGATCTCCGGCACTGCCCCGTGCCCGAAGCTGGTGACCATCGCGCCGCCGGAAACACCGTCGAGGTATGCGTTTCCGGAGCTGTCGTACAGCCACACACCTTCGCCCCGCTCGATCAGCGGGTAGGGACGGTCCAATTCCCGGACGAAGACGTTCGTCTGGTCGGCGGTCACAAACGATCGGTCAGTCATGGTGGTCATCCCGTCCTGTCGAAAGGCCGAGACTATCAAGGGACCTAAGATAGGTCCATATTTACCTTCCGGGTGCTGACGAACCTCTCCGCCACCTCCGACGGCAGGTAACGTCATGGACTCTTAGTCTCAGAGGAGTGTTGATGGTGCTCAACGCGATCGGCGACGAGCTGATCGGCTACACGGACGTGTGGTCGGTCGCCCCCGGCGGTGTCATCCATCTGCACGTCTCGTCCACCGCCGGACGCGTCGGCATCGACCTGGTACGACTGCGCCACGGCGATCCCAACCCGGCCGGGCCCGGATTTCTGTTCGACGAGATCGACTCCGACGTCACCGGTGTGTACGAGGCACCGCTGCAGCCGATCCACGCCGGCTCGTATGCCGTGCTCTCCGCGGACCAGGCCGGCACCGCCGCCACCACCATGGCGATCACCGTGTGGACTTCACGCCCGGCGTCCGGCGCCTATCAGACGCTGCTGCAGCGCGGCGACACGTCGATAGTCCTCGATCCCGACGGCAAACCGGGTGTACGAGCGGGCGACCGCGAGGTGGTCGGTGGACAGCCGCTGTCCCGTGAGCGATGGCACGAGGTCGAGCTGCGACTCGGCGATCAGCCCACGCTGCGTGTCGACGGCGCGGTCGTCGCCACCCTCGATACCCTCGTCGCACCGCGCAGCGGGCCGGTCACGCTCGCCGCCACCGCGGAGCGAACCGAGTTCTATACCGGCAAGCTCGAAGACCTCCGGCTCGACGACCGCGGGCACGACGTTCGTGAGCTGGAACTCGTCAACGCACCGACCCTGGCCGTGACCGGCCGACAGTGGGACGACGACACCACCGATTTTCGTTCGGCCCCAGAGCAGTACGCCGCAGTGCATTTCCACGATGACGACCTCGACGACGCCCGGTGGCCGGTCACGACGACCTTCACGGTGCCGGACTCCCTTCCGAGCGCGATCTATGCGTTCCGATTGCGGGCCGGCGATCTTGTCGATCACGTGCCGTTCGCCGTCACACCGCCGCGTGGCATGTCGACCGCCGATATCGGTTTCCTGTTGCCCACGCTGACCTATCTGGCCTACTCGAACGAACGTCTCATCGCCGCGTCCGGTGGCATGGTTCCGACCGGCACCACGACCAAGCCCGCCGACGCCGACCGCTGGCTCGCCAGGCATCCGGAGGCCGGAGCGTCGTTCTACGACAAGCATTCCGATGGCTCCGGCGTCTGCTTGGTGTCGGCGCGTCGGCCGATCCCCAATCTGCGGCCCGACTTCATCTGGTGGAACACCAACTCGCCGGAGCGTTTCGGAGCCGATCTGTACATCGCCGACTTCCTCGATCATCGTGGTGATCGCTGGGATGCATTGACCGACCATGACCTGCACGAGCAGGGCGTCGATCTGCTACGCCGTTACCGCGTCATCGTCACCGGGACGCACCCCGAGTACTGCACGCGCAACATGCTCGTCGCGCTGCAGTCCTACCTCGAAGCCGGCGGGCGTCTGCTCTATCTCGGTGGCAACGGCTTCTACTGGGTCACATCGATCGACCCGCAGCGGCCGCACCTCGCCGAGGTACGCCGCGGGCTCAACGGGACGCGCGCGTGGACGTCAAGGCCGGGCGAACTGCGCCACCAGACCACCGGCGAGCAGGGCGGCCTGTGGCGGTACCGCGATCGCTCGCCAAACCGTCTGGTGGGCGTGGGGTTCACCGCTCAGGCCGACTCCCATGCGACCGCGCCCGGCTACCGACGCACCGCCGCCAGCCGCGAGCCGGAGCTGGGCTGGCTGTTCGACGGTGTCTCGGACGCCGACGTCATCGGCGACTACGGCTTGTACGTCGGTGGCGCAGCGGGCTACGAAATCGACCGGCACGACTCCGAACTCGGCTCCCCCGACGACGCGGTCGTCCTGATGAGCTCCGCCGGAGCGCATCCCGACGCTTACCTGCTCGTCGTCGAGGACACCGAAGTCACGATCGGCAACCCCGCCGGTCCCGACAATCCCGACGTCCGGTCCGACGTTGTGCTACTGCCCTACGAAGGCGGCGGGTGCGTCTTCAGTGTCGGATCCTGCTCCTGGGCGGGGAGCCTGTCCCACAACAACTATGACAACGACATCTACCGGATCACCGACAATGTGCTGAACCAGTTCCTGCGCGAGGACAGCTAGCGGCGCGACAGCGTCTTGAGCAGTGAATGGATGCTTTGCTCGGCATGGGCGATGTGTGCGGCCATGAGCTCGCGGGCGTCGCCGGGATCCTTACGGGACAGCGCGTCCAGGATCGACGAGTGTTCGGTTACCGAAACCTCGTGCCACGCAGGCGTATCGGGCAGCAGCTGCAGGGCGGGGTTGAGTTCCAGGCGGATGCGCTCCAGCCCCTCGATCATGAACTGATTGCCCGTCGCCTCGGCGATGGCGAGATGAAACGCGGTGTCCCATCGCATGAATTCGGCATCATCCTCAGCCGACGCCGTCTTGGATACGATGTCGGCCATCACTTTCAGATCGGCCCGGCGAATCTTGGCGGCCGCGCACGCGGTCGCCGCCGGCTCGAGAATCGAGCGGTACTCGACGGCCTGCTTGACCCGATCCGAGTGGCGGCGCAGGTCGACAACCCGTAAATCCAAGGCGCGCGAATCGGCATCGATCGAAGTGACGAAGCTGCCGCCGGTGCGCCCTCGTCGAGTTTCGACGATGCGCTCGGCTTCGAGTTGGCCGATCGCCAACTGCACTGTCACCCGGCCAACCCCGAAGATCTTCATCAATTCCCGCTCGGCGGGCAGCGCCGAGCCCGGCGCGAGGATTCCCAGGGCGATTTGGCGACGGATCTGCTCCACGACGAAGTCGTGGGCCCGCGGCTGGGCGATGGCTGTGAATCCGCCCGACGGGCCGGCGACGACATCCCCGTGACCCGTGGCCCTTGCACCCGCCATGGGTCCATTGAACCAGGTTCACACTGGGCGAGAAGCGGTGCGCGCGAATTCCCGTCGGTGACTGTCTATCTCGTCCTTCACCGCAGCGAGGCACCGAGGCTGCCGTCACCGCGTCCACGCGGATTTGCGCAAGAACGCCCGCTCCACCATTAAATCTGCCACTGTGTCAATTATTGGGTTGCTGTGACGAAGGTTGGGGCCATGCGCACTCGAATTCTTCCAATAGTGGCGGTCGGACTGTTGCTGGCCGGATGCGGCGGTGGCAGCTCCGAGGAGAACCCCGATTCCGCCGGCGGCCCCACCGCATCCGAGGCGCCGAAAGCCAACGGCCCCGAGGAGACCGCGACCGCGGACGGGGGCGGTCAGATGATCGTCACCTACGACGACGCCACCAGCGCCGAAGCACTCAACGGCAAGAAGCTGCTGCAGGAGAACAAGGTGCTCGAAGACCTTGCCGCGGATATCAACCAGTCACTGAAGCTGCCCGAAGACATTCCGCTGCACGGATCGCAGTGCGACCAGGCGAACGCCTTCTGGAGCCCGAGCCAGAAGACCATCACCATCTGCTACGAGGATGCGGATCTGGGCCAGAAGATCTTCACCAAGGCCGGCGACGCCGACCCGGTCGCGTCGGCCATCGGCTCGGAGGACGCGACGTTCTATCACGAGGCCGGCCACATGGCGATCACGCTGTACAACCTGCCGATCACCGGTAAAGAAGAGGACGCCGCCGATCAGCTGGCCGCCTACATCTTGTTGACGCCGGGCGATAACGGGAAAGTCGACTCCGAGTCGCTGGCGGCGGTGAAGAACTTCGCGAGGGCATTCCAGGCATCCGCGGCGGCACGCACCGAGCTCGACGCGGCCGATATGGCCGACGTCCACTCCCTCGACCAGCAGCGCGTCTACAACCTTCAATGCTGGATCTACGGGTCCAATCCCGAGGCCAATGCCGACATGGTCACCACGGACGGCCTTCCCGACGAGCGCGCGCAGGGGTGCGTTGACGAGTGGAAGCAGGTCGAACACGCCTGGTCGACGCTGCTCGACGACCACTGGAAATAGCAGGCGAGTAGTCGGCTACTCCATTTTGCCGTTGTCAAACGCTGGTCCTTGACGACGCCGCCAATCCGGGCGCACTGTGAGTTGAGTTACGGAATCGGTCGGATGCTTCAGAGAGGCGGCAGACGTGACTACGAAGGACAGATACACCGAAGTGCCCACGCCATATTCGTGGGAGGTTCCGAGCGCCGGCGACGCGCGGTTCACCTGGGAGTACGACGAGGGCCGCGCCCGCCTTCTGTCCCTGTACCAAAAGGGTAAGGACAAGCAGTGGGACGCCCAACTGCGCATCGACTGGACCCAGGACGTCGACCCGATGAACCCGGTCGGACTTCCCGACGAGTTCCATCCGCTGTTCGGCAGCCCGATGTGGGACGCCGCCGACGACGCCCGCCGCGCCGAGATGCGCCAGCACTTCCAGGCCTGGCAGTTCTCCCAGTTCTTGCACGGCGAGCAGGGCGCCATGGTGTGCGCGGCCAAGATCGTCGAGGTGGTTCCCGATCTGGACGCGAAATTCTACGCAGCCACCCAGACCATGGACGAGGCCCGGCACGTCGAGGCGTTCTCGCGGTTCCTGCAGGAGAAGGTCGATCTGGTCTATCCGATCAACACGAACCTGACGGCGCTGCTGGAGGACACGCTGCGCGACTCCCGTTGGGACATGCCGTATCTCGGCATGCAGGTCCTGATCGAAGGTCTGGCGCTCGCGGCGTTCGGGGTCTTGCGTGACATGGCGGCGCCGAACTCACTGGCCAAGCAGGTGCTGGCCTACGTCATGCAGGACGAGGCGCGGCACGTGGCGTTTGGACGGATCTCGTTGAAGGACTACTACTCTGGGCTAACCGAGGCCGAGCGCGCCGAGCGCGAAGAATTCGTGGTCGACGCCTGCTACCTGATGCGCGACCGCTTCCGCGGCGAAGAGGTTTTCGAGACCCTCGGCATGGACGTCAAGGCCTGCGCCGAGTGGGTCGACACCTCACCGCTGATGATCCAGTTCCGTTCACACCTGTTCAGCCGCATCGTGCCCATCGTCAAGGACATCGGGCTCTGGGGCGATAAGGTGCAGAAAGCCTTCCGGGACATGGGCGTTCACGACATGGCCAACTTCGACATCGAGTCGATGATGAAGGCCGACGAAGATCAGGCCGAGGAACTCGACAAGTCCCACGCCGAGATGGCGTCCCGGGCTGCCGAGGTGGACGAGGTCATCGCCGCCGGGATGAGCTAGCGGACCGCGTCCTACCAGACGCGCACGTAGTCGACGAGCATCTGCGCCGGGTAGGTGCCCGGGCGCGGATCACCGCCGCCCGAACCGCTCACCGCGAGGTTCAGCACCGGGAACATCCGGTAGTCGGGGAAATTGAACGGCCAGTCGTCCAGGGAATTTGCCGGAACGGTGAAGTACGGCTCGGCACCGTCGACGTAGTCCTGCCAGAAGTACATCCCCGAGTCGTTCCATGTGACGCGCCAGGTATGCCAGTTGCTGTCCACCCCGACCGGCTGGGTAGCGAACGATGTGCCGTCCAGACGCGCGTGAACCGTTGTGCC
>JAEZIA010000227.1 GCA_023416315.1 Actinomycetes bacterium
CAGCGCACAGTTATCTGCGGTACGCTCGCAACCACGCAATCCGGGGAGAATGCGGGGAGACCGACATCCAGCAGTTCATGATGCGCCTGAGCAGCAACCTGCGCAGATTCCGCTGGCTGGTTTTCTCCTGCTGGTTGCTGGCACTGGTGCCCTCGGTCTATCTGGCCCTGCATGCGTCCAACCACCTGACCGGTGGCGGCTTCGACGTCGCGGGTTCGCAGTCGCTGCATGTGCAGTATCAACTGGAGGATCACTACCCCGAACAGGGTGCGTCCCCGCTGGCCCTGGTGGCCGCTCCCCGCGCCGATGCCAGCTACGAGGACATGAACAGCGCCGTCGCGCATCTGGAGCAGGTGGCCAAGCAGGTTCCCAGCGTCGTCGTCGTTCCGAACCCGGCGCAGCCGGCGCCCGCCCCGGACCGGCCCTACGTGGTGTCGCTGCGGCTCGACTTCAACAACACCGGCGCCGTCGACGTCGCGCGGCAGCTGCGCCAGAAGATCGGCGTGACCGGTGACCAGCCCGGCCAGATCGAGAACGGCCGGGTGCGGCTGTACGTGATCGGCCAGGGCGCGCTCGGTGCCGCCGCCCAGACCAGCACCAAGCACGACATCGCCGAAGCCGAGCGGTGGAACCTTCCGATCGTCCTGATTGTTTTGCTCGCGGTGTTCGGCTCGCTGGCCGCCGCGGCCGTCCCACTGCTACTCGCGGTCTGCACGGTCGTGGTGACGATGGGCGTCGTCTATCTGCTGTCGACGTTTATGAGCATGTCGGTGTTCGTGACGTCGACGGTGTCGATGTTCGGCATCGCCCTGGCCGTGGACTATTCGCTGTTCATTCTGATGCGGTATCGCGAGGAGCTGCGGGCCGGGCGCGATCCGCAGCAGGCCGCGGACGCGGCGATGGCCACTTCCGGGCTGGCGGTGCTGTTGTCCGGTCTGACCGTGATCGCGTCGCTGACCGGCATCTATCTGATCAACACCCCGGTGCTCAGGTCGATGGCCACCGGCGCGATCCTGGCCGTCGCGGTCGCGGTGTTGACCTCGACGACGCTCACCCCGGCCGTGCTGGCGACGTTCGGCAGGCCGGTGGCCCGGCGCTCGGCGCTGCTGCAGTGGTCGCGTCGCGGGGAGGCCACGCAGTCGCGGTTCTGGACCCGCTGGGTCGGCTGGGTGATGCGCCGGCCGTGGCTGTCGGCGCTGAGTGCGACGGCGGTCTTGCTGCTGATGGCCGCACCGGCGTTCTCGATGGTGCTCGGCAACAGCATGCAGCGGCAGTTCCCGTCCTCCCACGAGATCCGCGGCGGGGTGGCCGCCGCGGCGCAGGCGCTCGGCCCGGGCGCGCTGGGGCCGGTGCGGGTGCTGGTCACGTTCCCGGACGGCGCGGCATCGGACCCCAAGAACGCGGCCGCACTCGAGGCGATCAACACCGAGATCTCCAAGGCGCCGGACGTCGTCTCGGTGTCCACGCCGGTGTTCGCCGACAACGACAGCAGCGCGCTGATCTCCGCCGTGCTCTCGGTGGACCCCGAGGACATCGCCGCCCGCAACTCCATCGACTGGATGCGTTCTCACCTGCGTGCGCTACCGGCGGCCGGCGACGCCGAGATCGACGTCGGCGGGCCGACCGCGCTGATCAAGGACTTCGACGACCGAGTCGCCCAGACCCAACCGCTGGTGTTCGTCTTCGTCGCGCTGATCGCGTTCGTGATGCTGCTCATCTCGGTGCGGTCGGTGGTCCTCGCGCTCAAGGGCGTGTTGATGACGGTGCTGTCCGTCGCCGCCGCCTACGGCAGCTTGGTGATGGTGTTCCAGTGGGGCTGGCTGGAAGACCTGGGCATCCAGACCATCACGTCGATCGACAGCACGATCCCGCCGCTGGTGCTGGCAATGACATTCGGGCTGTCGATGGACTACGAGATCTTCCTGCTCACCCGGATCCGGGAGCGGTATCTGCAGGGTGGTGACACTCGTGACGCCGTCGCCTACGGGGTGTCCACCAGTGCCCGCACGATCACCAGCGCCGCGCTGATCATGATCGCGGTGTTCACCGGGTTCGCGTTTGCCGGTATGCCGTTGGTCGCCGAACTCGGGGTGGCGTGCGCCGTGGCGATCGCGGTCGACGCCACGATCGTCCGGCTGCTGCTGGTACCCGCGCTGATGGCGATGTTCGACCAGTGGAACTGGTGGCTGCCGGGATGGCTGGCCCGCATCCTGCCATCGGTCGACTTCGAGAAGCCGCTGCCCAAGGTCGATCTCGGTGACCTGGTCGTCATCCCCGACGACATCTCGTCGCTGGTGCCGCCGACCGCGGATCTGAAGATGGTGGTCAAGGGCGCGGCCAAGCTCAAGACACTGGCGCCGGACGCGGTCAGCGTGGCCGACCCGCTGGCGTTCATCGGGTGCACCGAGCTCGCAGGCAAGGTCAAGGGCAGCGATGACGCCCGGGCCAGGCCGGTCCGCATCGGCCCGGGCGGCACCGCGACGGTCAAGCTGATCCGCGGCTACCGCAGCGCCAGGATGGCGGCGCCGAAGCCGGTGCATCCGGTGACGATGTGGCGCGGCCGGCTCGCGATCGCGCTGGACGCGCTGGAGACCGAGGCCGACGTGCGAGAGGGACCCGTCGAGCGGCTCAGTCCGGTGGAGACCACCAATGTTCAGCTACCGACCGGCGACCGGCTGCAGATCCCGACGTGCGCGGAGACCCTGCGCATGCAGGCCTACCTGATCTTGTGCCGCAACAGCCGGTCGGATTTCGCCGACTTCGCCGACCTGGTGAGCGGCATGGATACCGAGACTGCTGCGGTGGTACTCGCCGGGATGGACCGGTATTACTGTTCTGAACAAACTGAGCGACAATGGGTGGCGACCCAGTTGGTACGCCGGCTCGCCGATCCGGACCCGTCTGACGTCGGGGACGACGACCGATGGTCCGGGCCGGAGGGGGCCGCCGAATGGGAGCGGATCAGGCAGCGTTGCCTCGCGGTGGCGGTGGCGATGCTGGAGGAGGCGAGGTGACGGTGGCAGCGCAACGCGATGCCGTACCCGCGCCGGCGTCGTTCACCGACAGCCGACCCGTCGAGTTCTGGCCCACCGCCTCGATCCGCGAGGCGCTGGAAACCGGTGACATCACCGTCTGGCAGCGCATCGTGATGGCCATCAAGCGCGATCCCTACGGCCGGACCGCGCGCCAGGTCGAGGAAGTGCTCGAGCATTCCCAGCCCTACGGGATCTCCAAGGCCCTGTCCGAGGTGCTGGTCCGCGCACGTAACCACCTGGAGGCCAACGAGCGCGCCGAGGCCGCCCGCCACGTGCGGTTGCTGTTGGACCGGTCCGGTTTGGCCGAACAGGAATTCGCCTCCCGGATCGGGGTGTCCCAGGCGGACCTGACGAGCTACCTTGACGGCTCGGTCAGTCCACCGGCGTCGCTGATGATTCGGATGCGCAGGCTGTCCGACCGATTCGCCAAGATGCGTGCCCAGCGCGCGTCTGGCGGCCAGTAACCGTGGCTGCTCCGAGTTCGGCTGAGCTGCAAGAGATTCTGCGCGACACCCGCACGGTCGCGGTGGTCGGGGTGTCCGACAACCCGGACCGGCCGAGCAACGAGGTCTACCAGTACCTGGCCCGGTTCAGTAACTACGAGCTGTATCCGGTGAACCCGAACCTGACCGAGCTCGACGGAAAGCCGGTCTATCCCTCGCTGGCGGCGCTGCCCGTGGTGCCGGACATGGTCGACGTGTTCCGCCGCTACGACGACCTGCCCGCGGTGCTCGCCGATACGCTCGCGCTGAACCCGCGGCCGAAATACCTGTGGCTGCAACAGGGTTTGTGGCATGACGAGGTCGGCGAGCAGGCGCAGGCCGCCGGATTGCGGGTTGTGATGGACCGGTGTTTGAAGGTCGATTACGCCCGGCTCATCGGGCGTTGATCGGCGAGATGTCGAGCACCAACCAGCGACCTTCCTGCTGGGCCAGGCTGACCCGCAGCGCCAGCACCGCCGTGCTGGGCGGCTGACCCGGCTGGCTCTGCGTTCCGCGCATCACCACCGCGACGCTGGCCGCAGTGGGCCCCAACGCTTCCAGGCCGGCGGAGATGGTCTGCGCGGTGGCGGTGATGTTCTTCTTGGCCAGATCCGAAGTGGCTTGGGAGAATTCGCTTTTGAACGCGTCGGCACGGTCGGGCGCCATGAAGGTCGCGGCCCGATCGAGCGCCGAAGTCGGGCTGGCCGGGGTGAACGTCGCGGTGGCCTCCGCTGCGGCGGTGGCGATTCGCACGACATCGGTGGAGTCGCGGGTGAAGGCGTGGTCGGCGCGCGTCCACTGGGTGTAACCGACGACGACGGCAGCCACCAGCGCCGTGGTCGCCAACCCGACGACGGCCAGGCGCAGGCCCGGCCCGTCGTCGTCGGTGCCCACGGTCACCGAATCCCGGCGGAACAGCACGAAGTTGACGATCATGCCCTCGACGACCAGCAGGCACAGCATCGAGCAGACCGCCACCCACCACAGCGGCCAGCCGAGCACGACCCCGATCGCGAGCACGCCCGCGATCGCCGCCAAGGGTGCGGCGATGTCGAAGGCCAGCACCCGGGCCAGGTTCCTCATCGCAGCGACTCCAGCCGGGAGATCATCAGTTTGCCGTCCACATCGGAGACGCCGAGCCGCAGGTTCCACCGCACGGTGGTCGGCTTGTTGCCGGCGTTCTCGCTGACCGAGGTCGCGATGACCAGCACCGAGTCGGTGCGCCTGGCCAGCTGCGGCGGCAGGTTGGCCGGCGCCTGCGACGCCTGACCGGGCTGGGCGTCGAGATCGTGGTGCACCGCCTCGAACGACACCGACTCGATCTGTCCGGTGGTGCGGGCCTGCAGCGTACGGACCACCTCGCGGTACGGCTTGATAGCGGCTTCGAAATCGGCGTTCAACTGGCCTGCGGTCCCGTCGTGCAGTTTCGCCAGGCTGGTGTCGACGTTGCCGACGTTCATGTTGATCAGCACACCGGTCCAGTCGGCGGCCGCTGCCATCGCCCGGCCCTGGTAGGCCCGCTCGTCGGCGGCGTCGCGATGTCCGGACCAGATCAGCACGCCGAGTACGACGGCGACGACGGCGACCAGGCCGAGTGCGGCGGAGGCGACGCCGTAGCCGGTCAAGATCCGGTCGGGCGCCTCGTCAGCGGTCTCGTCGGCCTCAGGCATGAAGGCGAGGCTACCGGGCAACTACCTGCGGCCCGTACGCCGAGGTCGCACCTCTGGTAAGGATGGTTGGGTGACGCTAGATTCGCTGCGCTCGGGTATCGACTTGTCCCACGTCGAGGCCCAGGTTCGCCCCCAAGACGATCTGTTCGGCCATGTCAACGGCCGCTGGCTGGCCGAGTACACCATCCCCGGTGACCGAGCCACCGACGGTGCGTTCCGCACCTTGTACGACCGGGCCGAGGAGCAGGTACGCGAGCTGATCACGTCGGCCGCCGGTGCGGCTGGCAGTGACGAGCAGCGGATCGGCGAGCTGTACGCCAGCTTCCTGGACGCCGATGCCGTCGAGCGCCGCGGCGTGCAGCCGCTGCTCGACGAACTGGCCCGCATCGACGCCGCCGCCGATCCGACCGCGCTGGCCGCGGTGATCGGCGGTCTGCAGCGCACCGGTGTGGGCGGTGGATTCGGGCTCTACATCGATACCGATTCGAAGAACTCCTCGCGCTATCTGGTCCACGTCACCCAGTCCGGGCTCGGGCTGCCCGACGAGTCGTATTACCGCGACGAGCAGCACGCCGCGATCCTGGCCGCCTACCCTGGGCACATCGCCGAGATGTTCGCCCTGGTGTTGGGCGGCAGCGCCGACGACCACGCCGAGCGGGCGGCGCGGATCGTGGCACTGGAGACCAAATTGGCTGCCGCGCACTGGGATGTCGTCAAGCGCCGCGACGCCGACCTGACCTACAACCTGCGCGCGTTCACCGACCTGTCCGTCGAAGCGCCCGGCTTCGACTGGACCGGGTGGATCGACGCCCTTGGCACGTCACCGGACGTGGTCGCCGAACTGGTTGTGCGCCAACCGGATTACCTCTCCGCATTCGCCGAGCTGTGGTCGAACCACGACTTCGCCACCTGGCAGGATTGGGCGCGGTGGCGGTTGATCAACGCCCGTGCCGCGTTCCTGCCCGAGGCGCTGGTGGCGGCGAACTTCGAGTTCTACGGTCGCACTCTGTCGGGCACCGAGCAGATCCGGGATCGCTGGAAGCGGGCGGTGTCGCTGGTGGAAAGCCTGATGGGCGACGCCGTAGGCAGGCTCTACGTCGAGCGGCACTTTCCACCGGACGCCAAGGCCCGGATGGATGTCCTGGTGGACAACCTGCGGGAGGCCTACCGGGTCAGCATCAATGACCTGGAGTGGATGACGCCGGAGACCCGCAAGCGCGCGCTGGCCAAGCTGGATAAGTTCACCGCCAAGATCGGCTATCCGAAGAAGTGGCGGGACTATTCGACGTTGGTGATCGACCGTGACGACCTGTACGGCAACGTCATTCGCGGTGCCGAAGTGGAGCATGCCCGGGAGCTCGCGAAGCTGGGCGGCCCCGTCGATCGTGACGAGTGGTTCATGACGCCGCAGACAGTCAACGCCTACTACAACCCGGGCATGAACGAGATCGTCTTCCCCGCCGCGATCCTGCAGCCGCCGTTCTTCGACGCCGAGGCCGACGACGCCGCGAACTACGGCGGGATCGGTGCGGTGATCGGCCACGAGATCGGTCATGGCTTCGATGACCAGGGCGCCAAGTACGACGGCGACGGCAACCTCGTCGATTGGTGGACCGATGCCGACAGGACCGAGTTCGGTGCGCGCACAAAGCGACTCATCGAGCAGTACGACGAGTTCGTCCCGCGCGGGCTGGAGCCGTCGCACCACGTTAACGGCGCGTTCACCGTCGGCGAGAACATCGGTGACCTGGGCGGGCTGTCGATCGCGCTACTGGCCTACGAGCTCTCCCTGAACGGCAAGGAGGCCCCGGTGATCGACGGACTGACCGGCCACCAGCGGGTGTTCTTCGGCTGGGCGCAGGTG
>JAEZIA010000274.1 GCA_023416315.1 Actinomycetes bacterium
CACTGCAGTCCGAAGATCAGCGCCGAGGTGTGCGAATGCACGTGCCACACAGCGCTGCCGGGCCCGAACCAGCCGGGGTCGCCCTCGGGTTCGGCGAATTCCAGGCCGCGGAAGAACTGCCCGCGGACGTTCTTGTCGAAATCGCCTCTGATCTTGCGCTCGAGAAGCTGGTGTGGCAGCAGCAATTTCATCTTGGCGGACCCCTTTCGGCGAGTACGCGTGTTCTGGTTACGCCCGTAACCAAAATAACATGGCTCCGGCGGAACCGGCGTATATCCTCAGCGCATGCCGAGTGCCACCCGGTGGGCTGGACTCTCCGCCGCCGACCGCCAGGCCGAGCGGCGGACCCTGCTGGTCCGCGCCGCCTTCGCCCTGTTCGGCGACGGTGGTGAAGCTGCGGTGTCGGTGCGCTCGGTGTGCCGGGCGGCCGAACTCAACACCCGGTACTTCTACGAGAGCTTCGCCGGCACCGACGCATTGCTGGGCGCGGTGTACGACGAGGTGGCCGGTGAGCTCGGCGGGATCCTGACCAGGGTGATGGCCAACGCCCGCGACGGGCGTGCCCGCCTGCAGGCCGGCATCCGGGCCGTCCTCGACTTCAGTTCAGCGGACCCGCGCCGCGGCAAGATCCTGTTCACCGAGGCCCGCACCAACCCGGTGCTGGCCGCGCGGCGGACGATGGCCCAAGACCACGTGCGCGAGCTGGTCCTCGATGAGCATCGCCGGACCGCACCCGAATCCGACCGCATCGCAACCGAAGTCGGTGCCGCGATGTATGCCGGGGCGATGGCCGAGCTGGCCCAGCAGTGGCTGGCCGGCACGCTCGGCGACGACGTCGACGCCGTCGTCGCCCACGCTGTGCGCCTGCTGCTGCCCAACTGACCCTGTCGGTATCCGACATCCCCACTCACCCGCACTGCCTGCAGTTGCACTGCCTCCGGTCTCCCGACAACACCCGGCGAACACGCCGAGGTCGTGCAACCATGACGACAAGGGGCGGACACGGAGGATGGCATGACCTTGTCGAGACGAGCCTTCGCGAAGGCCGCCGCGATCTCCGCGGGCGCTGCGGCAGTGGCCGGGCGCCTGGCCCCCACCGCCGGGGCTGCCCCAGCCCCCATCAGCACACCGGTCGCGGACGTTCGGGCGCGCAGCGTCGTGCTGGTCCATGGCCTTTACGCCGACGGATCGTCGTGGATCGACGTCGTCCCGCTGCTGCAGAACGCCGGGCTGACGGTCGCCGTCGTGCAGAACCCGCTGACCACGCTGGCCGACGCCGTCGCGGAGACCCGACGGGTGTTGGCGTTGCAGCCCGGTCCGGTGGTGCTTGCCGGACATTCCTGGTCCGGCACCCTGGTCAGCGAAGTCGGTGACGACCCCTCGGTCAGCGCGCTGGTGTACATCGCGGCCAGGGCGCCCGACGCCGGCGAGGACTTCCCGGCGCTGGCCAAGCAGTTCCCCACCCCGCCCGCATCGGCCGGCGTGGTGGTCGCCCCGGACGGCTACGCCCAGCTGTCCGAACCGGCGTTCCTCAACGACTTCGCCGGCGGGGTTCCCGCCGAGCGGGCCCGCGCCCTGTACGCGGTGCAGGGCCGCAATCTGGCCACCCTGCCCGGCGAACGCACCACCACCGCCGCCTGGCACGACAAGCCGTCCTGGTACCAGGTCTCCACCCAGGACCGCACCATCAACCCCGACTTCGAGCGCTTCCTGGCCAACCGGATGGGCGCGCACACCATCGAGTTGGACGCCTCCCACGTCTCCCTGATCACCCATCCGCACCAGGTCGCCGCGCTGATCCTCGCCGCGGCCGGCATCCCCGCACTCTGACCAACCCCAGGAGCCTGCTTGTCAACCGCCGCCAACGCCACCCGCCGGTGGGACCGACGACGGGCCGACAAGGCCGATCGGATCACTGCGGGCGGTGCGCACGCCGACGGCAAGGTGGTGCCGACCGAGAATCTGAAAGATCTGCTGCACAGCGTGATTCGCAGCGGCGACCGGGTCGCGCTGGAAGGGGACAACCAAAAGCAGGCCGACTTCCTCTCGCGCACCCTCGCCGACTGCGATCCGGCCCGGATCAGCGACCTGCACATGCTGATCTCCAGCGTGTCCCGGCCCGAACACCTGGACGTGTTCGAGCGTAAGATCGCCAGCCGGCTCGATCTGGCCTACGCGGGCCCGCAGAGCGTGCGGATCGCCCAACTGGTCGAAGACGGCGTCGTCACGATCGGGGCCATCCACACCTACGTCGAGCTGTACGCCCGGATGTTCACCGACCTGGCACCCCAGATCGCGCTGCTGTGTACCGATCTGGCCGACCGGCACGGCAACCTCTACACCGGACCCAACACCGAGGACACCCCCACCATCGCCGAGGCGGTCGCCTTCCACGACGGCGTCGTCATCGTGCAGGCCAACCGCATCGTCGAAAGCACCGACCAGCTGCCCCGCGTCGACATCCCCGGCGACTGGGTCGATTTCGTGGTCACCGCCGACCGGCCGTTCGCCCTGGAACCGCTGTTCACCCGCGACCCACGCCAGATCGGCGACGTCGAGATCCTCAAGGCGATGATCGCCATCCGCGGCGTCTACGAACGCCACGAGGTCACGACCCTGAACCACGGCGTCGGATTCGACACCGCCGCAATCGAACTCATCCTGCCCACCTACGGCGAAAGCCTGGGGCTGAAGGGCCGCATCGCCCGGCACTGGATCTTGAATCCGCATCCCACACTGATCCCCGCGATCGAATCCGGCTGGGTGGAATCCATTCATTGTTTCGGCGGCGAGCCGGGTATGGAGCGCTACACGGCGGCCCGGCCGGATGTGTTCTTCACCGGCCGCGACGGATCACTGCGCTCCAACCGGGTGCTGGCACAGCTGGCCGGCCAGTACGGCATCGACATGTTCATCGGCTCTTCGCTGCAGATCGACCGGGACGCGAACTCCTCCACCGTCACCGACGGCCGGCTGTCCGGATTCGGCGGCGCCCCCAATATGGGGCATGACCCGCATGGCCGCCGACACTCCTCCCCCGCGTGGCTGCAACTCGCCCACGGCGACGGCAGCAACCGGCGCGGCCGCAAACTCGTGGTGCAGATCGCCCAGACCTTCCACAGCGGCGGGGTTCCCACGTTTGTCGAAAATCTCGACGCCATCGACGTCGGCAAGACCGCCGGTATGCCGCTGCCGCCGGTGATGATCTACGGCGACGACGTCAGCCACGTGGTGACCGAGGAAGGCGTCGCCTACCTGTACAAGGCCACCTCGCTGCACGACCGCCGCGCTGCGCTGGCCGCGATCGCCGGTGTCACCCCAGTCGGGCGCTACGCCCGTGACACCGAGGCCCTGCGCCGCGACGGGCTGGTCGCGTTTCCAGAAGACCTCGGCGTCCAAACCAGCCTGGCCAACCGCTCGCTGCTGGCCGCTCGCAGCATCGACGATCTGGTGGCGTGGTCGGAAGGACTCTACGACCCACCCGCGAAATTCAAGGACTGGTGACCGGTGACGTCGATCCTGCCCCCCACCCTGACCGCCGAACGAGTTGCCGGCCTGGCCGTCGCGGCGCTGCATGCCGAGATCGACCTGACCCCGAAACCGGGTTTGGTCGATCGGCGCGGACCGGGCGCGCACCACGACATGTCCGCCGCCCTGCTGCACGACTCCGCCGACTGCCTGTACGCGCCACTCCTCGAATGTGCCAGGGCTGGAGCGGGTCTCGCGGCCGGAACGGCATTGCGGGCCCGCATCGGGATCATCGGGCGCACCGGGGAGGCCGCGATGTTGGCGATCACCCGCGGGGTCAACACCCATCGCGGTGCCCTGTGGGCGCTCGGCCTGCTCAGCACCGCAGTCGGGGCCGGCGCCGCCAGCACCGCCGAAATCCTCGCTACCGCCGCTCAACTCGCCCGTATCGCCGACCCTGCCGCACCACCCCCCACACCGAGCCACGGCGCAATCGCGCGCCGCCGCTACGGCGCGACGGGCGCACTGGGCCAAGCACAATCGGGCTTCCCCACCGTCACCGAGCACGGCCTGCCCGCGCTGCGGGCCGGTGGGCCGACGCGGGCACTGCTGGCGCTGATGGCTCACCTCGACGACACCTGTCTCCTGCACCGGGGTGGGCGAGCCGGGCTCAGCGATGTGCAGCGGGCTGCCCGTGCGGTCCTCAACGGGACAGGCTCGTTCGACGATCTCGACCGGCTCTGCGCGACACGAGGTTTGTCGCCCGGCGGGTCGGGCGACCTGCTGGCGGTCACCCTGTTCCTCGACGCCCTCGACGGCGGGAGCACATTATGCAAACCCTGACCTACGACTTCACCGCCTCGCTCACCCCGAACCGACGGGTACACGTCGGAGTCGTCGCCTCCGGCGACCTCGAGATCCTGCTCGACGACACGGCCTCCGATGAAGCCAGCGTGCGGGTGCGCACCAGCGTCGATGGTTTCGACACCGTCTGGCGCGATGTGCTGGAGCGCTTCTTCGCCCACACTCCGCTCGCCGGCCACTGGGAGCTCAACGACTTCGGCGCGACACCGGCGGTCGTCACCCTGAGACTGCGCCAAACCGCCGAAGCGGCGCTCCGGGACCAGCCATGACCACCGACGACCACGACCTGCTGCTCGGACAGACCTGGCAGCAACTACTCGACCGGCACAGTTTCATCGAACTCGATGCGCTGCAACGTTGTTCGGCGCTGCTCGACAACGGCTCGTGGCGGGTTCTGGCCGGACCGTTCGACCGGCTGGAGTCGCCGTGGCTGATACCGCAGGGCATCACCCCGCAGTCCGACGACGGCGTGGTGATCGCCCGCGGTACCCTCGACGGCTCCCCGGTGGTCGTCGCCTCAATCGAGCAACGGTTCCAGGGTGGCGCCACCGGTGAAGTGTCGGGCGCGAAGATCGCCCAGGCTCTCGAGCGCGCCGCGGCGGATTCACGCGCCGGGCAACCGGTGGCGGCCGTCGTGCTCTTCGAGACCGGTGGGGTCCGGCTACAAGAGGCCAACCTCGGACTCAACGCCGTCGCCGAGATCTGCTCGGCGGTACTCGATCTGCGCCCGCACGCCCCGGTCATCGGCGTGGTGGCCGGCACCGTTGGATCGTTCGGCGGGATGAGCATCGTCGCCGGGCTGTGCACCCGGCTGATCGTCACCGCGCAGGCCCGCATCGGACTCAACGGCCCCGCCGTCATCGAGCAGGAGCACGGCCCCGAGGAGTTCGACTCGACCGACCACGCGTTGATCTGGGCGGTCGACGGTGGCCGCGCCCGCTACCAGCACGGACTGGCCGACAACCTGGTGCCCGACGACGCCGACGCCATCCGCACCGCCGTCGCCGACGCGATCCGCACCGGAGTTCCGCCCGCAGGAAACCACCGCAGCGAACGTGTCGACGACCTCGCCGCCCGGCTGACGGCAGTCGAGCCGACTCTACAGCCGCCCGCCCCAAACCCCGCTGCCGGCAACACCTCCCGCGGTCGAACGTGGCTGGCCGCCCTCACCGAACAGCAACAACCACTCATCGCGTCGGTGCTGCGGGCCGACACCGACACCGCGACCTACCTTGCGGTGGTGCCCGACCCGACCAACCCCTACCACTGCGCCCGCCACGGTGAAGTCGGCCTCACCGAATCCCTCGCACTGGCCGAGGCGGTGCGTGACGTCCTCGCACAGGACGCGAACGCCGCCGAGAAACGCGCGATCGTCGCCGTCGTCGACGTCCCCAGCCAGGCCTACGGACGCATCGAGGAGACGGTCGGGCTGCACCAGGCGATGGCCGTCACCGTGGACGCCTACCACGCCGCCCGCACCGCAGGGCATCCCGTCGTCGCCCTGGTCGTCGGCACCGCCCTCTCGGGCGGCTTTCTCACCCATGGGCTGCAGGCCAATCAGATCCTGGCCCTCGGCGATCCCGGCGTCGAGATCCACGCCATGCACCGGGCGGCGGCAGCGCGTATCACCCTGCGCACCGTGGCAGAACTCGATGAGCTCGCGAAGACGATCACCCCGCTGAGCTATCGGGTATCCGACTGGGCGACACTGGGTTTCTGTGACGGGCTGTTGCCGGTCGACGACGCCGACGCCCCGACCCCAAGTGACATCGCCACCGTCACGGCGGCGATCGGCGACGCAATCGAGCGGGCCCGCCACGCACCGGCCGACCTCTCCAGCCGGCTGGACTCCCCCGCCGCTGCGCAGACGCGCGGTGCGTCCCGGGCGGTGCGCGACCTGCTGTCCCGTGAGTGGGCCGAGCCCGCGACATCGTGAACCGGGTCCACGATCTGCTGCGGGTGCTCCCCGACACCATCGACATACCGGGCGACGCCCCCGCCTGGGTCCGCGAAAGCCTGGACCGCACCCCCTGGGTGGTGGTGCGCCGCACCCATGCCAGCGCCGGGACCATCCCGGTCGGCGTGCGCGGCGTCACCCGCGACCAGCGCTACCCACTCACGATCAACCCCGCCACCGTCGTCGACCACATCGCCCCGGACCGGTTGCACCGCAGACCAATCCATCACATCAAACTCGCGGCCTTCACCGCACTGGCCGGGCTGCGCGACCGGCTGCACGACACCCCGCTGCGCTGGGGACCCACCGGATCGGTGGGATTCGAACTTGCTGCCGGCGCGTCGTGCGTGACGCCGGCCAGCGACCTCGACGTCGCGGTGTTCACCGACACCCTCGACCTGCCGTGGGACACGCTGGCCGCCGCCGTTCACGATCTGCCCACCCGGGTGGACTGCTCGATCGAGTTACCCTGCGGCGCTGTCACATTGACGGAGTACCTCGACAACACACGCCAGCTCCTGCTGAAGTCCCCCCACGGGCCACGCCTCGTCGACCGCGACGAGCTGACCGCATGAGCGTTGCCCTTCTGTTCCCGGGTCAGGGTGCGCAACGCCCGGGCATGCTCGGCAGGGTCCCCGACACCGCGGCGGCACGGGACACCGTCACCGAAGCACTGCGGATCTGCGGGGAGTTGGACCAGCGTGTCGACCTGGACAATCCCGGCAGCGACACCGTGGCGACCCAACTGAGCCTGGTGACAGTGGGCGTGGCGTGTGCCCGCTGCCTGACCCACGATGAGCGGCTGCCGGCGGCGTTTGTCGCAGGTCACTCCGTCGGGGCTTTCAGCGCGGCGGTGGCGGCCGGGGTCCTGACGCTGCGCGACGCGCTCGCCACGGTGTTCGTGCGAGCGAACTCGATGCGGGCCGCGTGCGCGGGCGACCGTTGGGGCATGGCCGCGATCAGCGGGCTGACCCTCACCGTCACCCGCTCGCTGGTGTCGGAACTGTCGACGACGCCTCGGCCGCTGTGGGTGGCCAACGTCAACAGCGCGACGCAGATCGTGGTCGCCGGCACCGTCGACGCGCTGGATGCCGCCGAGGCCGGCGCACGTCGGCTGGGTGCCCGCAACTTCGAACGCCTCGAGGTCGAGATCGCCTCGCACGGGCCGATCCAGGAGCCCACCGCAGCGGCGCTGCGAACCCAGTTCGCCTCGGTCGCGATCCACCCGCCGACCCTGTCCTACATCACCAATGTCGGCGGGCGGTCCGCGCGGTCGGCGCAGGCCATTGTCGACGACCTGAGCGGGTCGGTGGCCCGCACCGTCCAGTGGTATGACGGCGTCAGGCTGATGCACGAACTAGGTGTCCACTATGCGATCGAAGTCGGTCCGGGCCATACCCTTTCCCGGCTCGTCGGGGCGGCGGTGCCGGAGATGTCCACCGCGTCACTGGAGGATCAGTCGTTGCCTGTCGTGATCGCGCAGGCGCGGCGCTGATTACCGCGGCGAGGCAGGCAGGCCGAATCAACGGAAAAGTTGCCTCATCGCGCCTCCGGCAAAGACCCGTGCGCAATAGTCTGTCGGCAACCGCACTGAGGAGCACGAGCCGATGAACCCCGATGACGATCCCGAAAAGAGGATCCAACAACTCGAGCGCCCACTGACCGACCGGGCACAGACCAGCGAGCTGGGCACCGAAGGCTACTCCCAATGGCCGGCCCCGCCGCCACCGCCGCCACCCCCGGGTTACTACAACGTGCCGATGCCGCCACCACCCATTCCCTCGTCCACTCCAGGCGTGCGCATCGGCTGGATTGTGTTCGTACTGCTGATCATCGGGCTCACCATCGGGGGCGCCGCGATTCTGATCAGCAACCACCTCACCACGAGTCGGACGTCGTCAGGGGTACCGACTATCTCGGGAGGCGGCGGCACGTTCACCACAGCCACCCGGCCCACCCGCAGCAGCCCCACTCCCGCGATTCCCCCGGGCCCGTCCGCGGCCACGGTGACGCCCCCGCGCACCGGCGGCAACCTCAGCGTCTCCGGCGTCGACGAGAACGAGCGGCTCGCCTGTGCCGACAGCGTGGTCACGATCAGCGGCGTGGACAACACCGTGGTGATCACCGGGCACTGCAAGCACGTTCAGGTGTCAGGCATGAACAACGTCGTGACGGTCGACTCAGCGGACAGTATCGAGGCCTCCGGAATCGACAATAAAGTCACCTACCACGACGGGTCGCCGGCGATCGATAAGTCCGGCTTCTCGAACACCGTCGAGCAGGGCTGAGATTGCGCGTACGGCGTTGACGAAATCCATTCGGCCCCAGAGGTATAACCGCGGATCTAGTTCGCGCACACGTCGGGGGCATCCTCGCGAACCGGCACGCCGACGGGAAGCGTGTAGGTGACGACGACCTCGGCCCGCGAACCCGATTCATTGGCGACCCGGTGCGGCACCCCGGCGGGAATGGCGACCGCCTGCCCGGCACCGTAGGTCGCCGGGACACACGTGCCCGCGATCTGCAGCGCCACCGACCCACCGGTGATCACCGACAACTCGGTCCCGGGGTGGGTATGCCACCCGCTACTGGCACCGGGCGCCATGGCCAGGCTCTGAACGACCTGGGTGGCCGGCCCGTCGGTGGTGATCGATACCGGGGTCGCGGTGTCGCCTTTGGCGAGGTCCGTACGCACGACGTCACCGTCGGGCGGGGTCGCACCCGCGGACGCGGCGGGCAGCGCGACGCATAGTGCGAGCACGCTGGCGACAGACGTCAATATTCGTTTGGTCATGACACTCCTCGTCGTCGATGGGCGGTTACCCAGACACGCGGCACGCCTTGACGTTAGCGTGAACTGCACGCCAACGATCGCGAAATGGAGGGCACCACATGCCAACCAGATGGTCATGCCGAAGTTGTCGCCAGCCTATCGGTCGGGCGTTTGCCACGGTCGCGGTGGCCGTGATTCTGGCAATCCTCACGGCGGGACTGTTCGCGCCCGCCAGGGCCTCCGCCGAGGGGGAAAGCTACCTGATCGCCACCGACACCACCTTCGCTCCGTTCGAATTCCAGGACAAGCAAGGCAATTTCGTCGGTATCGACATGGATCTGATCCGCGCGATCGCTGATGATCAGAAGTTCACGGTCGACATCAAACCGTTGGGTTTCGACGCCGCCCTGCAGGCCGTTCAGGCCAACCAGGTCGACGGCGTGATCGCGGGCATGTCGATCACCGACAAGCGCAAACAGGTATTCGACTTCTCCGAACCGTACTTCGAGTCCGGTATTCAGATGGCAGTGCTGAAGACCAACGACGACATCAAGTCCTATGCCGACTTGCGCGGCAAGCGAGTGGCGGTCAAGAACGGCACCCAGGGTGCGACCTTCGCGAACTCAATCAAGGACAAATACGGCTTCGAGGTGGTCTCGTTCGCGGACTCCTCCTCGATGTTCGACGAGGTTAAGACCGGTAACTCGGTGGCTGTGTTCGAGGACTACCCGGTGCTGCTCTATGGCATCGCGCAGGGCAACGGCTTCAAGACCGTGACCCCCAAGGAGGAGCCCACCGGCTACGGCTTCGCGGTCAACAAAGGCCGTAACGCCGAGCTGATCCAGAAGTTCAACGCCGGTCTGAACAACCTCAAGAGCTCCGGGCGCTACGACGAGATCATCAACACCTACCTCGGCGAAGGCGCCGCCGACGACGACAACTCGTTCTTCGGACTGATCAAGAGCACCTACCCGATCCTGCTGGAGGGCCTGAAGATGACCGTCATCCTGACGGTCATCTCGATCGCGATCGCCCTGGTGCTCGGGGTCATCTTCGGATTGTTCCGGGTATCGCGCTCGATCGTGCTGCGGGGCATCGGCACGACGTTCGTCGACATCTTCCGCGGCACCCCACTTCTGGTGCAGGCCTTCTTCATCTATTTCGGTATCCCGTCGGCGCTGGGCTTCCAGATGAGTGCGCTGACGGCGGGCATCATCACCCTGTCGCTGAACGCGGGCGCGTACATGACCGAAATCGTGCGCGGCGGTATCCAATCCGTCGACAAGGGACAGATGGAGGCCGCCCGCAGCCTGGGTATCGGGTACCTACCCACGATGCGTAAAGTCATTCTCCCGCAAGCGATCCGAACGATGATTCCGTCCTACATCAACCAGTTCGTGATCACACTGAAGGACACCTCGATCCTGTCGGTGATCGGCATCGCCGAACTCACCCAGACCGGGCGCATCATCATCGCCGGCAACTTCCAGTCGTTCAAGATGTGGCTGATCATCGGCATCATCTACTTCATCGTCATCATGGCGTTGACCAAACTCTCTGATCGCGTGGAGAAGAGGATCGTGAAATGACCAATCTCGTTCCCGAATCCGCCGCCGCGGAGCCGGTCGGTACCCCGATGATCCACATCGAGGGCCTGAAGAAGGCGTTCGGGGATCTGCTTGTCCTCGACGGCATCACCACCGACATCAAGCAGGGCGAGGTGGTGTGCGTCATCGGCCCGTCCGGGTCGGGCAAGTCGACGTTCCTGCGCTGCCTGAACAAGCTGGAGGACATCACCGCGGGCAAGGTGGTGGTGGGCGACTTCGACCTCACCGACCGCAAGGTCGATCTGGACAAGGTCCGTCAGCACATCGGCATGGTGTTCCAGCATTTCAACCTCTTTCCGCACATGACCGTGCTGGAGAACGTGACGCTGGCGCCGGTGACGACCAAGAAGATGGACAAGGCCGCCGCAGAGAAGAAGGCGAAAGATCTGCTCGCTCAGGTCGGTCTCGCCGACAAGGCCAACGTCAAGCCGGCCACCCTGTCCGGCGGGCAGAAACAACGTGTCGCGATCGCGCGGGCACTGGCGATGGATCCCTCGGTCATGCTGTTCGACGAGGCCACCAGCGCGCTGGACCCCGAGATGGTCGGCGATGTGCTTGCGGTGCTGCGGGATCTGGCCGAGGGCGGCATGACGATGGTGGTGGTCACCCATGAGATGGGCTTCGCCAGAGAGGTGGCGTCGCGAGTGATCTTCATGGCCGACGGCAACATCGTGGAGGACGACACACCTGACGAAGTGTTCGGCAATCCCAAAAGCCCTCGGCTGCAGGAGTTTCTGTCGAAGGTCCTCTGACTAGTCGATCCGCGGCGCTGCTCCCACGGCTTGGCGATCTCGCCGTAGAAGTTGTCGAACTCGAAGTACTTGCGGTCGTCGACGTAATGTGGCAAACGGCCTGCCGCCCTCGGCGACGTTGCGTCGGGTGATGTCTATCGTGCGCTCAGCGAAATCGACCACCAACAGAGGCTAGGTTGGCTCCGATGGCGGCGTTCGCGGCAGGCGATGCAACGCCGGGACGATCGACGACACGTTAGGCGTTATCACCCACGATGCGTTGCCACCCGAGCGACCCGACTGAGAGGACCTGACATGAACGTTCTGTACACCGCTGAGGCACTGGCCACCGGCGACGGCCGCGACGGCCACGGCCGAACCTCAGATGGCAAGGTCGATGTCGACCTGAGCATTCAGAAGGAACTCGGCGGCACCGGTGCCGGCACCAACCCCGAGCAGCTCTTCGCGATTGGTTATGCGGCGTGCTACCACTCCGCGCTGCGGCTGGTCGCCCGCCAGGAAAAGGCGGATGTCACCGATTCTGCGGTGGGAGCCAAGGTTCTGCTCGGCAGCAACGACACCGGCGGCTTCGAGCTGGCGGTCGAGCTGGAAATCGTGCTGCCCAACGTCGATCATGAAACCGCTGTCGCGCTGGCGGACAAGGCACACCAGGTGTGCCCCTACTCCAATGCCACCCGAGGCAACATCGATGTGAAGCTGACCGTCACCGACGACTGACGATCAGCCAGGGCGCCGCGAACCCGGTTTGCCCTTCTTCTCCTCGTACATCAGCTCGTCGGCGCGGGCCAGCAGTTCGTCGACGGTTTGGGTGTCGGACGCGCGAACCGGCAGCATTCCGATGCTGGCCGAGAGCGGGTAGGGCCGGGCCGCCGTCGCGTTGAACCGGTCGACGGAGTCGAGGAGCCGAGTTCGCAGCGCGCTCTGGTCACAGTCCGGTTCGACGATCAGGGCGCAGAACTCGTCGCCGCCGAGGCGGGCGAGGATGTCGGATTCGCGCAGGGTGCCGCAGAGCACCTCGGCGAAGTCGGCCAGCAGGGCGTTGCCCGCGTCGTGCCCGTGTTCGTCGTTGACCGCTTTCAACCCGTCGAGGTCGAGGAAGACCAGCACACAGGTGCCGCCCTGCCTACGGGCCGCGTGCAGCGTCGGCTCCGCCCTCAGGTAGAAGCCGCGACGGTTGTTCAGCCCGGTCAGGTCGTCGGTGATCGACAGCTTGTGGATCTCCTCGTTGGCCCTCTCCAGCTCGGCCGTCCGGTCCCTGACCCGCTGTTCCAGTTCGGCGTAGAGCGCCACGTTCTCCATGGCGATCGAGGTCGAATCGGCCAACGCCTGCAGCAGCGAGACTTCCTGTTCGGTCGCCAGGCGCTCGTGCGCCCAGTAGTTGCCGATCGCCCCGATCGGGTCGACTTTGCGGATCGGGACCAACACCATGCTCTTGACGAAGGTCGGCCGGTACGCCTCGTGCGGAACCCGTTCGTCGCGGTAGATGTCCGGGATCACCACGGCCTGGCGGTGGTTCATCGCCCATCCGCTGACACAGTTCTCCATCGGGAACCGGTTGCCCTTCCACAGCGGCGCGATGGCGTACTCGTCGGCGTAGTAGCAGTATCCATTGTCGCGAAGGACGAACGACGCGCCGTCGCAGCCGGTCAACTCGCGGGCCGCGGTCCGCACGATGACCTGGATTTCGGGGAGGCTACGGGCCAGCGACAGTTCCTGCACGGCGTGCAGCAACCGCTCCATGCGTCGCGTGTAGTCGGTTGCTAGGTCAGCGGTCATGCGCGCCTCCGGCAGCCCCGTCGCACCGCCACCTGTTTGACGGCAATCAAAGTTGGCAAAGTATAAGCCGCCGGTTGCGCGGCGTCGTTACGAGAAGTGGGTGCGCGGCCGGCCGAGCGGTACACCGTCGACGGTGATGTCGAGTCTCTCGTTGTAGAACGCGACCATATTGGCGATCGGCGCGACGGCGGGCAACGGGGTGTTGTAGGTCCAGACGAGATCGGCCTGCAGCGAGTCGCCGACCCGTACCGACCAGTAGCCCGACGTGACGCCCTTGTACGGGCATAGAGTCTGGGTGTCCGACGGCACCAGATGTTCGAACGCGATGTCGGTGCGGTCGATGTAATACCTTGTCGGCAAACCGGTTTCGAACAGCAGCACCGGGGTTGCGGTGTCGGCGAGCAGCACCCCGTCGAGTTCGACGGTCACGTGGCGATGGGACCGCAGCGCATCGACCCGGACATACGGATTGCGGGGGTGGCCGTAGATCGGCTCGTCCTCCTCGAACCAGTTCAGCGCCGCCCAGTCGAAGCGCACCAGACCGGCGACCGGCCCCTCCCCCTCGTCGAACACCCGCGCGGCCGACGGGTAGGTCCCCGACGCCCCGACCAGCGCGAACGTCCGCGACGGCCCGAACTGGACGTGCTGCGGGTGGTCCTCGTCGCGCAAGAATTCCGACCGTACGTCGGCCCGTGGAATGTAGTACTGCGGGTAGTACGGGACCTCCCACACGTAGCGCGCCGCGGTCGTGTCGAACACGAGCTCGCTGCCGAGGAAGCCGCGAACCCGGCGCGGTGCGGGTTCGATGCGGCCGCGAGCCGCGGCGCCCTGCGGGTAGTCGACCGGCGGCTGTTCGGATGCTGTGCTCACGCTGGACTCCCTTGCCCTGGATCACGTCACCTTCCATGATGTGCCAATGACTGCACCGGATGCGATTCGCGCGGAAACGATCACCATTACCGGGCACGGTGGTGACGAAATCGAGGCCTATCGCGCCGGGCCGCTGGCCGAGGGCTCACGGGGCGGCATCGTGTGGATTCACCACATGCCCGGCTACGACCGCGAAACCAAGGAGTTCGTGCGCAGGTTGGCGGTGAGCGGGTATCACGTGGTCTGCCCCAACCTGTATTCGCGGGAGGCACCGGGTGCCGAGCCCGATGATGCCGCCGCGGCGGCGCGCGCTGCCGGCGGTGTGCCGGATGAGCGGCTGGTCGGCGACGTCGCGGGTGCGGTGGCTCACCTCGGCGCGCTGCCGGGTGCGAACGGGACGTTCGGCGTCATCGGGCACTGCTCGGGCGGACGGCATGCGTTCCTGGCCGCCTGCTCACTACCGTTCGACGCCGCCGTGGACTGCTACGGCGCCTTCATCGTCGAGGACGCCCCCGAGGGGATGCCCAAGACGATGAAGCCGATCCTGGACTTGGCGCCCAACCTGAGCGCGCCGATGCTGGGGTTGTTCGGGGCCGAGGACAGGTTCCCGACGCCGGAGGCGGTGGCCACCCTCGACGCGGAGCTGACCCGACTGGGCAAGCCGCACGAGTTCCACAGCTACGACGGCGCCGGGCATTCGTTCTTCTCCGTCGACCGCCCGGCCTACCGCGTCGAAGCCGCCGTCGACGGTTGGCGGCGCATCGACCAGTTCTTCGCCACTCACCTGAAAGGTTAGGTCCGCCAACTCATGTGCACCTATCTCACCGAACGTGTGGCCATCGAGGGCAGCGGCAAGGGCGCGACGGGGTGGTTCGGCGCCGACCGGGCGTCGGTGTACGTCGACCACCCGGTGCACGCTCCCTACACCCACACCGTGAACATCGATGTGCTCAATCCGGCGCTGGGGCCCGCGGCCCGCGTCGCGCTGGAGCTGACCGAGGAGAGCGCACTGGCACTCGCCGACGCCATCCACCGGGCGATCGGCCACGCGCCTGCCGGTTTGGCGTCGCGCGACCAATAGCGGGCGGCGGCCTACGCCGAACGCCCGCAATCTCCAGCCAATCTTCATACAACCTCCAAGACCCGGCTGTGCCGTGACGACACCATCAAGTCATCACGAAATGGCGAGCACATCGACTCGCCCGCACAGGAGGTTTCACGATGGGAACGAACCGGAGATATCTGCTGGCGCTGGCCGGCACGGCGGTCGCAGGCACACTGGGCATGTTGCTCAGCCCGGCGGGCCCGGCACACGCGGAGTCGGCGATCGTCACGATCGGCCAGCTGGAGGCACAGGGATTCGACGTCCGGGTGGATCGAATCGGCACCGCACCGCTGGACCGGTGTGTGGTCAGCAGCGTGCGCAATCCCCGCAACCAGACCCAGCTGGTGGAGATCGACCGGGGGCGCGGCCGCGACATTCTGGTCCCGATCGTGGTCAACCGCACGATCACGGTGTCGCTGAACTGTTCCCGCTGATCCGAACAGCTTCCGGCTCAGCAGAATTCGTACTGAACGTCCCAGTAGCCTGGCACCGGATTCCACCACGCCGAGAAATGGCCGCCCAGTGCGGGATTGGCGTCGTTGATCATGCCCTGCCCACCGACCCCGGGGATGAAGCCGGGCGGATCCCAGGTGATGGACAGCGGATCGCCCGGGGTTTCCGGGGTGCAGCCGATCTGTTTGACGAAATAGCCGTCGGTGATGGTCCATTCGGCGCTCGACTGATCGGGGCTCGGCGGGGGCGGCGCGGCGTGCGCTGTCCCCGTCGCACCGGCGATCACGGCGACAGCGAGGCCCACCGCCGCTCCGAAGCAGGTCCGCATCGGCGTTCCCCCTGTCCAGCAGATGACTCTGTCGCACCACGGTAGACCACCGCGCGCGGCGCCGGGACCGTTCGACCGTTACCGGCGGACGTCCGGCGGCGTCATTCCCGGCGTACCGGCGGCGATCACCGCACGGTTGCGTTCGGCCACAATCGGAATCGGCATCTTCATCTGCCAGCGGTCGTAGCTGAGGAAGCCGTTGACCTCGTTCTCGACGTCGGTGGTCTGGGTGTAGATCGCACCGGACAGGCCGGTCCTGCGGACGATGTCCTCCAGTGCGCGACTGACTTGCACGTACCGATCGGTCAGCCGCGCCGGGCTGTCGGTCATCTCATAGGCCTCCGGTCGCCCCGGCCACCGGTTCTGCTCCAGCACCAGGCCCAGCCCACCGTATTCACCGTCGACACGCACCCGGTTATCAACCGGCACAGGGCCTTTCGAGTGCGCCTTCATCAAGTCGTCGTGGATCTGGGGCTCACCCGGGCCGACGTAGGTGTGATCGTCGTAGATGTCCCCGGCCAGGGTGTCGCCGCGCGACTTGCAGCAGTTCACTCCGCTGTTGGCGTCCACCATCCGGGTCGGGTCGGCGGTCTTCACCAGGCCGGCGATCCTGGCGGTGTCGAACTCGCCCCAGCCCTCGTTGAACGGTACCCACCCGACGATCGACGTCACGCTGCGCAGCTGATCGATCATCGCCAGCAGCTCTTTTTCGAAGTTGGCCTTCGCGGCGGGCGAGGGCTCCGGTGCCGGGCCCACCGGGATGTCCAGGGACACATCGAGCGAGGGCATGTCCTGCCACACCATCAGGCCCAGCCGGTCCGCCCAGTAGTACCAGCGCGCCGGTTCGACCTTGCCGTGCTTGCGCACGAAGTTCATCCCCAGCTCCTTGGTCCGCATCAGATCGGACTTCAGCGCGTCGTCGGTGGGCGCGGTGTAAATGCCGTCCGGCCAGTAACCCTGGTCGAGCGGTCCGTGCAGGAAGGTGATCCGGTTGTTCAATGCGATACGGGGCCTGCCCTGTGGGTCCGGCATCACCCCGATCGTGCGCAGCCCGGCGTAGCTGGAGACGACGTCGACGACCTTGCCGGTGGGCTCCACCAGCGCGACCGTCAGGTCGTACAGGTACGGATCGTCAGGGGTCCACAGGTGCGGATTGGGGACCGGAAGGCGAATGGTGTCACCGGCACCGGCCGATCCCACCGCCACCACCCGGTCGCCGTCGGGTTCGGCGGCGAACACCACGGTGCGCTGCCCTTTTCGGCCCGCCACCCGCGGTGTCACGCTCAGGCCGGTCAGGTCCGTGCTGATGTCCACCTTGTTGATGTAGGTGGCGTGCACGGGTTCCATCCAGACCGTCTGCCAGATCCCCGAAGCGCCGGTGTAGAACAGCCCCTTCGGTTTGTTGCGTTGCTTCCCGATCGGGAACGGGTTGGCATCGTTGCGATCCTGGACGCGCACCGTGATCTCCTGGACGCCCGGCCATCGCAGCGCCTTGGTGATGTCCACGCTGAACGCGGTGTAGCCGCCCTCGTGGCGGGCCACCTCCTGGTTGTTCACCCACACGGTGGCGATCTGGTCCACCGCCCCGAAGTGCAGCAGCACGTGCTGTCCGACCCAGTTGCTGGGCACTCGGACGACCTTGCGGTACCACATCTCGTCGTCGTGGCGTTGGATCCCGGACAGCGCCGACTCGACGGGATACGGCACCAGAATCTGCTCGCGGTAGGCCGACGGTG
>JAEZIA010000405.1 GCA_023416315.1 Actinomycetes bacterium
ACGTGGAACAGGTCGCCGTCGATCCAATGCCCGGTCAGGTCGACCTCCGGTTCGATGGAAACCCGGTGACCGAGCCGCAGCATGCCGGTCACCGGCGGCGCCGAATGCAGATCCACGCCTTTGCCGACCTTGTTACCCAGCGCCCGTGCGTAGTACACCAGCCACGGCGCGCCCGCCAGGTTCTCTGCGCCGCTGGCGTCGGCCAGCCGCTCGGCAAGCCACACCCGCAGGTGCTCGGAGCCGCCGCGGCGGTAGGTGCCCGGCTCCAGGCCGGACAGCAGCGTCCGCGCGCCCAGCACGGCGATGCCCATCCGGCCGATCGGGGTGATGAACAAGACGAACGCCACCGCGACCAGCCACCAGCTGACCGGAGCCAGCCAGGGCAACGGGTGCGCGGCGGCGGCCACGTTGTTGATCAGGGCCAGCCACGTCACCCACTGCAGCCCGGTCAGCGTCGCCAGCGGCAGCGACAGCAAAATCTGGGCGGCCTGCGTCGACACCGGGGTTGGGGTCACCTCGCGTGGGGTGACTGCCGCCGGTGGGGCCTGCTCTTCGAGGAATTCGGCCAGCGAGCCCAGCCTGGGATGGTCGTAGAGCTGCGCGACGGTCAGCTGCGGGTACCGGCCGCGCAGCGCCGCCACCAGCTGAGCCGCCGACAGCGAGCCGCCGCCGAGGGCGAAGAAGTCCGCCTCCGGGCCGTCGACCACCGCACCCAGGACGTCGCGCCACAACCCGGCCAGCCACCCCATCGTGCCGCCGAGATCGGGTTCTGACTCCTGATATCCCGGCGGTGGCCACGGCAGCGCGTTGCGGTCCACCTTGCCCGAAGTCCGGGTGGGCAACTCCTCGAGCAGCACCAGGCGGGGCACCAGCGCGGCGGGCAGCGCCTGGGCGAGCTCGGTGCGCGCGGCGGCCAGGTCGAAGTCGGGGTTGGCGCTGGCGATATAGCCGACCAGCATCGGGGTGCCGCTGGCGGTGCGGCGCACGGCCGCGGCGCCGCCGCTGACCCCGGGCAGGTTCACCAGCGCCGAGTCGACCTCCCCGAGTTCGATGCGGCGCCCGCCGACCTTCACCTGATCGTCGGCGCGGCCCTGGAAATACAGCCCGTCGGTCTCCAGCCGGACCAGATCACCGCTGCGGTAGGCGCGCGGCCACGCCAGCGACGGCATCGGCGCGTACTTCTCGGCGTCCTTCTCCGGATCCAGGTAGCGGGCCAGGCCGACGCCGCCGATCACCAGCTCGCCGACCTCACCGAGCCCGACCGGCGCACCGCTGGCGTCCACCACCGCCAGATCCCAGCCGGGCAGGGGCCTGCCGATACTGACCGGGCCGGTGCCACCGAGGCGCGCGGCGCTGGCCACCACCGTCGCCTCGGTCGGGCCGTAGGTGTTCCAGACCTCCCGGCCCTCGACGGCCAGGCGCTCGGCCAGTTCCGGCGGGCAGGCCTCACCGCCGAAGATCAGCAGCCGCACCGCTTCCAGCGCCTCGGCAGGCCACAGCGAAGCCAGCGTGGGCACCGTGGACACCACGGTGATGTCGCGGGCCACCAGCCACGGACCCAGGTCCATACCGCTGCGAACCAGCGCCCGAGGCGCGGGCACCAGGCATGCGCCGTAGCGCCAGGCCAGCCACATCTCCTCGCAGGAGGCGTCGAATGCCACCGACAGGCCGGCCAACACCCGGTCCGAGGGGCCAATCGGGTTGTCTTGCAAGAAGATCCGTGCCTCGGCGTCGACGAACGCCGCGGCGTTACGGTGGGTGACGGCGACACCCTTGGGCGTCCCGGTCGATCCCGAGGTGAAGATGATCCAGGCGTCGTCACGGCCCAGCGGGGCCGTCGCGCGCCATCCGCGGGACGAGCCGGGGCCGCGGGTCAGGCCGGCCTCGGTGATGACGGCGACCACGCCGGCCTCGGCGAACACCAGCTGGGCCCGCTCGTCGGGGTCGTCGGCGTCGACCGGCACATAGGCGGCGCCGGCCGCCAGCGTCGACAGGATCGCGACGTAGAGGGCATAACTGCCCGACGGCATCCGGATGCCGATCCGGTCGCCGCGGCCGATTCCGCGCGCGGCCAGCCACTCGACGCTCTCCTCGATGTCGGCGATCAGCTCGGCATAGGTCAGCTGGACCGTGCCGTCGTCGATCGCGGCGGCATCGGGATACCGATTGGCGGTGTCGTAGAGGATGTCGATGAGGGTGCGCGGGGGCGGTGCCTGCTCCGACAGTAGGTATTGCGGGGGAATTTCCGGCGTCGCCACGACTGGGAATCCTAGGCCGCGCGGCTCCTCTCGCGGTGCCGGACGCGGCCGGTGGCGGGGCCGATCCCCCGCGTGGTTTGCTCAGGTGCGCGCGGACCTGACAGACTGCTTTCAAGAGGGGAGTATTCCTTCGCCGCGGTGTCGTCACCACGGCGGCCAACGTTGGCCGTCCGGTGCCGCGGACCGCGTGTCGCAGCGGTGGAAGAGACCTCGGACGTTTTGTGACGCCCGGAGGTTTGTCTTAGTGAATGTTTCCTCGCTGGAATGGTTCATCACGATCGGCGTGACGGTCGCGGTGCTGCTGTTCGACGTGATCGTCATCGCCCGCCGCCCGCACGAACCCACGATGCGCGAGTGCGGTATCTATCTGTCCATCTACATCGGCCTGGCCCTGGCATTCGGCCTGTGGGTGTGGAACTTCCACGGCGGACAGTTCGGCCTGGAATTCTTCGCAGGCTGGCTCACCGAATACAGCCTGTCGGTGGACAACCTGTTCATCTTCATCATCATCATGGCCAGCTTCAACGTACCCAAGGTCTATCAGCAGGAGGCGCTGCTGGTCGGTATCGTGCTGGCGCTGATCTTCCGCGGCATCTTCATCGCGCTGGGTGCCGTTGCGATTGAACAGTTTTCGTGGATCTTCTATATCTTCGGCGCGTTCCTGATCTACACGGCGATCAAACTGGCCCGCGACACCGAACACGACGACGACGCCGAGAACGCCGTGGTGCGACTGACCCGCAAGTACGTGCCGACCACCGACAAGTGGGACGGCCTGAAGCTCTACGTCAAAGACAACGGCAAGCGGCTGATGACCCCGATGTTCCTGGTCATCGTCGCGCTCGGCACCACCGACCTGCTATTCGCCCTGGACTCGATTCCGGCGATCTACGGCCTGACCCGCGAGCCCTACATCGTGTTCACCGCGAACCTGTTCGCGCTGATGGGCTTGCGGCAGCTGTACTTCCTGCTCGGCGATCTGCTCAACCGGCTGGTTTACCTGTCCCAGGGCCTGGCGTTCATCCTGTTCTTCATCGGGGTGAAGCTGGTGCTGCACGCTCTGCACGAGAACGAACTGCCATTCATCAACGGTGGCGAGGGCCTCCACGTCCCGGAGATCCCGACCCTGCTGAGCCTGGCGGTGATCGTGCTGACCCTGTTCCTGACGATGGTGGCCAGCCTGATCAAGACCCGGGTGGTCGATAAACGCTGAGCGTGGCCCCGCTCATACCGTTCGCGTCGGCATGAATACAACCATTGCCGGTGCCGGTTGGTGTCCCTAGCGTGGCCGACATGTCGGAGTTGCGGGTGTTCATCGACCAGACCGACGGTGTCACGGAGTTGACCGAGGTGAGCGAGGGCGCTACCCCCGTGATGCGGCTCAGCGCGGCCGACCTGCAGGAGGCCGCCCGGCGCCGGCGCCGTCTGCCCGCCGACGTCGCCGTCGTGCTTGACCTGTCGGTGTCGATCGCCGACGACCCGCGCACCGCCCTGGCCACGATCTCCGAGCACGACGGCGGCGACGGCGTGCGCTACGCCGGAACGGTCGACGGGCTGGCCGGGCTGGTCGCCGACCTCTATATCGCCGGGGTCGCCGACGGGGTCACCCTGATCCCGGTCGGGCCCGCCGGCGATCTGGCTCTCCAGGCGCGCGACGCGCTGAACCGCATTCAGGACCGGTTGCGAATCTCGGCCGCCTGAGCACGCTCGGTTCTACGCTTGGCGCATGATCGAAGTGCTGCCCGACATGCCCGAGGGCGTCACAGGGATCCGGGTGTCGGGCCGTGTGAGTGGCGATGACCTGAAGGCATTCCGGCCCACGGTGGACGAGCTGGTGAATGCCGGCGGGGACATCAGGATCGTCGAGATCATCGACTCCGACTACCAGGGGTTCGGCGCCGGCGGATTGGTCGAAGACCTCAAGCTCGGCTTGGGCACCCTGTTCTCCCGGCACTCCTCGTTCAAGCGCGTCGCCGTGGTGAGTGACAAGGAGTGGGTGGTTCACACCATTCACCTCGTGGGCTGGCTGATGCCGGGTGAAGTCGCGGTGTTCGGTCTCGACGACCTCGAGCAGGCCAAGCGGTGGGCGACCGGCTAGATGGCCTTCAGCCGGCGCACCCGGTCGGCGATCACCCGCCGGGACACCCCGGCACTGGGCGCCAACGCTTCAAAGGCGTGCGGGCAACCGGGGTACACATGCAGCTCGGTGGGCACACCCGCAGCGGAAAGCCTTGCCGCATAAGCGATGTCCTCGTCGCGGAAGATGTCCAGATCGCCGACGTCGAGATAGGTCGGCGGCAGTCCGGTCAGGTCCCGCGCGCGGGCAGGCGCGGCGTACACCGAAACCGTGTCGTCGCTGCCTGCCGCATCGCCGAGCAGTGCGCCCCAGCCGGTGATGTTGTCGTTGTAGTTCCACGTCAGAAGCTCCGGCGCCAGCTGCGGATCCGGGGTGGTGGTGCGGTCGTCGAGCATCGGATAGATCAGCAGCTGCAGGGCCAGCGCGGGACCGCCGCGGTCGCGGGCCAGCAGGCTCACCCCGGCGGCCAAACCGCCGCCGGCGCTGTCACCGGCGACCGCCAGCCGGGCCGGATCCACCCCGAGTCCGGCCGCATTCTCGGCCAGCCAGCACAGCGCCGCGTAGCAGTCCTCGACCGGTGTGGGGTCCGGATGTTCGGGTGCCACCCGGTAATCCACCATCAGCATCGGTACCCCCGAGGCCGCCACATAGCTGCGCACTATGGCGTCGTAGCCCGGTTGCGTCTGGCCCAGTCCGTGGATCATTCCGCCGCCGTGCAGGTAGAGCACCGCACTGCCGGGTGCGTCGGCTAAGGAGTACCAGGTCAGGTCGAGCTGTGCGCCGTCGGCGGTGGTCAGCGTGTGGCGGGCCACCCCGACACCGGCGACAGGTCCGCGAAGGTCGGCGATGAGCCGAAACAGCGGGACGATCCGTTCGCGGCGGGTCGCGACGTCACCGATCGCGGGCGGTTCGACTTCGGCCGCGGCCGCCATGATCGGTTCCAGCAGGGGCTGTAGTTCAGGATCCATTGCCAGGGCCACGTTGGCACCCTATGCGCTGCGCGATGCGGATCAGGCCCAGTTGTCGTAGCCGCCCTCGGGGCCCAGCATCCGCTCGAGCCTGCTGCGGTTGATCCGGGCCAGCTCGTTGCACACGACCTTGCGCTCGGTTTCGGGATCGTGATGCAACCGGTCGCGCACCGCCGCGATCATCGACTTGGCGCACGCCTCGCGGGCCAGGCCGCCGACGTGCATGACGAAGTGGAAGCCGAAGTGGTCGACGTAGTCGTTGACCGCCGTGGTGAGTTCGGCCATCACCTCGGGCGAGGAGTCCCACACCGAGCACTGCTCGGCCTGCGACCTCGTGCTGCGCGGGCGTCGGCCCACACACGGGTAGGCCTGCAGGATCGCGTCGATCGAGTCATCCGACAGCGAGAACAACAGGTCGTCTGCCCGGCGGAACAGCTCGTCGCGATCGGCGTACGGCCGGCCGCGGGCGAGGTCGCGGGCCAAGGTCACGCTGTTGCAGCACTCATAGAGCGCGTGGACAGCTTTCTGGTCCGGCAGCTCGTTGAAGGCCTCGAGACCGATGCCCTGGTGCATCAACACCAGCTCATGATCGAAAAGTCAAAGGACAACCGGGTTACCGATTGTTACGGCCAGGCAAACTTTCTCACCAGGCGCGTCGCGCCGCAGTGATCTTCGTGCCTCAGTATCGTCTTGAGGCGTCCCGCCTCAGTGACCCTCTTTGGCGAACCGTTCCCGCGAGCGCTCCACCTCGGCCTCGGCCTCGGCGCGGCCGACCCAGTCCGAACCCTTGACGAACTTGCCCGGCTCGAGGTCCTTGTAGTGGGTGAAGAAGTGCTGGATCGAATCGAGTTCGTCCTTCGGAACATCGCCGATGTCCTGGATGTGATCCCAGCGCTGGTCGCCCGCGGGCACGCACAGCACCTTGTCGTCACCGCCCGCCTCGTCGACCATCTTGAACATCCCGACGGGCCGGGCCTCGACGATCACGCCGGGGAACACCGACAGCGGGAGCAGCACCAGCGCATCCAGCGGGTCGCCGTCCTCGCCGAGCGTGTCTTCGATGAAGCCGTAGTCCGCGGGGTAGGCCATCGGGGTGTAGAGGTAGCGGTCGAGGCGGACCCGTCCGGTCTCGTGGTCGACCTCGTACTTGTTGCGCTGGCCCTTGGGGATCTCGATGGTGACGTCGAACTCCACCGTGCGACTCCTTCTTCCCTCATGTTTGATCGCCCGGCGGCGACGCGCCCACCCTAACGCCAGCGATAACGTGCGCTACAGGGTGGTTCGGCACAATGAGACGAAACCGAAGTCAGGAGAGCGATGAGCCCAACTCGCGGGTGGCGCTGGGCCCATGTGGTGCTCGCCGTGGCGGTGATCGCGCTGGTCGCTGCCGTGGTGGCGGTCGCCGCTGTCCTGACCCGTGGGCCGGACACCAGCAGCGCCCAGGCGCCGGCCGCGCACCCGCTGGTCACGGCCAACCCCGGCGTCGTCCCGGTCTCGGACTCCGCGCCGGTGCCGACCACGGCCGGGCTGACCGCCGCGCTGGCCCTGCCCGTCGCCGACCCCAACCTGGGCAACGTCAGCGGCCGGGTGACCGACGCGAAGACCGGCAAGCAACTCTGGGAGTACCGCTCCACGGTTCCGCTGCTGCCGGCGTCGACCAACAAGACGCTGACCGCCGGTGCGGCACTGCTGGCGCTGAACCGTGACGAGCGGCTGACCACCACGGTCGTGGCGGCCGACGAGACCCGCCAGCCCGGCGTCGTGGTGCTCGTCGGCGGTGGCGATCCGGTGCTGTCCGCCGCTCCGGCGGGGCAGGAGACCTGGTATCGCGGCGCGGCCCGGATCAGCGATCTCGCCGACCAGGTGCGTAAGAGCGGGATCACGGTGACGGCGGTTCAGGTCGACGACTCGCTTTACAGCGGCCCCGATTTCGCGCCCGGCTGGGACCCGGCCGACATCGACGGCGGGGACATCGCGCCGATGCAGTCGGTGATGATCGATGCAGGGCGGATCCAGCCCACGACCGTCGACTCGGCGCGGTCGAGGACCCCGGCCCTCGACGCCGGACGTGCGCTGGCCGTCGCACTCGGTGTCGACCCGGCGAAGGTCGTGATGACGCCCGGCCCACCGACCGGACGGCAGCTGGCCTCGGTGCAGGGCGCGCCGCTGATCGAGCGGCTGCGGCAGATGATGAACGCCTCCGACAACGTGATGGCCGAGTCGATCGGCCGCGAGGTCGCCAGGGCCGCCGGCCACCCGATGAGCTTCGCCGGCGCCGTCGACGGGGTGACCGACAAGCTGTCCGGCGTCGGCGTCGACATGACCGGCGCCGCTCTCTTCGACTCCAGCGGGCTGTCGGTTCTGGACCGGTTGACCGCCAAGACACTCGACGAGGTGGTCAACGTCGCGGCCGGGCCCGACCAGCCGGCCATGCGTCCGCTGCTGGACGTGCTGCCGATCGCCGGCGGTAGCGGGACCCTGTCGGACCGATTCCTCGGCGGCGATCCCAAGGTGTCGTCGGCGGGCTGGTTGCGCGCCAAGACCGGGTCGCTGACCGCGATCAACTCACTGGCCGGGGTGGTCACCGACCTCAGCGGCCGGGTGCTGACCTTCGCGTTCATCTCCAACGATGCAGGCCCGATGGGCCGGGTCGCGCTCGACGTCCTGGCGGGCACGCTGCGCACCTGCGGGTGCGGCTCATGAGCGACTCGGCGGTGACGGTCGGGCGGGCCGTGGACTGGGCGTTCGCCGGCAACGTCGGCGCCTGGCTGGCCCGGCCCGGTCCGCCGGCCACCGACTACACCCGCAACCAGGCCATCGACGAACTGGCCACCGCGGCCCGCAAGGCCGAGGGTCCGGTCCGCGACGTCACCCGGATGGGCGGCGACGCCCCGGTTCCCGACGCGCGGATCGTCGACCGGCAGGGTTGGATTCGGGCGGCGTCGGACTCGATGCGGGTGATGACCGGCGGCACCGACAAAGCCAGCAACCCGATCACCGGGCGGGTGACCGGCGCCCAGACCGGCGCCGTGCTGGCGTTCATCTCCTCGGGGATCCTCGGCCAGTACGACCCGTTCGCCGAGACCGGCACCGACGACGGGCTACTGCTGCTGGTCTATCCGAACGTGATCGCCGTCGAGCGGCAGCTGCGGGTGTCGCCGGCCGACTTCCGGCTGTGGGTGTGTCTGCATGAGGTCACCCACCGGGTCCAGTTCTCCGCCAATCCCTGGTTGGCCCAACACATGTCGCAGGCGTTGGGGGTGCTCACCACCGACGCGGCCGACGATGTGACGCAGGTCGTGGGGCGGCTGGCGGAATTCGTGAAAAAGCGTCGGCAGGGCACGCTGGATGCCAACGACGCCGGCATCCTCGGGTTGATGCGGGCGGTGCAGTCCGAGCCGCAGCAGGTGGCGCTGGATCAGCTGCTGGTGCTGGGCACCCTGCTCGAAGGCCATGCCGACCACGTCATGGACGCGGTCGGCCCGGCCGTCGTGCCGTCGGTGCAGACAATCCGCAACCGGTTCGACCAGCGCCGCCAGCGCAAGCAGCCGCCGCTCGCGCGGCTGCTGCGGGCGCTGCTCGGCGTCGACGCCAAGCTCAGCCAGTACACCCGCGGTAAGGCGTTCGTCGACCATGTGGTGGACCGGGTCGGGATGGACCGGTTCAACACGGTGTGGACCAGCGCGGACACGCTGCCGCTGCCCGACGAGATCGAAGACCCGCAGCGGTGGATCGACCGGGTGCTGTAGCCGCACTGCGGGCCGGGGTGGCGGCCTTTGCGACCGAGCGGCTGCCCGGCGCCACGTCGTGGTGCGTGGCGCTGTCCGGCGGACCGGATTCGCTGGCGTTGGCTGCCGCGGCCGCCGCCGCGCTGCCGACCACCGCACTGATCGTCGACCACGGGCTGCAGGACGGGTCCGCGGAGGTCGCCGAGGTCGCGCGCCGTCAGGC
>JAEZIA010000422.1 GCA_023416315.1 Actinomycetes bacterium
GTCGTCGTCGCGGCCGGCGACGGAGGCTTCGGGAGCGGCCGTGCTGGTCATCGGACCTCCTTCCGCGCTGCTCTTGTCAGGACTGGTACCACAGGGTACCGTACCTCGAAAGCCAGTGGTACAACGCGGTACCACGCGAGTCTGGGAGGGCCTCACCGATGAGCGAAGCGCCAACCGTCGACCTGCCGGTTACCACCGCTCCGAAGCTGCCGCCGACTCCTGGTGTGCCGAACGCCCTGATCAGGCTGGCGTTCGTGCTGGCCCGCCGCCCGACGACCGATTGGCTTACCCGCCGCTACGGACGCTGCGTCACAGTTCGGGTTCCGGTGTTCGGCAACACCGTGCTCGTCTCGGACCCCGCTCTGACCAAGCAGATCTTCACGACCAGTCCCGACGTCCTGTACAACATCCAGCCCAACCTCAGCCGGCTGCTGGGGCCCGGGTCGGTGTTCGCCCTCGACGGCGTCGAGCATCGGGTCCGGCGCAAGCTATTGACCCCGCCGTTTCACGGCAAGAGCATCAAGGCCTACGAACAGATCGTGGTCGAGGAGACGCTGCGGGAGATCGAATCCTGGCCGCAGGGAACCGAGTTCGAGACCCTCGAACCGATGATGCGGATCACCCTCAACATCATCCTGCGGGCGATCTTCGGCGCCGATGGCGCGGAGTTGGAACGGTTGCGCGAGCTGATCCCGAAGTGGGTGACGCTGGGTTCGCGGCTGGCGGTGCTGCCGTCGCCGAAACGGGAATTGTCCTGGACGCCCTGGGGGCGGCTGGTGGCCTACCGCCGCGAGTACGAGACGCTGGTGGACACGCTGATCAGCCGTGCACAGAGCGACCCGCACTTCGAGGACCGCACCGACGTGCTGTCACTGTTCCTGCGCAGCAGCTACGAAGACGGCTCGGCGATGACGCGCGGCGAGATCGGCGACGAGCTGCTGACCCTGTTGGCCGCCGGGCATGAGACCACCGCTTCGACGCTGGCGTGGGCATTCGAGCGGATCTCCCGACACCCCGCGGTGCTGAACCGCCTGGTCGTCGAGGCCGACACCGACGACAACAGCTACCGGCAGGCCACCATCCTCGAGGTCCAGCGCAACCGGACGGTGATCGACTTCTCCGGCCGCCACGTTGCGGTGCCGAGCTATGAGCTCGGTGATTGGATTGTGCCGCAGGGCTATTCGGTGATGGTCAGCCTGTGCCAGCTGCACGAGAATGCGGAGATGTTCGGTGATCCGGAACGTTTCGACCCGCAGCGCTTCCTGGACACCAGGCCCAACACGTTCGCCTGGGTGCCGTTCGGCGGCGGGACCCGCCGCTGCATCGGCGCGGCGTTCGCGAACATGGAGATGGACGTCGTGCTGCGGACGGTCTTGCGGCACTTCACGATTGCCGCCACCAGTGCGCCTGGGGAGAAGTGGCATTCGCGGGGCGTGGCGTTCACCCCGAAGAAGGGCGGCCGCGTCGTCGTGCACCGACGCCGCTGACAGGCCCGCGAGCGTGCGTGCCGTGCACGCCGGTGACGGCGTGTCCTGTGCCGACACGCACGCTCGCGGGAGGGAAAGCTAGACGCTAGACCTGCGCCCGCTTCGGCAGTTTCCAGCCCGCCCGCGGGAAGTGGCAGGTGTAACCGTTCGGGTAGTGCAGCAGGTAATCCTGATGCTCGGGCTCGGCCTCCCAGAAGTCGCCGGCTGGTGTCACCTCGGTGACGACCTTGCCCGGCCACAGCCCGGAGGCGTCGACGTCGGCGATCGTGTCGAGCGCGACCTGCTTCTGCTCGTCGTCGAGATAGAAGATCGCCGACCGGTAACTGGTGCCGACGTCGTTGCCCTGCCGGTTCTTCGTGCTCGGATCGTGGATCTGGAAGAAGAACTCGAGCAGTGCGCGGAAATCGGTCTGCGTCGGGTCGTACTCGATCTCGATCGCCTCGGCATGGCCGGGATGGTTGCGGTAGGTCGGGTGGTCGTTCTGCCCGCCGGTATAGCCCACCCGGGTCGAGACCACACCGGGCTGCTTGCGGATCAGGTCCTGCATGCCCCAGAAGCAACCGCCCGCCAGGATCGCCCTCTTCATCGTAGTCACGCGTCCTCCTTGGAAGTGTCGAACAACTTGGTGTACTCGCCGTAGCCCTGCGCCTCGAGGTCGTCGAGGTGGATGAATCTCAGCGAAGCGGAGTTGATGCAGTAGCGCAACCCGCCCTGCGCCCGGGGACCGTCTGTGAAGACGTGCCCCAGATGGCTGTCGCCGGCGGCCGAGCGAACCTCGGTGCGGAGCATGAGGTGGCTGAAGTCCCGCTTGGTCACGACGTTGGACTGCTCGATCGGTTTGGTGAAACTCGGCCATCCGGAGCCGCTGTCGAACTTGTCGACCGAGGCGAACAGTGGCTCGCCGGAGACGACATCGACGTAGATACCCGGCTCGTGGTTGTCCCAGTATTCGCCCGTGAACGGCCGCTCGGTTCCATTGCGCTGAGTGACCCGGTATTGCTCTGGAGACAGCGCCGAAACGGCGGTGGGATTGCGGTGATAGTCGTGCGACATGCCCGGTTCAACGATGGAAGGGTCGTTGGATAATCCCACGTCACGGTTCCGTCAGAAATGCCTCCTGCCTGCGATCAAAACCTCGACAAAGGCCGGTAGAACGTGTTCTAGTTTGAGGGTGCCGCACTTCTCTCGTGAAGAACTGAAAGAGGCTTTCGCGACCTTCGAGAACACCGTCGCCGAGGCCGCCCGCACTCAGGACTGGGACGCCTGGGTGAGTCACTACACCCCCGACGTCGACTACATCGAGCATGCGATGGGCACCATGAAGGGCCGCGACGAAGTCCGGGCCTGGATCACCAGAACCATGAGCATTTTTCCCGGTAGCTACATGACCGAATTCCCGTCGCTGTGGGCGGTATTCGACGAGGACACCGGCCGGGTCATCTGCGAACTGGACAACCCCATGCGCGACCCCGGAGACGGCACGATCATCAGCGCCACCAACATCTCGATCGTCACCTATGCCGGCGACGGGCTGTGGTCGCGTCAAGAAGACATCTACAACCCGCTGCGCTTCCTGAAGGCGGGGATGAAGTGGTGCAAGAAAGCCGAAAAGCTCGGCACGCTCGACGACGAGGCGGCCGCCTGGATGCGCGCCAACGGGGGCCTCAAGTGAGCCAGCCCAAGCTCGTCATCGGGGCGAACGGATTTCTCGGTTCGCACGTCACCCGCCAACTGGTCGCCGACGGGCATCAGGTGCGGGTCATGGTGCGACCGAATGCCAACACGATCTCCATCGACGACCTGGACGTGCAGCGCTTCACCGGTGACATCTGGGACAACGACGTTCTTCGTGAGGCGATGACCGGGGTCGACGACGTCTACTACTGCGTCGTCGACACCCGCGGCTGGCTCAGCAATCCCGCGCCGCTGTTCCGCACCAACGTCGAAGGCACCCGCAACGTCCTCGACGTCGCCAAGGACATGAACCTGCACCGGTTCATCTTCACCAGCAGCTACGTCACCGTCGGGCGCCGACGCGGCCGGACGGCCAGCGAAGCCGATGTCATCGTCGACCGCGGCCTGACCCCCTATGTCCGCTCCCGGGTGCAGGCCGAGGAACTGGTGTTGCGCTACGCCCGCGACCACGGCCTGCCGGCCATCGCGATGTGCGTCTCGACCACCTACGGCAGTGGCGACTGGGGGCGCACCCCGCACGGCGCGATCATCGCCGGCGCCGCCTTCGGCAAGCTGCCGTTCGTGATGGGCGGGATCGAACTGGAAGCCGTCGGCGTCGACGACGCCGCCCGCGCCATGATCCTGGCCGCCGAGCGGGGCGGGGTCGGCGAGCGCTACCTGATCTCGGAGAAGATGATCAGCAACGCCGAGGTGGCCCGTATCGCCGCGCTGGAGGCCGGCGTCCCGCCGCCGGCCAAGACCATTCCGCTGCCCGTCGCCTACGCGCTCGCCGCGCTCGGCACCGCCAAGGCGCGGCTACGGCGCACCGACGAGAAGCTGTCGCTGGGATCGTTGCGGCTGATGCGCGCCGAGGGCCCGCTCGACTGCGCCAAGGCCGTCCAGGAACTGGGCTGGCAGCCCCGTCCGGTCGAGGAATCGATCCGCGAAGCCGCCCGCTTCTGGGTCGGGCTTCGCGACGCCAAGCGCAAGGCGAAGGCGGCCCAGCCGGACTGAACCGGCGCGCAGGCGAAAACGTGGTCCCGCCGATGACGCCGCGGATCCTCGCCCGGTGGTCGCCGTCGTGATCGCCGGCGCCGTCGCAATCGTCCGTCACCGCCGACACCGGCGGTGCGTTCAACGTGGAGGTCGACGAGAAGGGCACCGCACGGACAGCTCGTCGGCGGCTGAGTCGGTCTCGGTGAGGTGCCGGGCCAGGCTGGTCGCAGCCGACGCCCCCTCACTGCACGGTGATGAAGACCGGGGTCACTGAGATACCCCCGTAGCTAGGGCCGTCCGAGAGGACGTACCGGAACATATCGGTCCCTCGGTAATTCAATGGGGGGGTGTACGTGACGGTGCCCTGCGAGTAGTTGTAAGTCACCCTGCCCCCCATGACGGAGGTTGTGTCAGCCTTCAAAACCACTTTGGCGCCGCCGCTGCCGGTGACGTCGTTGGCCACCACGTTCAGAATGACCTGACGATTGCGGTAGCTGGTGTAGTTGTCCACGTTGCCAACAGGCGCCCTTCGACTTGTGTATGGCGGGACGGTGAAGAAGGCGACGGTGGTTCCTCCCGTAACGCCGGTGCTGTCGGTCATTTGGTACAGGCTGAATTCAGTTCGGCCATAGAAGCCCCCTGGGGGAGTGTTGCTGACCCATCCGGCTGATGTGGCGCTGTACTTACCGACCAGTGCGGGCTGCAGATAGATCAACTTCTTCGTGCCTCGCCCTACGTCATTGAGGAGGACGTTCTCCGTTCGCGTGAAGCCTTGTGGATAGGAAAAAGCAGAGGTGTAGACATCCTGGTAGGCCTGCGGATAGGTAGTGGCCAGAGCCGTGGCCAGAGCCGTCGGCGTCGAGCTGAGTTGTTCGGTGCTGTCTTGCGGCAGGACTATGTCGGGTGTGTCGATGTCGTCGATCGGGAAGATTTTGAAGACTTCGGGTGCGACAAACCACCGCGCGTATGCGGCCAGTGGCGCGCCGACGACGGGGATCATCCCGATGCCATCAATGACCATGTCGCCGAATTCGTCAGCCATATCGACGAGGTCACCTTTGCCTGCGGCGGCAGTGAATTCCCGGAAATCCGAAACCAGCCTGCGCCCGTTGTAGAGCGTCCCCAGCACGGGGGTCCAACCGACGGTCACGTTGTACTCGGCGTCGGCCTGCTGCTGTTGGATTTCCCTCAGGCCCGTGAGCGGCACCTGGCCGGTTACACCCGACGCACTGGCCAGCTGACTGACCCCGGTTGCCAGTACCCGAAAGCCATTTTCCAACTGACCCAGCAAGCCGGTCGCGGCCTCATCAATGGCAGTCGCCACCGTCTTCGGCGCGACCGACACGCTCGGCGCGTCAGCGGGACTTATCGGGGTGCGGGTCCCCTTGGGTTGCGTCAAGACCTGTCGTGATGCCGAGATCACGGACGCCGGGGCTTTGGACTCCGAAGTAGTGACGGCAGACGGGGGGTGCGTGATCGACTTCGGTGCCGGGCGGTGACCTGCCGACGATGCCGGTCTGCCGGTGTGGCCAACCGACGACGAATGATTATCCGACCCGGCGTCGTCGGCGTGGGCTACCCCGGAGCCGCCGGCTAGCGCAGCCGCACCCACACCCAGCGCCAGCGCACCCGCTCCCAACCACGCGTGTGGTTGGATTCTCCGGTTGGCTTTCGCGCGCTTCGACCCCGTCGACTTATGCCCAGCGACCATGATTCCCCCCAGCGGCCACGGAAATTAACTCTGACGTGAAAATAGAGCGGTTCCGGACCGCGCGGCGACCCTTATGGAAAGTTAACAGTAAATTCTCAGGTGGTCTTTAACTACTGGATAAATACATTTTCCTAGCTGAGGAATAGTTGCTGCTTTAACAGCGCTGCGTGCGCGCACCGCCGCGTGCCTTTCGCAACGTTGGCCGTATCAAACGGGCCGAACCGCATGCTCGTCGCCGAAACGGCCCATCGCGGCGGGCTGTGAGCGCGCGGTACACCGGCCGGCGTGCTCAAGTCGCGCCGCGCTCTAGATTCGTAGCATGGCCCCTCTCAACGGCGCAGTGTCGCATTGGTTCACCGAACTTCCCCAGCCGCGCCCGGCCCTGCCCGGTGATCGTGATGCCGACGTCTGCATCGTCGGCGCCGGCTACACCGGCCTGTGGACCGCCTACTACCTGAAGAAGGCCGACCCGTCGCTGCGGATCGCGATCCTGGAGGCGCGATTCGCCGGGTTCGGCGCGTCGGGGCGCAATGGCGGCTGGCTGTCCGGGCTGGCGCCGGGGCACCGTGGGCTGCTGGCCCGCAAGTACGGCCGCGACAGCGTGGTGGCCTGGCAGCAGACCCTCAACGCCGCCGTCGACGAGGTCATTGAGGTGGCCGCCCGGGAAGGTATCGACGCCGACATCGTCAAGGGCGGCAACCTCGAGGTGGCCCGCAACGCGGCGCAGGCCCGCAGGCTGCGCGCCGAAGCCGATGAAGACCGCGAGTGGGGCAGCGACGGCATCGAATTGTTGACCGCCGCCGAGGCCGCCGACCGGGTCCGGGTGGACGGGCTGGTCCTCGGCTCGTTCAGCCCGCACTGCGCGCGCATTCAGCCGGCCAAGCTGGCCCGCGGTCTGGCCGACGTCGTCGAACGCCTCGGCGTCACCATTTACGAACAAACCCCGGTGACGGCGATCAGCGCGGGACGGGCGCAGACCCCGTTCGGGGTGGTGCGCGCACCGATCGTGTTGCGCGCGACCGAAGGCTTCACCGCACGGATGCGCGGGCTGCGGCGGCGCTGGCTGCCGATGAACAGCGCGATGATCGCCACCGAGCCGATGGGCGAGGACATCTGGGCGCGCATCGGCTGGGCGGGCCGGGAGACGCTCGGCGACCTGGCGCACGGATTCTTCTACGCGCAGCGGACCGCCGACGACCGCATCGCGATCGGCGGCCGCGCGGTGCCGTATCGCTACGCCTCCCGCATCGACCGCGACGGCGCCGTCGGCCCGGACACCATCGCCTACCTGACCGGGGTGCTGAACGCGGTGTTGCCGCAGACCCGCGGCGTGCCGATCGCGCACGGCTGGTGCGGGGTGCTGGCAGTGCCGAGAGACTGGTCCGCGGGCGTCAGCCTGGATCCGGTCACCGGGCTCGGCGAGGCAGGCGGGTACGTCGGGCACGGGGTGACAGCCACCAACCTGGCCGGTCGGACGCTGGCCGACCTGGTCCTCAAGCGGTCCACGCCGCTGACGGCACTGCCGTGGGTCGGGCACCGCTCGGCCACCTGGGAACCCGAGCCGCTGCGCTGGCTCGGGGTGCGCGGGATGTACACCGCCTACAAGGTGGCCGACCGGCATGAGGCCGGGGGGCGCTCGTCGACGTCGCCGATCGCCGTGGTCGCGGATGCGATCGCGCGTCGGCCCTGAACGGGAATCATGGGTGTCAGGCGGTGTTGCACCGACTACGCCTCGAGGAGGGACACCGATGAGCACACGTGAGATCAAAGAGCCCGGCGTCGATCACCCGATCACGATCGCCCCGACCGAAGGGCGGGTGCAGGTCCGGGTCAACGGCGAACTCGTCGCCGACACCCGGGCCGCGCTCGGCCTGGCCGAATCGACCTACCCCGTCGTCCAGTACATCCCGCTCGGCGACGTCGAGCCCGCCGTATTGAGCTGCACCGACACCCGCACGTACTGCCCGTACAAGGGGGACGCGAGCTACTACAGCGTCACCGCCGGGGGCACCACGGTCGAGGACGCGATCTGGACCTACGAGGCGCCCTACCCGGCGGTCGCCGCGATCGCCGGGCACGTGGCGTTTTACCCGAATAAGGCCGACATCA
>JAEZIA010000425.1 GCA_023416315.1 Actinomycetes bacterium
AACCCGGCCAGTCCCCGGAGAACCCGTGGCCGGTCCGCGCGGTCGCGACACGGGTCGCCAAATGGATCGACCGGTTGGGCACCGTGTGGGTGGAGGGTCAGATCGCGCAGCTGACCATGCGCCCGGGTTCGAACACCGCGTGGCTGGTGCTGCGCGACCCGGCCGCGGACATGTCGCTGTCCCTCACCTGTCCGCGAGACCTGGTGGCCAACGCGCCGGTGAAGCTGGCCGAGGGTGTCCAGGTCATCGTCCATGGCAAGCCGCAGTTCTACACCGGCCGCGGGACGTTCTCGCTGCGGGTGACCGATATCCGTGCCGTCGGCATCGGTGAACTGCTGGCGCGTATCGAGCGGCTGCGCCGGTTGTTGGACGCCGAGGGGCTCTTCGACCCGCGACTCAAACGCCCGATCCCGTTCCTGCCCAACACCATCGGGCTGATCACCGGCCGGGCGTCGGCGGCCGAACATGATGTGATGGCCATTGCGTCGGCACGGTGGCCCGCGGTGCGCTTCGAGGTCCGCAACACCGCCGTGCAGGGCCCCAACTGTGTGCCGCAGGTGGTGGCCGCTTTATCCGAGCTGGACGCCGATCCGCATGTCGACGTGATCATCCTGGCCCGCGGCGGCGGCAGCGTGGAGGACCTGTTGCCGTTCTCCGACGAGACGCTGTGCCGCGAGATCGCCGCGTGCACCACGCCGGTGGTCAGCGCGGTCGGCCACGAGCCGGACAACCCGCTGTGCGATCTGGTCGCCGATCTGCGCGCGGCCACCCCCACCGACGCCGCCAAGAAGGTGGTGCCCGATACCGCCGCCGAGCTGGCGCTGGTCGCCGAACTACGGCAGCGCAGCGCGCAGGCCCTGCGCAATTGGGTGGGGCGCGAAGAGCGCACCGTGAGTCAATTGCGCAGCCGTCCGGTGCTCGCGGATCCGCTGCGGGCGCTGACGCACCGCACCGACGAGATCGAGCGGGCCCTCGCCTGCATCCGCCGCGACGTCAACCGGCTGGTCGCGGCCGAATCCGACCGGATCGGCCACCTGGCCGCGCGGCTGTCCACGCTGGGCCCGGCCGCCACCCTGGCCCGCGGTTACGCCGTGGTGCAGGTGGCCGACGGCGACATCCTTCGCTCCAGCGCCGATGCGCCCGCCGGTACGCGGCTGCGGATCCGGGTTGGCGACGGCGCGATCGGGGCAACGAGTACTGGGCAGACGGACGGAGCCGCATGAGCGGGAGCAATGGAAAGCCAAGCGAAATGAAGCCCATTAGTCAGCTTGGCTACGAAGATTGCCGGGACCAACTGATCGAGGTGGTCCGGGTCCTCGAGCAGGGCGGGCTCGACCTTGATTCGTCGCTGAAACTGTGGGAGCGGGGCGAGGAACTGGCACGACGCTGCGAGGAACACTTAGCCGGGGCGCGCAAACGGATCGAAGATGCGCTGGCCTCCCGCGAGGACGACGAGGACTGATCCGTCCGGTTCGCCTACCAGCAACACTAGAAAACTGGAACGTGTTTCAGTTATTCTCCCCGCCATGAGTGATGCCACGCTGACAACCGAGCTGGGCCGCGTCCTGGTGACCGGCGGCGCCGGGTTCGTCGGCGCCAACCTGGTGACCGAGCTGCTTGAGCGCGGACACTTCGTCCGCGCCTTTGACCGGGCGGCCTCTGCCCTGCCGCCGCATGAGCGCCTCGAGATCATTCAGGGCGACATCTGCGACACCGCCACCGTGGCCGCCGCCGTCGACGGAATCGACACGATCTTCCACACCGCGGCGATCATCGACCTGATGGGCGGCGCGTCGGTCACCGACGAGTACCGCAAGCGCAGCTTCGACGTCAATGTCGGAGGCACCAAGAACCTGGTGCACGCCGCGCAGGCCGCGGGCGTCAAGCGATTCGTCTACACCGCGTCCAACAGCGTGGTCATGGGCGGCCAGCGCATCGTCAACGGCGACGAATCCATGCCCTACACAGCACGTTTCAACGACCTGTACACCGAGACCAAGGTGGTCGCCGAGAAGTTCGTGCTCAGCCAGAACGGCGTGGACGGCGTGCTCACCTGCTCGATCCGGCCCAGCGGCATCTGGGGCCGGGGTGATCAGACCATGTTCCGCAAGCTGTTCGAGCGCGTGATCGCCGGGCACGTCAAGGTTTTGGTCGGCAACAAGGACGCGAAGCTGGATAACTCCTACGTGCACAACCTGGTGCACGGGTTCATCCTGGCCGCCCAGCATCTGGTGCCGGGCGGCACCGCACCCGGCCAGGCGTACTTCATCAACGACGGCGAACCGATCAACATGTTCGACTTCTCCCGGCCGGTGGTCGAGGCCTGCGGTGAGAAGTGGCCGACAGTCTGGATTCCCGGTGGGCTCGTGCACGCGCTGCTCACCGGCTGGCAGTGGCTGCACTTTAAGTTCAAGCTGCCCGCGCCGCCCCTGGAACCGCTTGCGGTGGAACGCGTTTCCATCGACAACTACTTCTCCATCGATAAGGCGCGCCGCGACCTCGGCTATCAACCGCTGTACACCACCGGCGAGGCACTCAAGCACTGCCTGCCGTACTACACCGAGCTGTACGCCGAGATGAAGGGCTAACGCATCGCGTCCTTGACGACTCGGCCGTAGGCCGCCTTCTGTTCGGCGGTCAGCGTCGGGGCGAACACCACGACGACGTCCTCGACCTGCAGCATGTCGGGCACCGCCGCGGCGTAGAGCTCCGCGCGTCCGGTGCTCGGGAACTTCAGGATCGACACCGTGTCGGTCTCGGCGGCCTCTAGGCAGCCGGCCGTCGGGCACGCCGTCGACGTGGTGTCGCGGGCGTTGAGCGCGGGCAGCCTGGCCTCGGCGATGGCGTCCATCAACTCGGCGACGGACACGTTGTTGAGCAGTCCCGCCGCTGCCGGCGTGGTCGGCGCCGGATGCGTATGCCGCGCTCCGCAGCCGGGGAGAGCTGCGGCCAGTACAACCGCCGCGACGAGCGCTGCGCATCTCGCGGGCATGGTTTGAGCGTACTCACCACAATGCGCGCGGCACGACGGCGAATCAGTCTGCGCTGCAGGCGCAGTCTCTCAACGCCCGGCCCTGCGATGCGTGGTGCCCCCGCGCGGCGGATAACCCCCGCACCGGCATAGTGGAAATGCTTCACTAGAGCGCGTTCTACACACGAAGGGGGCTGGATGTCCGACGCTGTGCTGGTGACCGGCGCGTTCGGGTTGGTGGGCAGTGCGACGGTCAGGCAACTGGCCGCCATCGGCCGCCACGTCGTCGCGACCGACCTGGAAACCCCGGCAACGCAGAAGGCCGCCGCCGAGCTGCCAGCGGGTGTGCAGGTGCGTTGGGCGGACCTGACCGACCCCGCCGCGGTCGAGGCGCTGCTGACCGAGGTCTCCCCCGGGACGGTCGTCCACCTGGCCGCGGTGATCCCGCCGCTGTGCTACGCCAAACCCCAGCTGGCGTACAACGTCAACGTTGGCGCGACCGCGAACATCGTGAAAGCCGCTGAGAATCAGGCGAATCCACCGCGGCTGGTGCAGGCCTCCAGCATCGCGGTGTACGGCCCGCGCAATCCGTACCGGATCACCGACGTGCTCACCGCCCAGACTCCGGTGAACCCGTACGACAACTACGGCAAGCACAAGGTCGAGGCTGAGTCGATCGTGCGGGCCTCGACGTTGGACTGGGTCATACTGCGCCTCGGTGGGGTGCTCACCACCGAACCCAACCTCGGCATGGACCCCAACCTGATCTTCTTCGAGGGGGTGCTGCCCGTCGACGGTCGGCTCCAGACCGTCGACGTCCGCGATGTCGCGTCCGCCTTCGCCGCCGCGACCACCGCCGACGTGCTGGGCCAGACCTTGCTGATCGGCGGTGACGACAGTCATCGGCAGCGCCAGGGCGATATCGGACAGTCCACCACCGCGGCGATGGGTCTGGTGGGTGCGCTGCCCGCCGGACGCAGAGGCGATCCCAACGACGACAACGGCTGGTTCGCCACCGACTGGATGGACACCGCCACCGCGCAGCAGGTGCTCTCCTATCAGCACTATTCCTGGCCCGACATGCTGGCCCAGACCGCCGAGAAGGTCGGCTGGAAGCGCTACCTGTTCCGGGCTGCCGCGCCGCTGGCCCGTCAGTACCTCAAACGCCAATCCCCCTATTACGGGCAGCCGCCGGGGTACGGCAATCCATGGGAGGCCGTCCGGCGCAAGTGGGGCGCCCCGGAGAACGACGGGAAGGTGTCATGACCGATCAGGTAGCGGTGATCGTCGGGGGCGCCTCCGGCATCGGCTGGGCGACGGCGCAGACGCTGGCGGACCAAGGCGCGCGCGTGACGATCGCCGACCGCAACACCGAACTGGCCGCCGAACGCGCCGACGAGCTGGGTGACCCGCACACTTGGGCATCCGTGGAAGTCACCGACGAGGCTACGGTGGCAACGCTTTTCGACGAAGTGGTGGCGCGTGAAGGTGCGCTGCACGTCGTGGTGAACTGCGCCGGGTTCAGCGGGTTCGGGGTCATCACCGAACTCGACGCCGACCAGTTCCGCGCGGTGATCGACGTCTGCCTCAACGGCGCGTTCCTGGTGATCAAACACGCCGGCCGTCATCTGCGCGAGGGCGGCGCACTGGTGTCGCTGACTTCGCTGAACGCCCGCCAACCGGCGATCGGGATGAGTGCCTACTGCGCGGCCAAAGCCGGCTTGTCGATGCTTACCCAGGTGGCGGCACTGGAGTTGGGTCCACGCGGCATCCGCGTCAACGCGGTAGCCCCGGGTTTCGTACACACGCCGCTGACCGAAGGCGCGGCGATGGTGCCCGGAGTCGTCGACGAGTACGTCGAGAACACCGCGCTGGGTAGGGCGGGGACACCGCAGGACATCGCCGACGCGGTCGCCTTCCTGTGTTCACCGCAGTCCTCCTGGCTGACCGGCGAGATCCTCGACCTCAACGGGGGCGCCCACCTCAAGCGCTACCCCAACATCGCCGAACACCTGTCCCGGCTGATGAATCAGTAGATCGGTGAATACCGACTTCACCGTCACCCAGAAGCGCGCGCTGGCGATCGTCACGCTGGTCGCCGTTCTGTTAGGTGCCTACTTCCTGCGGCACTATTTCATTCTGATCGTCATTGCGGCGATCGTCGCCTACCTGTTCACCCCGCTGTACAACCGCTGCCGTGGCCGGTTCGGCTCCGGGCTGTCGGCGACACTCACGGTGCTGGCCGCGCTGGCCACCGTCATCATCCCGGTCGGCGCGCTGGTAACGCTTGCGGTGCTGCAGATTTCACACATGGTGGTGCACGTCGCGGACTGGGTGCAGACTGCCGACATGTCCAGCGTCGGCGACCAGGCGCTGGGGTATGTGAACCGCCTGCTGGCCCGGCTGCCGTTCGGCCACTTCTCGGTCACCAGCGAGTCGCTGCGCGACAACCTGGTGAGCGTCTCGCAGGGCGTAGGACGGTGGCTGCTGCACACGCTGCAAGGCGCCGCCGGTGGCGTGATCGGGGTCGTCACGTCGGCGATCATCTTCCTCTACGTGCTGGTTTCGCTGCTGACCAATCAGCAGCAGCTGCTGACGCTGATCCGCCGGCTCAACCCGCTCGGCGAGGAGGTCACCGACCTGTATCTGGCCAAGATGGGCGCGATGGTGAAGGGAACGGTCAAGGGCCAGTTCATTATTGCGCTTGTCCAAGGCCTGATGGGTGCGGCGTCGATCTACATCGGCGGCTTCCACAACGGGTTCTTCATCTTCGCGATCTTCCTGACCGCACTATCGGTGATCCCACTGGGCAGCGGCATCGTCACGATCCCGTTCGGCATCGGGATGATGTTCTTCGGCAACATCGGTGGCGGGCTGTTCGTGGTGCTGTTCCACATCATCGGTGTCACGAACATCGACAACTTCCTGCGACCGATCCTGGTGCCGCGCGAGGCCCGACTGGATCCGGCGCTGATGCTGCTGGCGGTGTTCTCCGGGATCGCGATGTTCGGCTTCTGGGGCATCGTGCTGGGACCGGTGCTGATGATCATCATCGTCACGACGATCTCGGTGTATCTGGCCGTGTACAAGGGCGTGGAGATGACCTCACCCGAGCCGCCCGAGAAACGCCGTCGCTTGATGCGGCGGCGCACCAAGGAGGAAGCGCGCACCACCGCGGCCGCCGCGGACGGCGAACCGGCAGAGGACTAATCGACCTGCTTGTACCAGGAGATGACGACCATCACCATGGCGGCGACCAGGGCGACGATCACCCACAACACCAAGGCGACGTCGATCCAGGCGCCCGGCGGCGGTGCGCCGGGCAGGATATTGCGCAGCGGCACGATCGCGAACAGCATTGCGGCGTACCACGTTGCGAACGGCATCTGGAACTGCTTGCGCCGGGTGATCACCAGCACCGAGGTGAAGATCGCGATGCTGGGCAGGGTCAGGAGCACGACCACGATGCCGAGGTCGAACGCCAGTGGCCCGAGGGCGCGACTGAACGTGACCTGGATGGCGTCACTATCACCCTTGGCCGCCGGAGCCGGCGCCACTTCCTCGCTCGACAGATCCCAACCCTGCAGGGCGCCGGCGATCTCGACCCTGGCCGGGACGATCTGGCGTTCGTCACCCTCACCGATCAGGAGGTCGGCGCTGATTCCGTCCGTCCGATATCGGTCGAAGGGCCAGGTGTTCACATCACCGTTGACGTCGATGGTCGTCGTCACCTCGGCCGGTGCGGCGCCTGCCGGAAACTTCAGATCGCCCAGCGAATTCCACGGATGCAGCCGGACCGAGATGTCCTCCTTGAGGACGTCTAGCTTCTCGTCGACCAGTGAATCAGCCGGGATGACAAGCACTTTCGCGTCGGCTTTATAGTCGACGGTGCGTAGCGCCTGCAGCGTGATCAGGACGACGGTCTCCGATCCGTTGCCCTCGCTGGTAGCTTCCAACTCCTTGGCGGAGCCCGAGAGCCACCAGTAACCGAACAGCGTCGCGAGGTAGGCGAGAATCACAATCAGCACGGTGACGATTGCGGCCGTCTTGCCCCGCGGCGCGGGTGCGACGGCGGCGGGAACCGGGGCTTCCGGTTCGGCGGGCGTCGTGGTGGTCACGTGGGAAAGCGTATATTGACGCCCGCGTCTGCGCTGGTGTTTGCCCTGGTTAGAAAGGGGGCGGATCGTCGTCGGCCAGCGGCGGCGCCGGGCCGAGCGCAGCGCCGTAATCCGCCGCCCGCTGAGTGCGGTTGCGGTGACGTTCGGCGGCGATGTACTTCGCCCGATTGTGGGCTCTGGTGGTCTTGCGTCGCGGCATGAGCAGCGTGCGATCACCGGTCGTTTCGATCTCGGCGAGGCGGGACATCGGGGGCAGAGTCGGCGCCATGAGGCTCGGGAAGAACAGCGCACTACCTGGCGTGGTGACATAGGTTTGGCCACCGGGCAGCGTCCAGATCACCGTGCCGTCGGCCAATTGTTTGTCGCGCCAACCCCAGAACGTTTTCAGGATGTGACAGCGACGGCATAGGCATTTGAGGTTGCCGGCATGGGTGGGGCCGTAGGGATACGGCACCGTGTGGTCGAGATCGCAGTGCGTGGCCGGCTGGTCGCATCCCGGTGCACGGCACGTCAGATCTCGGGCACGCACGAAGTCCGCCAACGCCCGCGACGGGCGATAGCCGCGCTCCGGCGGGGCATCGGCGGGATGGACCAGCGGGCTGAGCTTGGCCTCGCGAGCCAACTCGGCCACCACCTCGGCAGGCACCACCGCGTTGGCGCCCAGTTGGTAACCCGGGTTGTCGGAACGCCCTTCGACGGTGGCCTGCTCGGCGACGACGTGGATCACGACCGGACCGGGCGCGGGCTGCGCGGCGGCCGGGCAATTCGGGTCGCCGCAGCGGCAGGCCAGCCGATCGGCGTAGGCCGCGACCGCGCCAAAGGCGTCGGCATGCCGCTGCTCCGCGGTGCGCGGGTCGGCCTCACACACCGTCTTGGCCAAACCGCCGAGCCGTTGCTTGAGCGCTTCGGCGTCGGTGGCGGCCATCCGGGCGATCACCTCGATGAGGCCGTCGTCCTCATCGCCGAACACCACCTCGCGATCGCGGACTTTTTCGCGGGTCCTGCGTGCCGCGTCGGGATCCAGCTTGCGCACGATTCTGTCGATCTCGGACGCCAACCGTCCACGCGTCATCGACGGCCACCGCTGGGTCTGCTGCGCCAACCGCCGATCAACCTCCGCCAGGACGCCGTCATCGGTGATCAGCGCGGTGCGGTAGACCACCGTCTGAAACATCGTCATATCGATATCGCCGGCGATGAACACCGCCGCGACGGCGGGCAACTGCTTCATGGCCAGCCCGTAGTTCATGTAGCTGCCCGCCTTGGCCGGGCTGATCCTCAGTGCCGCGGCCAACTCCGAACCCACCGCGGCCCACGTGTCCACCGCCCAGGTCTCGCGTTCGCCCCGCTCACGGCGCCGCAACTCGAACAGCTCGGCGATCGAGCTCAACCGGCGCGCGGCGGCCTGATTCTCGGTGCGAGCCGAGGCCCGGATGCTGGTCAGCAATGCTCGCGATTCGTCCGTATCGGACGGCTCGAAGTAGTCATGCAGCTGACTTCCGAACATATGTTCGATACTACTCTCGGTGGCCGACACGCGGCATCGCTGACAGACCGTGGTCACCCAGTGTGGACACCCGACCACGGCCTGCAGATGAGCGAACGCGAATAGACTGCCGCAGTGTTCTCCGAGACGCGCTACGCGATGAACGGGGATCTGCGGGTGGCCTATCGAGCCTCCGCAGCGGGAGCTCGCGACATCGTTCTGGTGCCGAACTGGTTCACCAATTGCGAGATCTTCCCGGAGCTCCCGGGTGTAGCGGGCTGGCTGGAGGCGATGACCACCCTCGGCCGGCTGATCATCTTCGACCAGCCGGGCAGCGGGGCCTCCGATCCTGTCGAGCCGGGCGCACTGCCGACGTTGGAACAGTGGACCGACAGCATCACCGCGGTGCTCGACGCTCTCGGCATTTCGGAAGCGACTCTGGTCGCATATGCCGGCGCAATCCATCCTGCAGGACTGTTCGCCGCAACATATCCGTCGCGCACGACCGCGCTTGTCATGCCGGAAAGCACTCCGGACGGGGTGAATCGCACCGATCCCATGGAGGACCTTGTCGCCATAGCCGCCGCGGCCTGGGGTACCGGTGAAGTGGAGCGTGTGCTCAATCCGGACATGCCGTGGAACGAGGAGATCCGCGCCGCGTGGGCGCGTCACGAACGCCTGGCGGCGAGCCCACGCACTGCTGAACTCATGTTGCCGCTTCTGACCGAGGCCAACGCGCACGCCATCTTTCCGACCATCCGTGTCCCAACGCTGCTGATCCATCACCGCGACGACCCCCTCATTCCGCCCGAGAAGGGGCGGGCTGTCGCCGCATACATCGAGGGCTCGAAATTCGTTGAGTTGCCGGGGCGCAACGTCTATCACGTCGTCGAACCGTGGCGAGACTCCTTCAACGAGATCGCCCAGTTCCTCACCGGCGAACGACCCGACGTGGTCGACGACCGTGTTCTGGCCACCGTGTTGTTCACCGACATCGTGGACTCGACGCGGCGCGCCGCCGCCATGGGCGACCGGGATTGGCGCGCCCTGCTCGACGCCCACGACGCCATCGTGCGCGCGCAGCTCGGCCGTTTCCGCGGTCGCGAGGTCAGCACATCGGGCGACGGCTTTTTTGCGATGTTCGACGGGCCACAGCGAGCGATCCGCTGCGCCATGGCAATTCGCGACGCCGTGCACACCCTTGGTGTGGAGATACGCGCCGGATTGCACACCGGCGAGTGCGAGGTCCGCGGCGACGACATCGGTGGGATCGGCGTCCATATCGGTGCCCGGGTGAGCGCGTTGGCGGGACCCAATGATGTTCTGGTGTCGAGCACGTTGCGCGATTTGGTGATTGGGTCGGGACTCCAGTTTGAGGACAGGGGCACCCAGCAGTTGAAGGGCGTGCCCGGTGAGTGGCGCCTGTTCGTTGTCACTTCGTAGCCCAGTCTGAGCCGACTTGCTGTAGTGTCCTGTACAGATTCCCAGGCGAACTAAGCTCTGGGCGTTTCAGCGGCCCCTCGCTAGAGTCACTGCTTTAATTCGCACCTTCGCGACGTGCAAGACAACGTCGGGAGTGCCGATGGAACCCGTATTTGCGAAAATCATCGAGGACGACTCAGTCGCTCAGGCATTGGCCGGCGGCGCGCCCCAGCGGATGGGAACGTTCCGTTTCTACTTCCAAGATGAACGCTGGGAATGGTGCGAGCAGGTTCAACTCCTGCACGGCTACGAACCGGGCACGGTGACCCCGACGACTGAATTGGTGTTGTCCCACAAGCATCCCGACGACCGCAACCAGATCGCCGCGACCCTCGACGACATCATCCGCACCCACGGAGCGTTCAGCACCCGGCATCGCATCATCGACGTCCAGGGCAACGTCCACCAGGTGGTGGTGGTCGCCAATCAGCTCGCCGATACAGACGGTGCCGTCATCGGCACCGAAGGTTTCTACATCGAGGTAACACCGTCGGAGCGCGAGCACCAGGAAATCCTCAGCGCTGATCTGGCGAAGATCGTCGAGAACCGAGCCACGATCGAGCAGGCCAAAGGCATGCTGATGGTGATCTACGGGATCGAGGAAACGACGGCGTTCAATCTGCTGAAATGGCGATCGCAACAGAACAACGTCAAGCTACGACCGCTCGCGGAACGTATCCTGGCCGAGTTCCTGGCCCTTTCGCAGAGGAGCGAACGTCCGCTCCGATCGGCCTACGACGACATCGTGCTGACCGCTCATCTGCGGATCGACCCGCAAGACCGATGAGCGACTAGGTCAGCCGCTCCTTGAGGAACTGCACCACCCGGTTGCGCGCCTCGTAGGCCGGCTGCTTCTCGACCTCGCGCACCTCGAGTGTCAACACCGAATGCGCCAGGCGGCCGAACCCGCCGGGGTTGCCCTTCGAGGAGTCCAGTTCGATGACCTCGAAGGCATCGCCGAGCCGGTCCTTGAGCGTCTTGAACCGTTCGGCAGGCGCCATCGGATCGCCGCTGAACCGCAGCCCCAGCGCGCACAGTCCGTCCTCGGCGACCCGCTTCTCGATGACTTTCAGCTCCCCCTCGCTCACCCCGGGGTCGCGTTTGTGCTTGGCGGTCAGTCCGATCGGTACCGACGGCTGGCTGAGCACCGGCGCCAGCACACTGTCGTCGACGGCGGCAGCCAGCGCGAAACCGCCGGAGAAGCACTGCCCGATCACGCCGACGCCCTTGCCGCCGGTTCGCTCCTTGAGATCGCGCGCCAACGCCCGCAGGTAGTGCGAGACCGGCCGTTCCTTATTGGTCGCGAATGCCGCGAACTCCTTGGCCACACACCCGCGCGCCAGGTCCAACACCATGCCGGGGCCCCGCGCCGACGCGCCGGGTGTGCCGTACAGCGACGGGATCGCCACGGTGAAGCCGTTGTCCACCAAGTGATTTCCCAGGGCCAGCACACCGGGATGCACGCCGGGCATCTCCGGGATCAGCACCACGCCGGGCCCGGAGCCCTTGCGGTAGACATCATGAGTGAAACCGGCCGCGCTGAAGGGCTCGGCAATCCATCCGGTCAGATCCGCGGTCGGACCCGGCTGGCCGCCGACACTGGATTGCGCTCCGGGCATTGACGTCTCCTCTATCGGCCAGGTGGCAGGGGCTTCTGCGTCTGGGTGGCAACGGCCAGCG